>DAOOQW010000152.1:0-5760 GCA_035388945.1 Flavobacteriales bacterium
AAAAGTGATGAAGGGCGATCATTTGCTCACCATCAATCCCGATATGATTAAAGCTGTTGCCGATCGTGTTGCTGCGGCATTAAATCAAGCAAAAGCCAATCTGGCTAATGCACGTGCGCGGGAAAATCAAGTTAAAGCGAGTTTCTTAAACATTGAAATCAGCTACAACAGAAGTAAAAAATTGTACGATCAAAAAGCAATTTCGGATGCCGAATTTGATGCTGCAAAAGCTCAATATGAAGGTTCAAAAGCCGATTTAGAAGCTGCTCGTCAAACCGTTATTGGTGCCGATTTTAGTGTGAGAAGCGCAGAAGCAAGTTTGAAAGAAGCCAACGATAATCTAGCAAGAACCCGTATTTATGCTCCAACCGATGGAACCGTTTCGAAATTGAATGTTGAATTAGGTGAGCGCGTTGTTGGAACTGCTCAAATGAGTGGTACAGAATTGCTTCGCATTGCCAACCTCAACGAAATGGAAGTGCGGGTTGATGTGAATGAAAACGATATTGTTCGTATTCACCTCAACGATACGAGTGATGTAGATGTAGATGCTTACGCCGATCGTAAATTCAAAGGTATTGTTACGGAGATTTCGAATTCATCTAACAACTCAAGTGTTGCAGTTAATAGTGCTGATCAAGTAACAAGCTTTACCGTTAAAATTCGAATTCTTAGAGAATCGTACGATGATTTGATGGATCCTGAACATCCGTATTTATCACCATTCCGTCCGGGCATGTCGGCAACCGTTGATATTCGTACCCATTCGGAAGTGAATGTGCTTACAGTTCCTATTATGTCGGTGACTGTTCGAACATTAGATGAACTCAAAAACAAAAAAGAGGGAAATCGTGAAGATGAAAAACCTGTGGCAGAAGAGGAAGGAGAAAGCACAACTAAGAAAGAAGACACAAAAACCAGTACAGAAGAGGACGTGAAGGAGATTGTGTTTGTTTTGGAAGCTGGAAAAGTTAAACCTGTTGAAGTTAAAACGGGTATTCAGGACAATAACTACATTCAGATTTTAAGTGGTTTGAAGGAAGGAGAAGAAGTAATTTCAGGACCTTATTCGGCTATTTCGAAAATTCTGAAAGATGGTACCGAAGTAGAAAAAACGACCACAGAAAAGCTTAACCAACGCAAGGAAGAATAAGGTGAGTGGCATTCGCATACTTCAAATCGAGACAGCTACCACAACATGTTCGGTTGCTTGCGCAGAAGATGGAAATCTGATTGCTTTAAAATCAGTTAGTGACGGGTATAAGCATGCTGAGAACGTGTTTGGATTGATTCGAGAAGTTCTTGCAGAAGCCAAATGGGAAAGCCGTGACTTGAATGCCATTGCTATATCTGCCGGACCTGGATCTTATACAGGATTGCGCATAGGTGTTTCAGCAGCTAAAGGATTGTGTTATTCGTTGGACATTCCACTCATTGCATCCTCTACTCTTTTCACGCTTGCGAATTCATTCAAACGTCAGTTTCCTGAGGTCGATACTTATTTGTCGCCTATGATTGATGCTCGTCGGATGGAAGTATATACAGCTATCTATTCGGCCGATTTGCATGCCATTAAGTCGGATCATCCACTAGTTGTTACCGATCCAGATGTGATTCCTGAACTTAACGATCAGGTAATTACTTTTTTCGGTGATGGTGCAGGAAAGTGTGCTGAAGTATTAGGTGTTCATCCAAATGCCCGATTTGCAGTAGGGATTGAACTTTCGGCTCAAGACATGAGTGCTTCAGCATACGAATCATACCAATTAGGCGCATTTGCTGATTTGGCCTATTTCGAACCTGAATACCTCAAACCATATCATGGTACCCAACCGCTTCCATCAACAAATTTTGGGAGTGAAATAAAATCATGAAAGGGCTTGTTATCCGATCTACAGGTAGCTTCTGCACGGTAAAAACCGACGATGGAGTTATTCGTGAATGCAAGGTTCGAGGTGTTTTCCGAATGAAAGGATTACGTACGACCAATCCGATTGCTGTTGGAGATCGTGTTACCGTGGAAGAATCTGTTGGTGGTGATTATTATGTGATCACTGAAATAGATCCGCGGGAGAATTACATCATTCGTCGTTCCATTAATTTGAGTAAGGAAGCTCATATTTTGGCCGCCAATGTGGGACATGCATTTGTGATCGCCACAGTTAGTTCACCTCGTACTTCGTATGGTTTTATTGATCGGATGTTGATTAACTGTGAAGCATACCACATTCCGGTTTCGGTCGTAGTGAATAAGTGTGATTTATATGAATCGGATGCTGATTTAGATAAGCTTGCCGAATTACAAGATATCTATACGCAAGCTGGTTATGAAGTCCTTCTAGTTTCCGCTAGCACAGGCTTTCAAGTGGATGAATTACGTAAACGGATGGATGGTAAAATCAATCTGTTTATAGGTCATTCGGGTGTTGGAAAATCAACTTTAATAAATGCCTTGAATCCATCACTGGAATTAAAAACGGGTGATATTTCATCTGCTCACAGCAAAGGAAAACACACCACCACATTTGCAGAGTTGTTTGGATTATGGGAAGACACTTGGATTATCGACACGCCCGGAGTGAAAGAATTCGGAATTGTGGATATGAAGAAAGAGGAAATTGGTGATTATTTCCCGGAGATACGAGCATTATCGGAGCATTGTCGTTTCTCGAATTGCATGCACGAAAATGAGCCCGGATGTGCGGTGAAAGAAGCTGCCGAAGATGGTCGATTCGAAGTTCATCGTTACAATTCTTACCTTGGCCTGCTCCATTCTGAAGAACTAAGTAAAGAATCCTGGGATTAAAGCATGAGAGTTGTCGTTCAGCGTGTTACAAGCGCTTCCGTCAGCATTGACGATACCGTTTACAATAAAATCCGACAAGGATTATTGCTATTAGTTGGCATAGAAGAGCTCGATACGGTGGAAGATTTGGTATGGCTAGCAGCCAAAATCGTAAACATGCGCATATTTAGTGACGATAATGGCTTGATGAATAAAAGCGTAGCGGATGTTTTTGGGGAGATTCTAGTAATTAGTCAGTTTACCTTATTCGCTAGCACAAAAAAGGGAAATCGGCCTTCATTCATTCGAGCAGCAAAACCTGAATATGCAACGAAATTGTATGAAATGTTTTGTGCTCAATTAAGTCAGGAATTAAGCAGACCCGTTAAAACTGGGGTGTTTGGAGCAGATATGCAAATAGCATTAATGAATGATGGGCCAGTTACTATCCTAATTGATAGTAAGAACAGAGAATAGAATTTGGTCATTTTTTTCTACTTTCATGCGGAAATTCCTGACTCATGAAAAGAAAAGTACTCGTATTACTTAGTGTTATTACTTGTTTGGTTGTTGCTTTATGGCCAAACCAATCGGCGCATTCCAATGGTGGAGGCGCACCTGCTGGTTATACCGGTTCACCTAATGAATTTTCCGGACGTACTTGTTCAGCTGGAGGAAGCTGTCACAGTGGAGGAACAACAGCTCAAACTGGCTGGGTAACTTCAACAGTTCCAGCATGCGGCTATACACCGGGACAAACTTATTCTGTGACTGTATTTGTTACATCACCCGGAAGAACAAAATTTGGATTTAGTGCTTCTCCACAAAAAGCAAATGCTACGCAAGCTGGTACTTTGATCGTTGGTACAGGCATGCAATTAAACGGAAGTGGAAAATACATCACTCATACAAGTGCTGGAACGACTCAAACTGGAACCAACTCTCGCACCTGGACTTTCCAGTGGACAGCCCCAGCAGCTGGAACGGGAACAGTTACTTTTTACGCAGCTATGAATGCTACCAACAGCAGCAACAGCAGTGCGGGTGACATGATTTATAGTTCAAACTTGGTTCTTGCAGAAGCACCATCAACCCTA
Organism: Flavobacteriales bacterium; assembly: GCA_035388945.1. Classification (GTDB taxonomy): domain Bacteria; phylum Bacteroidota; class Bacteroidia; order M30B66; family M30B66; genus CALQRR01. The sequence goes on from DAOOQW010000152.1 coordinate 3,883, forward strand.
AGTATCAATAACAGTGGTGGAACAAGCTATTGTCAAAGTTCACCTGTTACACTTACTTCCAATATCTCAGGAGGAAATGTTTGGACAAAAGATGGCAATCCCATTGGAACTCAAAATTCGGTTGTTGCAAGTGGAAGTGGAACGTATGAGTTAACCAATACTACTGGTGCTTGTGTTCAAACTGCTAGTGTAACGCTTACTGCTGTTGCAGGAGCTCCTGTTGTATCTGATATTCAAATTGGATCTCAAGGTATTGATTTGTGTAGTGGTCAATCAACTACCTTAACAGCTACTGGCTCTGGAGTTACATGGCTACCCGGCGGACAAACAACCAATACAATTACAGTTAGCACAGCTGGAACTTATTCGTATTCATTAACGAATGTATGTGGGACGAGTACTTCTAATTCGGTTGGAGTAACTGTAACACCATTACCTACAACACCAGTTATTCAAACTCCAGATGGATTGTCGGTTTGTCCTTCTGCTAGTATTCAATTAACTGCAGTTTCTTCTAATAATGTTGTTTGGTCTCCAGGTGGAGAAACAACTGCGAGTATACAAGTAAGTACAGGTGGTACTTATTCGGTAGTATCGAATAATAGTTGTGGTAGTTCAAGTCCCATTCAGGTGACTGTTGAAGAACTTTCACTCCCTGAGACACCAGAAATTACAACTGCTGGCGATATAACAGAAGCTTGTGAAGGATCAACAATAACACTAACAGCAGCTAATATTGGAAGCAATCAAGCTCTTTGGCTCCCAGGTGATGGAACAAACTCCACATTTGAAGCATCACAATCTGGTACCTATTCGGTTACATATACAAATGTGTGCGGTACATCTGAAAGTACAGATATCGATTTAACATTCAATCCACTACCAGAAACACCAAGTATCTTTTTGAATACAGATTTAGATTTAGAAGCAACAATTGATGCTTCATTTTATGAATGGTATCTGAATGGAACTTTGATCGATGGTGAGAATGATCAAGTATTAACTCCAAGTGGAGTAGGATTTTATACAGTTAAAGCTATTTCGGGTGATGATTGTGTAAGTGAACTCTCAGTTGCATTTGAGGTAACAGCATTAGGTTTGACCAATATTTTAGGAACGAACATTCGTATTTTCCCAAATCCTAGCGAAGGGAATATTCAGTTAACTGGAATCACAAAACAAACTTCGTTTCAAGTTTACGATGCAACTGGTAAAAGCGTAAAAAACTTTGTTGTATCAGCCAATTCGCAACAATCGATCGACCTGAATCTTCCATCGGGTTTGTATTTCATCCGTTGTGATAAATGGAATTCTACATTAGTAGTGGAATAAAGCCCTTGGTTCTGGATTTTTAATCAGTTGCATTAAATTACTAGGTGCTGCCCCCTAAAAAGGGCAGCATTTTTTTTGCATTCTAGTATTTAGCGAGCATTAACTTGTGTCGAATTTACCACTTTGTCAATTATTAATTAATTCTATTGCCACATATTCATTCTGTCAATTTTTCACCTGTATTATTTGCATAGTTCTATGCCAATCTATATGTTTGCAGTAATTAGTTCATTTTATTGTAGGATGTTGAAACGGCAGACAAACCCTCTTGTCTCGGGGGTGAGGAATAACAGGACAAACGATGTTTAACGGGTTGACCACTCCATTCTGCTTGCAGAATCTGAACATTGGCTAACTGCCTCGTGGAGGTTCGAGTCCTTCTCCTACAGCGAATCCCCTAATACCCAGCCCCGACGTTTGTGATGGTTCGTCGGGGCTATTTTTTTGGGAATTACTCTGAGTATTTATCAAGCAAATAAAGCAGTGCGGCAATAGAAGCGGCACCTAATTCCAATTCTCGCTTGTTAACCTTATCGAAGGTGTCGG
>DAOOQW010000153.1:0-5757 GCA_035388945.1 Flavobacteriales bacterium
CGTTCAAATCGGTATAAGAAGTATTCGAAATCGTATTCATGTTGTGTGGTATGCGAGTAAAATCGTGAGTTAATTCCTGAAGCTTGAGTCGAAGAGATTCATAATTACGGGAATCAATTAACCAACCATCTTCGGATACAGAAACTATTTCAGCAGGACCACCAACTGGCGGAGCAATAACCTTTATTCCGTATGCTTTCGCTTCTAGAATTGTCATCCCAAAAGTTTCAATCCATTGATCAGGTAAACTCAAATTCATCACTAAATCGGCTTGTTGATAAGCAGAATGCGTATTACGAGTTGGTGAAAGAATTTCACAATTAGTGCTTGGTTTTTCTTTCTCAATAAATTCTTGCATATCGGCTTCTGATGCATTTAGCATGAGTCGGAAGCGAACAGAAGGAAAATCTGCAGCTAAACGTGTAAATACATAAACACCTTTGTATTCCTTTAAACTACACAGCATTAACACAGTGAAAGGTCCGGTAGGATTAACCTTTCCGTGCTTTTTTACTTCGTTAAGAAAATCCGCATCAAGGCGATTATGAATTACACGTTGTAATGGTTTATTGAAATGAAAACAGCTTTTTAAATAATGAGAAACAAAAATCATTTCTCGTGTACAATGTTCCGAAACAAAACAAAGGAAACGGAATAATGAAGCCGGTTTCACACTTACTTCATGCATATGCTGAATAGTATGAACTCCACGAATTTTAGCTGCTATTAATGCACCAAATGGTAGTAATGTATTTACATGAACTGTATCGTTTTTCTTAAGTTTTACTAAGAGAGAACAGAATAAATAAAACTGAACGTAAAGAAAATTAATTAACGTAATTAATTTCTTCGGACTCCAGGAATAAGGAAGATGGTGATAATTTACCCCTTCAATATCCGACAGGAAACCTTTACTATTAGACGTATACAAGTGAACATCATATCCATCTTCTACATAATCAGCTAACACCATAGAAAAAACTAATGGGCTACCACTGATATCATTAAGTAAATGAATTCCGTATAGTTTTCCTGATTTTTTCATTGTGAAATAGAATTTCCAGTTAAACTAAAAACGGTGTCATTTTGCTCCGAGTTTGCAAATGAATCTTGTGTTTTTCCAGCAACATCTTTGTATACAGAATAGAGCTCATCTGCCCGGTTATCCCAAAGGAAAGTGCTTAAAAATCGCTGACGAGCAAGATTCCGTTCGTGCTGATAAAATGTTGCATCATGTTTCAATCGTAGTAATTGATCTGCAAATGCATTTTTCCAATCTGAATTTGGATCATACGCTATTTTCAAAGTTGAATCTGGATGTATGAAACGTCCAGGGCCGCAGTTATCCCAACATAATACAGGAACACCATAGCTTAGTGCTTCTGCTACTACCATTCCAGCTCCTTCGTGTGATGGGAACAGAAATACGGAAGTTGTTTGATAAATCTTTTTTAATTCATCTCGAGGAATCCACTCAATAATTTCGAGTTGAGCAGAAATACCTAAAGAAAGCGCTAATGCTTTTAGTTTGTGCTTTTCTGGACCACTTCCGACCAAGATTAATTTGGCTTTGCGTTGTTCCGAATCTTTCAGTTGAATATAGAATTGATGAAATGCTTCAATTGTAATATCGAAACCTTTTAATCCAACAAATCGCCCGGCAGATAAAACAATAAACTCATCTGTTTCAATAGGTTTATCAACCTCTTCGGAAGCTACGGAAGGTAGAATGGAGTATTTATTTTTCAATCCCAATTTATTCGCAGCTTCTTGATGCATACAGAAAATATGATCAGCCGAATTGCGCGTTATTTTAAGGAATGGATCTAAATACCAGAATATATTTTTTAAGGTCCAAAGAAATCGATCCATAATTAAATTACGGTTCGAATAAAATGGGCGAATAAATCCTTTAGGAATTCGAGGATGATGTCCAACTGGTCCCCAAACAAATGGTTTCCGCCAAATCCAAAGAAAACTAGGTGTCCAATCGTTATGGAAATTCAGATTATGGACAACATCCACTTGATTTTTAAGTGAACGAAAATGTAGAGCCAATCCAAGCTGCCAGAAATAATAATAGATCAGACTTAATACTGGACCTTTTTTCCAAAATAAGAAACGCTTAGGCCAATCGTAATAACGAAACTCAATACGTTTATATAAATCACTTAATTCAGGATGTTCTTGCTGATATTTCTCAATTGCAGGACGATTATTCTTGCGCGTTACTGCAATTACATGACAATTACGGGCAATTTGCAGAACAAAATTCCATCCCATTCCATCTTCAGATCCTTTAAAAGGATTGATAGTATAGGCAGAAGCAAACACGGTAATTTTAGGAGTAGAGGTGTTTATCATGCAGCAGATTGTTGATCGCGTTGTTTTAATATTCGAGCTGGTACGCCGCCTATTACAGCATAATCAGGAAAATGTCCAGTAACAACTGCCCCAGCTGCAACAACACAATGATTTCCTATATGAGCACCATCTAAAATGGTCACTTTAGAGCCAATCCAACAGCCAGAACCAATTTCAATTCCTTTACGAGTAACTCCTTGCAAACGAATTAATTCCTCTGGATTTGAGAAAACATGATTTTCGGGATGACAAGAGAAGTATTGACCAATGATGCAATCGGAACCGATTTTCAATCCACCTCCACCACCTAAATAGGCGAATTCTCCCATTCCAACTCGATCACCAATTTGAATTCCAATACCAGGTTGATTTAAAGAAGTAGATGCGATTATCTGACTATAAGAGCCAATACTCACATTATTTCCTAGTTGAATACCCTCAATACCTAGGGCTGAAAACAAAACATGGTCGCCTGCCTTTAGCATACGACCATACTGGATGGATGAAAAATAACGGAATTTAACACTTGTCCCGAGCATCATCATTTTAGGAGAACGCCCTCTGAGTATGACTTTTAGCCCTCTCAGCAACTGACACAAAGTTTGAATTCCAAAACTCCAAAGCATTTTGCCAGTTACGGCTTCATGCATTTTGAAGTCAGGATTTCGTACTTGAATGAGTCGGGTGTATAGGTGTTTCATTGGATGTGTTACCCACCACATTACGCATGATGGATTCCACTGTTTCGCCAATTTCAACGTTTTCTATACATCGATAAATATGCTTTTTGTCGGCATTCTGCAGACGAGCAAATAATTCGGTATACTGATTTGTCAGCGTTATAATCGTGTCTTTATCGAGCTCTTGTTTACGCTTCAATATCACGTCTGGAGCGGCCCACAGAAAATAATTGAATTCAGGTTTCTTGATTAAGAAATAGAATTTTTCTGTAAATGATGGATTTAAAGCGATGTTACTTCTTCGACTATCATTTATAAAATCGAAGTAATACCGATCATATAGCACAATGGTATTCTTTCTTACATATCGAAAATGAATAATCCACTGTCCAATTATATAATCACATAAATAATAGGCAAAACGAATGAATGAAGAAAGCTTACTCGAATTTTTTCCTTGACGAGGCAAAGTCGAAACAGAACGTTCCTCAGCTCCTTTTTTTCCGTATTTCCAAGCACTAATGATAGGTAATATAGAAGGACGATGACGAATTACTATGATGCGACGACGATGTTTCTTTTGCAGTTCGGTTTTAACAGCTTCAATAATGGTTGATTTTCCTGCACCATCAACGCCGCTAAATGTAATTAGGAATCCTTTTTCGCTACGCATATTCTGAACTATTTCGAACCAATATCCGATTCTATTTTTGATTTTTGAGAAGCCCGAATTCTCAGGACTTACACGTATATTTTGAATGAGTTGTTTCTGCTCCTCATTACTGAGTTGATGATGTGTCCAAAATAAGTGTTTTTCGGGCACAGCAGAGCCATTTAATGTATAAAACCGAAGTACATAATCCCGATTGCATTCAGGAGAAGCATTGGAGATTCCATTGGGAGAAATAATTCGATTTGCAAGTACTTTTTCCGCATCCAAATAAACGATATGATGCCTTTTAAACTGAAAAATTAAATCTAGATCAATTCGACTACCATCAAGAAGAACTACTTCAAGCTGTAGCATTTTGATTAAATTCTTGATTTTGACAACATTCACCCAAGGATGATTTTGCAACAGTTGAATCATTTGGTTAGCTGCATCTCGATTCGTACACAAATCAATATCAGAAGTAGCTGGAGTTAATGCTAATTCAGATAAATTGAATTTTAAGAGTGCATATTCTAAACCAGAAATAGCGTTTTGAAAATCGCTTAATACCGTTTTTCGAACGGTTGAATCCTGAACTGCAAGTAAATATCGAACCGATTGAGCCCAAATATCTATGAGCCAATTAATTTGAACATGCCATTTATCCTGATTTGAATAAACGTTTAAGTAATAGGTACATAAACGATTCAAATAATGCATCTCAAGTAATCTAGGATGCAGTTTGTTATTTTTCAAAAATGCATCTACAGCAGGATTGGTGAGCATATCCTGAATTCGATTTCGTAATTGAGCAAAAGAAATACGATCAACTAAAATGGCTTGTTGATAGCAATAATGAAAAAGATCCTCCAAAGGAATTCCCTTTTCCATAAACATTTCCCAATCGAAAATCTGCAAACGACTGTCATTCATCCGGCAATTCCAGGGAGTAAAATCACCATGCACAGGTGCTGAAACCGAGAGTGGATTATTCGTACAGAATTCTTTTAATTGTTCAAGATTATTACAAAATTCAGGATCGAATTTTTGAGTTTGAAAAGTTGAAATCGAAATATCTGGAGCTGATTGTTGCAAACCATCTGAAAGCCAATTGGTAAATCCAATTAAATCGAGTTGATTGGGCAAGGGAACAGAAACAGCGTGATTTCCAACTAAAGATGTTTGTCCAAATACTTCATCCTCATTTAATGAAGTGCTAAATGGATAGTCGAAAAATCTCTCTGCTTGAGAAGATTTCAATTTCAGTAAAGCACGGTTTTCTTGAATGAGGTTTTGCTTTGCTTCAGCTGAAAAGGGTAATTTCCTATATTCTACATCACCAGAATTATTTTGATTGCGCAAGATAGCTTTGCGGTTTGGGCCAACGGTTCCAGTAAATACTGCCCAATTCGTTAAAGAAGTAAATTCAAAACCTTTTAATTCCAATTTCCCCTGCTTGAAAAAAGCACCTAATCCACATGCAAATGCAGATTTAGCAGCCCATACAAAAATTCGACTTTTGAAATTTGATGCCGTGTAAAAGTGGATGAAATTAGGTTTTGAAGATTTAGCTGGCCACATCCAACGAATGGTTCCGTCGGTATTACAGATATAATGAACTATAGCTGAAATTGAGGGATTAGCTGTTTGAATTAATCCAAACTTCAACAACATGTGAATTTCATCCGGATGTGTTGAATTAAATTCAGCAGTAATCTTATCCGGCTCATTAACAGAATTTCGGATGGATGCATCGGACATAGTAAAGGCTAAATTAACCGAATTTTCCATCAGGAAGAAATAAGCTGATTAGGCTGTTTAGATTGAAGCCAAGTATGTTTCTTTTGCCTAATCTTAAGCTTCACCCGTTCGCGAAGACTCAATTGATTTGGCAATTGCATAGTGATATAAAAAATAATCAGTTGATAAAAAAGAATACCATAATTCGTCTCACCAAAGATTCCAAATTCGGTAAAACTATTTATCAGAATAGGAATAAACATCCCGAGTATCATCAATTTCTTATCATTCACCTTTTCAGTAACAGTAGCTTTTAGCGTG
>DAOOQW010000154.1:0-368 GCA_035388945.1 Flavobacteriales bacterium
GTTAGGACTTCTTCGTATGCCAGCTAGTTTTGATGGAAGCGAATATGAATACGACAATGGCTACACGCGCAACTATTATGGTTTGTACGACAATCCACTTTACACAGCTTACAAGAATCCAAATAATAGTAACGTAAATCGTGTTTTTGGTAATACCTACATCAATGCTGATCCAACTAAATGGCTTAACATTATGTACAAAGTAGGTATTGACCAATACAGCGAACAACGTCGTCAGGTTTACCACCGTTCATCTGCAGGTGATGATAATTCACTTCGTTATGGACAAGTAAACATGGACAACATCAACAGTTTCCAATTGTATTCGGATCTATTGTTAACGGCTAAAAAGGATTTTGGTAAAGACA
>DAOOQW010000154.1:378-5712 GCA_035388945.1 Flavobacteriales bacterium
ATTGCTGCCATGAAATTAAATGCTATTGCAGGCAGAGGAAGTAAAAAAGATTTTGGTAAAGACATTCACTCGTCTCTAACATTAGGAAATAACGTGTGGAATACCAATTTCGAAAGTACATTCAGCCGTGGTCGTGATTTGATTATTGATGATTTCTACAACCTTGGAAATTCAATCGAACGTTACACTTCAAATAGTCAGGAACGCATTCGTACAGCAGCTGTTTTCTTCAATGGAGAAATCGACTGGAAAAGTGCTATTTATTTAACGTTGACAGGTCGTAATGAATGGTCATCAACATTTAACAAGGACAAGAATAACTTCTTCTACCCTTCTGCAAACATTTCGATTGTAGTAAGTGAATTAGCTAAACTTCCAGATTGGTTTAGTTTCTTGAAAGTACGTGGAGCATTGGCTCAGAGCGGTATTTCTCCTCAACCGTATAAAAACCGTACGTATTATTCTCAGCCATTTTTTGCTGATGGATTTACAAATGGTAACAGTTTCCCTTACCTCGGTCAGGTTGGTTACGGAATCAACAGCATCAAAGGAAATTCTAATCTATTACCAGAGCGTGTAAATGGAAAAGAAGTTGGAACTGAAATGAAGTTCTTCCAAGGTCGCTTAGGAGTTGATTTGACTTACTATTTGCAAACAACTGTTGACATTCTATTAGATAAACCAGTTGCACCTTCTTCAGGATTTGACCGTGAATATGTGAACTCTGGAAAAATGCAAAACCAAGGTTGGGAATTAGCTTTAACAGGAACACCGGTTAAAACAACTAATTTCACATGGGACATCAGTGCAACCTGGTTTCGCAACCGCTCTAAAGTTCTTGAATTAGCTCCAGGAGTTGAAGAAGTGGATATCGAAGAAGCATTCGAAGACATTGGAAGCTTTGCTGTTGTTGGTCAACCTTACGGTGTATTCTACGGTTCGGCTTGGCAACGTACAAGTGATGGACAATTGATTATCGATCCAAGTACAGGCTTACCAGTTATCGATCCTAAACGTAAAGCCTTAGGAAGTCCTTACCCAGATTGGCTTTCAGGCGTTCGTAACACTTTCACTATTGGTAAAAACCTAAGTATTTCGATGCTTTGGGATTTCCGTAAAGGAGGTAAAATTTGGAATGGTACCTGGGCTCGTTTGAATCGTTTAGGACAAACATCCGAATCGGCTGAAGATCGCGACAATCCAAAAGTTATTGAAGGTGTTTTAGCAACAGGATTTGATGATCAAGGATATGCTATTGCAGGTACTGATAAAAACACAACTGAAGTATCAGCATTCGACTATTATCGTTCGTATGTAGGTGATGCAGGTGGAGCTATCGAAAGTCAGATTCAAGATGGTAGCTGGACTCGTTTACGTGAATTAAGTGCTAGTTATCGCATTAATTTCAAACCCAATGCAGCTGGTAAAAAATTCATCCAATACATCGACATCAATGCAACAGCTATCAATTTGTTGCTATTCACCAAATACAAAGGTGTTGATCCAGAAACGAGTTTGACAGGTGCTGGTTCAAACATCCAGGGCTTCGATTACTTCAATAATCCGGGAGTTAAAACATTTTCGTTCGGTATTCGTGCCGGCTTTTGATCATCCTAAAAAAGAAAAGACATGAAAAGAATTTTTAAAACCATGTTGTTGCTGTCTTTAACAGCAGCTGTTCTTCCAGGATGTAGCAAATACTTGGAAGACGCAACCGAAAACCCGAATGATCCATCAATTGGTTCACCGGGATCGATGTTGGCAAATATTGAAGTTGCCACATTCTCGAATTATGCAGGTAATTCTGCACGTCGCGCTGCAATTTTAACACAGCAAATGTCGGGAACTGACGGACAAATGATTCAGCTTGCTAATTACCAAATACTCGAAGGTGATGTAACCAATGAGTGGAAAGGTATTTACAACAATGCTGTGATCAACTGCAATTTATTAGTTGAAACGTATGGGGAGAAAAACCCTTACTATGCTGGTATTGCTAAAGTCCTGAAAGCTCTTAATATTGGTTTAGCGACTGATATGTGGGGTGATGTTCCATTTTCAGAAGCAGGTTTAGGATTAACAGGTAATACTGAGCCTAAATACGATACTCAACAAAGTATCTACACTGGTTTACAAGCTTTACTAACCGAGGCTATTGGTGATTTATCTAAAGATCCATCTACTAACGCTTATTTCCCTTCAGGAGATTTAGTTTTTGCTGGTGATGCGGCTTCTTGGATTTCATCTGCTTGGTTATTAAAAGCTCGTTATGCGAATCGTTTAAGTCAAGTGGATCCTAGTGGTTCTGCCACATTAGCTTTGGAATACTTGAATAATGCAGCATTAACAGGAAGTGAAAATGACCTGAATGCAGTGTTTGGTGAAGGTGGAACGGAGCTTAATCAGTGGTATGCATTCGAATCGGCACGTGGTGGATATATGCGTATGGGGAAATATTTTGTTGATACCCTTACTTCTTCTGCTGATCCACGTTTGCCATTTTATGCTGCTTTAGATGATAACGGTGGTTATTCCGGTTCTTCCGTAGATCCTTCCGAAGGCGATGTTACTACTTCGGCTATTGGTCCTTATTTCGGAAGTCCAGCTTCTGTAGCACCAATAGCAACTTTTGTAGAAGCAAAATTCATCGAAGCGGAAGCAAAACTTCGTTTAGGTGATAATGATGGAGCATCTACTGCTCATAATGATGCTGTTAAAGCGTCGATTCTTCAAATTACAGGAGCAAACGACGATACATACGAAGCAGCTTATGCAGCCGAATTTGCTGGTACCATTTCACTCGATAAAATCATGTATCAAAAATACGTGGCATTATTCACCCAAGTGGAAGTTTGGAACGATTGGAGAAGAACAAATATTCCTCAATTAATAGCTAATCCTAGCGGTGTTGTGAATGGAATTCCAACCATTTTACCCACTTCTCAAGACGAACGTTTGTATAATAACAATGCAACTGTTATTACAAATATTCTCTCCAAAGTTTGGTGGGATGCTAATTAATCATCAATAAAAAAGAAAGGCAGTCGAATTAACGGCTGCCTTTTTTTATGCTTATTTTCTTGGTTTTAATCGTTGGCGAGATAGGGTAATTCAACCGTAAATTCTGTCCCTTCATTTATCACACTAGTCAGCGAAACTTTTCCAGCATGCATTTCCACGAGTTGTTTTATGATGACTAAGCCAATACCTGTTCCTTTAATGTTTTCGGTATTTGTAGCACGGTAAAAGGAAGTAAATAAATACGGAATTTCTTCTTCTGGAATTCCAATTCCAAAGTCACGAACACGAATGTTTACGTTACTTTCTTGATAGTCGATATACACTTCCGGAGCCGGCATTCCTTCGGAATATTTAAGTGCATTAGAAATTAAATTCCCAATTACATGTCGCATTAAACGTGAATCAAGCAACATCACGCGAGAATTACCGCTAACGCTGATTTTCACCATATTCTTCAATCCAGAAATGGTTTCTTTTTCTTGAATCTCATCCGAAATTAATTGTTCAATCGAAATTAATTCGGGACGTAAATTCATTCTTCCCGCATCGAGCTTACCTAAAATCAAAATATTATTCATGATTTCGGTCATCCAGCTTATCTCCTGCTCGATTCGATTATGATGCATTTTAAAGGTATGGCGGATATCTTCAGGTAGAAATTCTGAACGACTCAACCTTAAATTTAGAATGTCCATACTCGATTGAATAGTAGCAAGTGGAGTTCGGAATTCATGCGAAGCCATTTGAACAAAATGCGACTTAAGCTGATTTAATTCCCGTTCTTTATCTAAAGCCGCAAGTGTGTCCTGTTCAGCTAGTTTGATGGGTGTAATATCGATGCCGTAACCAATGACCAATTTGAGTTCATCATCATCTACATAAGGGTAAAAACGACGTAATACATAATTGGATTCACCATCGGCACGCGTGTGTTTATCAATCGTATCGTGGGTTTTACGAGAGTTTACGACTTCATTAAAAATGGATCTACGTTTATCGGCTATTTCCGTTCCGAGACCTTTCATCTGGAAATAATCGTAATCGTTTTTCCCAATCATCCATTTCCGAATTTCCTCGTTAGCAACCGCTTTGGGATTTAGAAACATGTAGGAATGATCTAAATCGAATACGGCAATATCGGCGGGTATTTGATTCAATATTGTTTCGTAAAAATTCTTCGTCCGTTGCAATTCTGCCTCGTACAATCGGCTTTGGGTAATATTTATACTATTGAGGTATACACCCGAAATTGCTCCATCAGAATCGAAAACCGGACTTACTAAAAAACGAAACCAATTTTCTGTATCAATTTCTATTTGAGTTGAAATTTCAAACGTGAATTTGAGAGCACGTTTAAAAACCGCATCAATTGCTCGATGTAATTTAATCGTGAATTGCTGATCTTTAAAATCGGGTAATGCACTTCCTTTTACCAAACGATGATTAAGGAAAACACCCGAATCGTCTTGAGCCTTTTGATTAAAATAAACGATGCGTTTGGTTGAATCAAGTAGTATGACTGCATTGCTCGAATTATTCGTAACTGTTTCGAGGAAAGCGATATTACTCGATTGCTCCTTTTCTTGATTAACCGATTCGGTAATATCTACCGCATACACATTTATTCCGCCAGTATCTAAAGAAATGCTTGATAAAAATGTTTTGTCTGAAGTGTAAATACGAGTAGAAACAACTGAATTCTCGGAATCGAATAAGGCTATTGCCTCTTTAAATTGTTGTTGAATTTCGGGTATTAACTTTGTATTATCCGTGCAAAATACTTCTTGTGCACTTGGATTGGCATATTTTAAATATCCAGCTTTGCTAAGTCTAACAACCGGATTGGGATTACTAAACGGAAACTGAATTAATTCATGAACAGGCAAATCGGAAATTTCTTGTAATTCCTGAACTTCAATCTGATAGCCAACAAACTTGTTTTTTCCGAGATTTAATGCAGAAATCAACAAGCGACATTGAACTGTTCGAATTTGATAATGACAGATTAGCGTTGTTTTCTCTATTCGAGCTTTAAACAAATCGCGAAAGATGCGTTCTTCCTGCTCTTTGAAAAATGTATCGATGAACTTAATTGGTTCTTGAATTCCTAGTTTGTCTAATTGATGGATTAAACGATCATTCAACCATAAATCCTCTCCGTTTCTTCCAACAAATAGCACAGCCAATTGCTGATCTTTGTAGAGATGGCAATAACTTTGAAAAAAAGATTGATATTCGACTGCTGTCATAAATCAAAACCGAGGCTCCGAACACATACGGGAAATTGCTGCGAAGGTTCTTATTTATCAGCAA
>DAOOQW010000155.1:0-5655 GCA_035388945.1 Flavobacteriales bacterium
CAAAAGCAACTAAGCAAAGAATTTGTTCGACAATGGTTAATTGCAAACGGTTTCCAAGGAAAAGAAGGTCAGCAAATTCCTGTTATGCAAGAAGAATTTATAGAAGAAATTTCGGCTCGCTACATTGAGCTTTATGAGCATGTAACGGGTAAGCAATTTGTCCCTCAAGTTTACGACGAAACCGAAGTACGCGTATTTGCTAATGTGCAGCGTTTTTTAGCTCAGTTAGCCTGATACATAACTAGGTAATTTAAATCGGCAAGTACCAGATTTGACCAATCTTTCTGGGCTTCTTTGTCGATACCGTGTCGCGTTTCCCGATCGTAGCGTTGTTGCATTTTCTCGCCTAAGGCAAGCGTTTGATCGTAAATTTCTTGGATTTCCTTTCGGTAATTCTTGGTGTATGTGGCCGATTTTAGGTTGCGCCGTAGTTTACGTGCAGTAATTTCGGCAATGGTAAAATGTACCTGTTCGTGCCCCAAAATCTCGGGTGTTTTTGCTTTGGGATCTTTTCGATCTACCCAGGATTTGCTTCGTTGGAAAGCACTGTGAACCGTGAATTTAGGCTTATACGTTTCGCCCGATGTTTTTAGCTCATATCCCATCGTAATGATTGTGTATGTATAAGCAGCAAATCCCGTTTGATTAGGTGCTTTCGATTTGAAATCGTCCCAAGTTAGCGTTACACCTTCTCGCCAGTAAAGCGTATCGTTTTGTGCTTTAGTAAAAGTTGTCGGATATAAAATATACGGACTCGGTTGCTGAGCAAAGGGTACAGCAGCTAACATCACAATGGGAAAAAGGAATGATAAGTTCATGAGCTAAAATAACGGAAAAAATGAGTTATTAATGTGTTGGTTTGCTCCCTTCGACAAGCTCAGGGAGCGTTTCGTTGAGCTAGTCTATGTAGGTTTGTTATGCTGATGCCGCGCGCTGAGCCTGTCGAAGCGTGCTGGTTCCTTAAAGGACGGATTGAAATCCGGGGTTGCTATAGACATTGGTTAGTATTTTTCTAAGGTATCCCAGGATTTCAATCCGGGGTCATCTTAGCACTTTAATTTGAAAAGCACCTCCATTCCCGCATGAGCGATTGAGACGGAAGACCGCTTAGTTCGCCGTAGCTTTAGCGAAGGCGAACAGTAGGACTTATAGCTCACCAAGTGGCAAGCAAAAGCGCAGCCCGAAAGGACATGCCCAAATTCAAAATACTATATTTGCAGCAAAATTCCCTTATGATCGTTATTACTGGAGCAGCCGGATTTATTGCATCCTGCTTGGTTACTTACCTCAACGAAAACCGCTATTTTGATTTAGTGCTCGTGGATGATTTCAGTAAAAAGGAAAAAGCGCCCAATTTAGCTGGTAAAACGTTTAAGGAGAAAGTCGACCGAAGTGATTTTATTGCTTGGCTCGATGCGAATCACCAGATGGTAGAATTTGTCTTTCACCTAGGCGCACGAACCGATACAACCGAATTCGACACCCGAATTTTTGACGAATTAAACCTGCATTATTCGCAAGCTGTTTGGAATAAATGTGTTGAATACGGACTTCCCTTAGTTTACGCTTCTTCGGCAGCAACGTATGGTTTGGGAGAATTGGGATACGACGATAATCATGAAGTTGTTGAAAAATTGAAGCCGTTGAATCCTTACGGAGATTCGAAAAACGATTTCGATAAATGGGCATTGAAACAAGCTCGAGCGCCTTATTTTTGGGCAGGTTTGAAGTTTTTCAATGTTTACGGACCGAATGAGACGCATAAAAAACGCATGGCTTCGGTGATTTTTCATTCGTTTAACCAGATTAACGAAAAAGGTAGTGTAAATCTGTTTCGCTCACATCGTCCCGATTACACGGATGGCGGGCAAAAGCGAGATTTCGTTTACGTAAAAGATTTGGTAAAAATTTGCTATTTCTTGATGTTAAATCGCAAACATTCCGGTTTATACAATTTAGGAACGGGAGAGGCGCGTACATTTTTCGATTTAGCATCGGCAACCTTTGCTGCCATGGGAAAGAAAGCCGACATCCATTTCATCGACACGCCTTTGGACATTCGTGATAAATACCAATATTTTACCGAAGCTAACATGCAAAAACTTCGCAGCATTGGCTACTCTGACGCATTCTTCAGCCTCGAAGATGGTGTGAAAGATTACGTGCAGGAATATTTGATGAAGGGAAAATCGTATTAATCAACAAGTAGCTTGTTCGGTAGCTCGTATTTCGCGTTTTACAAGCCGAGTTAATAGGGGCAATCGCAATCCTATTGGGATGGTTTTCATGAGTAACCAATTTAAACCATTCCAAAATCCGAGTAATATAAGTGTATCACGCTTGTACAACTGATCAATAGCCTTTTTTGCTACTCGTTCGGGACTTATCAAACCGATTCTTCCAAAGATGCCTTGTCGTTCGATGCGTTGAGAAACATCTGCATTGGTTTTCATCGGACCAGGAGTTAACACGCTAACAAACACGGGGCTGTAGCGCAATTCCTGATACAACCCGCGGGAGAAATAATGCACAAATGACTTACTGGCTGGATAAACCGTTTTGAATCCCATAGGACTAAATGCAGCCATACTCGACACATTCAAGACATAAGCTTGGTTCTGATTGAGTAAATTAGGTAGTAATGCATGGGTGAGTAAAGCCGTTGCAGTTACATTGAGTTGAATAATACTATTGATATAATCGGTTTTTACATCCATTATGCGATTTGTTCCGCCTCGACCAGCATTGTTAATGAGTAAGAACAGGTTGTATTTCGAATTGACATCTTCTGCTAGCCATTCAATCTGATTGGTTTGAGCTAAATCAATTTCGTAATAAACTACTTCAACACAAGTATCACGAAGCTCTTGGGCAAATTCCGCCAAGCCTTCACCCGGTAGAGAAACGAGAATAAGATTTGTGTTTCGAAGTGCCAGTTCTCGAGCAAATGCCTTCCCTAAACCACTACTCGCTCCTGTTATAAGCGCATATTTTTCTGTCGTCATGTTGAACCTTTCCTCTATGACAACATAGTTGAGCTGTTCCCCTATGTGGATTTGAAATATTTTTGAAATGTTAAAAATGCACGCTTTTTTTACCCCCAAAGTATTATCTCTTACCTTCACCCCAAATAAATCATACATGAAAAAACAACTCCTTGCCTGTTTAGTACTTCTGGTTGCTTTTACAGGAATTCTCTCTGCTCAAGAGATCACAATTGAATCACCCGGCGCACGCGGTTTTTCGGGTGTTAAATCAATCAATGGCGAAATCGTATTCACAACTTGGTTTGGCGAAAAAACCGAAACAAAAGGTATGGCTAGCTTCGTGCTTAAGCTTTACGACAAAGAATTAAAAGAAATCAAAACCACCGAAGTAGAAATCAGTAAGTTTTCTGAAATGGCTTCTTCGGCTTTCACTGGAAAATATTTCTTGTTCATATTCGTAGATGCAATGAAAAAGAATCGCACCATGGTTACTTTGGATGCTGCCGGAAATGTGATTCAGAAAAAAGTGGAAGAAGATGTTCGTCGCGCTTTATTGACCGAAGAAAACTTCCCAATTATCCACGTTTTGAATGATGAAGAATTCATTCTACTTCGTCCGATGAAAGAGAAAAAATTTGGTTTTGATATCGAACGTTTAGACAAAGATTTGAACTCTAAATGGACCAAATCACACATTCCTGAAGATGGTATTTGGAAAGCTCAGGATTCGAAAGTGAGCAACGGTAAATTGTATTTACTACGTGAACAAAATCCAAGTCGTTCTTCTGATAATTACGTTTATTCGGTACAGTGTTTTAATGTAGAAGATGGTGAGCAAATTTACTCAACCGACTTAACGAATGGTGAAGATGGTGGAGCTCCAGCATTTATCCGTGTTACAGCCAATGGCGATGTAGCAACGGGTGGTATGTACTTCAAAAACAGCAAGTACGATGATAAAAATTCGGATGGTTTATTCTTCGCTATTATCAATGCAGAAGGTAACGTAAATCAGTTCACTAAAAAGAGCTGGGATAGCATGAAAGACCAGATTTCTGGAGAGTTTTCATCTGCATTGTTAGGTGGAAAAACCAAAATCATGGTCGAAGATGTGATCAAGAAAACTGATGGTACATATATGGTTATTTGTGAGCAATTCAAAAAAGCAAATAACTCAAGCATGACAGGCTCTGGTGCAGGTGCATTATTAGGTGGTGGAAGTTCATCTTCTTCTACTGCAACCGGTCCTGAAATCGGATTTACCGTTTTGGATTTTGTATTCTTCAATTTCGACGCAAGCGGTAAATTAAGCGGTATCGAAGTGGTTGCTAAGCAAAACAAAGAAGCTAAAGTAAGCGGTAAAGTTGCTAGCGAAAAAGGTCTTGCCATTGCACAATACATGTACGGAAGAGGATTTTTCTGCTACAAAGAAATGATCGAAAATAACGGTAAGCAAATCATTGTATACCGCAACGATGATGGATTTAAGAGCAAAGCTTATTTCCTACCTGTTGGCGCTAAAAGTACCGAAGGCATTCCAAGCATCGACATGGATCGTTGGGTGTCTGAAAGCCTAAATAAACTAGGTAAATTTTCTAAAGCAACTGGCGGCGGACAATACTCGTTCAATTCCGATAGCAACAGCAGCGATACCTACAAATTATATAAGAACATTACCTCGTTCAAACCAGGGTATATGTTGTTATACGATTACAATCAAAAAGGATTAAAAGTTTGGTTAGAACCTGTTCCAGCTAATTAATTTAATTCATCTAAAAATCCCCTGTTAATTCAAATTAGCAGGGGATTTTTTATTTTATCTATTTGTGCAGTGTCCGCGCTTTCGCTTGCCACTATGTGTGCTGCAAGTCCTCACAGTATGCCTTCGCCAAGGCTACGGCATACGCTGCGGGCTTTTAGCTCTATCGCTACTGCTTTTTCTATTCTGATTTATTTAGGTCAACAAGGAATTATTTGGGTCAAATTAATCAGCAAAAAAATCAATTCCTGATTTACTTCGGTAACCAATAAATTTACCCGCATCATCTTCTAAACGAAAAAGCGTAAAGTAATTTCGATTCTTCTCTTTCCCACGCGGAACAAAACGAAGCGCTGTTATTTTATAAGGTGTAAATGGCTCAATTAAAATCCAATTTGTTCCAAAAAACACTCCATCATTTTCGAGGTAATACAAACCATATTTTCCATCTTTTTTCAAGCGTCTAAAAACGGGTGTTACTTTTGATAAATCGAAATAATCAATGGCATCGTATTTCGCGTCTAAAATGATTGTTCCATCAGGTTTAATCATTCCACATTTACCCTTCTTTTTTACAATCCATTTATCACCTGCATAATTATATTCAGGCGACATATAAGAACTTTTAAAGCCAATACTATCATACATAGCAGGAATTACTTCTTTCCCTTCTGCCGTCATCCATCCAAACAACATATTACCCGATTTACTTTTTTGTCCAAATAAAAACGAATAGCTCGATTCATCAAAACCATCTGTTTTCATTTGTAATAAAGAATCCGCATAAAAAGGAGATAATAAATAACTAGTTAAAAGCCCTTTTTTACCTCTCAATTGAAACGTTACATAATTAGTGTATTGAAATAATGTATCAGCATTTCTAAAACCAAAAGATCCAAAACCTAAGTA
>DAOOQW010000156.1:0-5501 GCA_035388945.1 Flavobacteriales bacterium
CTTCGGGTCGCGTTTTTGCTCGCCACAATGTGGGCTAATAGTCCTCTTGTTCGCCTTCGCTTCCGCTGCGGCGCACACTGCGGGCTACTGCCTCAACCGCTCATACAAAGTCCATACACCAACTAACATAAAAAAAGCCCTGTAACATCATTGTCACAGGGCTTTTTCTTGTTTAATTGAAACCCTATACAAGCATCATTACTGGTTGCTCGAGGTATTCTTTTAGTGTTTTCAGGAAAGCTGCACCACTGGCTCCATCAACAACACGATGATCGCAGCTGAGCGTTAGTTTCATCACATTTCCAGGAACTACAGCTCCATTTTTTACCACTGGTTTCTGTTTAATCGAACCTACAGCCAAAATACACGCATCTGGAGGATTGATAATAGCTGTAAATTCTTCTATATCAAACATTCCAAGATTACTGATAGTGAAAGTATTTCCTTCCCAATCTTGTGGTTGTAGTTTTTTCGCTTTTGCTTTAGCTGAGTAATCTTTTACCTCTGCCGAAATCTGCGATAAGCTTTTATTATCTGCAAATCGAACTACTGGTACAAGCAATCCATCTTCAACAGCCATGGCAACACCAATATGTACATGGTGATTACGACGAATTTTATCGCCTAACCAAGATGAATTAATTGTTTGATGTTTACGAAGCGCCATAGAGGAAGCTTTCACCACAAAATCGTTGAACGAAATCTTCACATCACCAGTTGCATTTATAGCCGAACGAGCTGCTATTGCATTGTCCATGTCGATTTCTATAGTTAAGTAGAAATGCGGAGCACTAAACTTACTTTCAGCCAAACGGCGCGCAATTACTTTACGCATTTGAGATACATTCTCTTCCGAATAACTTTCTTTTCCTACAGATACATAAGGAGCCGCAGCTGGTTTTGCAGATGAAACCGAAGGACTGAAATTTTCCACATCGCGTTTCACAATGCGTCCACCATCACCCGATCCTTGAACTTGATTGATATCAATTCCTTTATCTGAAGCAATTTTCTTAGCTAATGGAGATGCCTTCATACGAGATGAATCATCAGCCGAAGCACTAACAACAGGGGTAGAAACTGCTGCTGGTACAGAAGAAGCAATAGGAGCAGCCGCTTCAGCAGGAGCACTTTCGGTTTTAGTAACCGAACCTCCTGAAGCACCACTAATCAATGATTTATAATCTTCTCCTTCTTTACCTAAAATAGCTAGAATCGAATCAACAGGTGCGCCTTTACCTTCCTCAACACCAATGTATAATACCACACCATCTTGAAATGATTCAAAATCCATGGTGGCTTTATCAGTTTCGATTTCGGCAAGCAAATCTCCTGATTTTACTTTGTCGCCCACTTTCTTATGCCATTTCGAAACAACACCTTCTTCCATGGTATCGCTCAACTTGGGCATTTTGACAATTTCTGCCATATCGTTCTATTTTCCTGTATTAATCGAGAATGTAGGGGTAGTTATCTTGAACATATACATCTTTGTATAGTTCATCAACCGTTGGATAAGGTGATTCCTCAGCAAAAACAACCGATTCTTCCACCACAGCTTTTATACGATCTTCGGTAGCTTCAATTTCGGCTTCTGTAATCCATTTGTTTTTACGAAGTGTTTCTAACACCTGCTCAATTGGGTCTTGAGATTTATAAGACTCAACTTCTTCTTTCGTTCGGTATTTACCAGGATCCGACATGGAATGTCCGCGGAAACGATACGTTTTCATTTCCAATAAACTTGGACCTTCACCTTTACGAGCGCGATCAACAGCCCAAACCATTGCATCATGTACATCTTCAACGCTCATCCCATCAACAGCTTTCGAAGGCATATCGTATGATAAACCAATCTTGTACAAATCGTGCACATTAGTCGTACGTTGCACAGAAGTACCCATGGCGTAATTGTTATTCTCAATGATGAAAATAACGGGCAACTTCCACAACATAGCCATATTAAAAGCTTCGTGTAATGCTCCTTGACGAACAGCACCATCGCCCATATAGGTCAAGGTTACATTATCGTTCCCATTGTATTTATCTGCGAAAGCGATACCTGCACCAAGTGGAATTTGACCTCCAACAATACCATGTCCTCCAAAAAACTTATGTTCAGCAGAGAACATGTGCATTGAACCACCTTTACCTTTTGAACAACCAGTAGCTTTAGCCATCAATTCGGCCATTACAGCATTAGGTGATACACCTTTTGCAATTGGCTGAACGTGATCGCGATAAGCTGTGATCATGTTATCGCTCAAACGTGTAGCACTCATTGCACCAGCTAAAACAGCTTCTTGTCCAATGTATAAGTGACAGAATCCACGAATCTTCTGTTGAATATACAACTGGCTTGATTTCTCCTCAAACCGGCGCCACAGAAGCATTTCTTCATACCATTTAAGGTATTGCTCTTTCTTGAATTTAGGCTTTGCCATTTCTTTTTCTACTCTTGGGTGGGCAAATTTATAAGAATCTATTGTTCTGCAATAATAATTGCGAAAAAACAGGTCATTTTCGTTTTAAATTATCGGCATTAAAGGCAACGGGTAAAATATTTATCAATCCGTTAACTACATGCACCTTTCCTTGCGCACCCATCATTAGGATTTCCATCGGGCGTTTACTTAATTGTTCATACTCCGACATAACTTGACGGCATGCGCCACAAGGATAGACAGGAGTTTCAACCGTAAAATCATCTGAATGAGCTGCAATTGCAACCTTTAACACACCTTTCCCCGGAAAGTTCGCTCCAGCAGCAAATAAGGCAGTTCGTTCGGCACACAATCCCGAAGGATAGGCAACATTTTCCTGATTATTACCGAGTACGATTGTACCATCGTCGAGTAATACGGCAGCGCCAACGTAAAAATGTGAATAAGGAGCATAAGCTCTAGAACTCGCTTCTATAGCGGCATTCATTAATTTCTGATCTGTTTCTGGAAGATTTTCCAGTTGATCATATTCACGTACTAATGAGGTAAAGTGCAGTTCTCGCATCCGGGTAAAGATACAAAGGAGCAGTTAACAAGCAAATCAACGATAAATGAGTGCGGTAGCAAAAGCCAAAACGCCTTCTTGCCTTCCTACATATCCCATAGTTTCGTTAGTAGTAGCTTTTATTGAAACTGCATCTGTTTCAATCCCCATAAGCGGAGCAAGTGTTTCTTGCATTTGCTCAATATAGGGTTTGATTTTAGGCTGCTCCAAAATTAGTGTTGTGTCCACATTACCTACTTTCCAACCTTTCTCGAAAAGTAGATCAGTGACTCTACGAAGAAGAATTTTACTATCAATCCCTTTAAATTCAGATGAAGTATCCGGAAAATGATATCCAATATCGCGCAGGTTAGCGGCACCCAAAAGTGCATCACAAATCGCATGAATTAACACATCAGCATCCGAATGCCCAACAGCACCTTTGTGATGTGGAATCTTCAATCCTCCAAGCCATAAATCATATCCTTCAGCGAGTTGATGTACATCAACCCCTTGTCCTACTCGGATATTCATTATTCCGAACTCTTATTCTGAGATTGGAATGCGCCGAAATCGAATTGCAAGGTAAATCGAAGTGTATTCTCCAATGGATTACGTTGCTGAGTTGGAATTAAATATGCTAAATCCAAAGTAAACACGTTGAATTTAACACCCGCTCCTAAAGTAAAATAACGACGATTTCCTTTTGTAGGATGCTCATAGAAATATCCAGTTCGAATAGCGAACACATTATTATAACTGTATTCAACACCGCCACATGGGTTAATCTCTCTTAACTCTTCACTTAAAACTTTTCGAGATCCATCACCCTGTAATACACCTGGAGCATCTGAGAAAGATTGTAGCATTCCAGTTACAATAGGTACATTATTTTCTTTTCCAAATGCTACTTCACCTTGAGGGATACCTGGATATAAAGCAGAACCATCTGAACGTACTGGTGGAGTTGGAACCATCAATTTATTCAAATCAAAAAGAAACGTAAATGAGTTGTAATCATCCAACTTCAATTTCAATGAATTTCCAATTCTTAAGTTAATTGGAATGAAATTTCGATCTGCCGTTTTAGTATATGATATTTTCCCTCCAATGTTGGTGATAGCCATTGCAAACGAATACGTTGCTTTTTTCCCACCAAGCTTCAAATCAGGATTAGAATAATAAGTCGAGATATCGGCAGCTACGGTTTGACCTGCAAAACTTGGAGTTCCTTGCACATCAATTCCATTAGTCAAATTAGAATATATGTATCGCATCGTAATTCCACCACTCCAACGATCAGAAAATTTACGTGCATAAGCGAAATCGATTGCAAATTCATTGGGATTAAACTGACCAATGGTATTACCTACGATATCAGTAAAAACGATATTCCCCAAAGAGAAATAACGCAATGAACCACCAATAGTTTGGCGTTTCTTCATCTTTTTATACCACGACAAATAACCGAGATTGATATCGGGTACCAAGTTTCGTAGCCATGGAATGTAAGAAAGCGAAATACCTGAACTTCCTTCAATGGATGCTAATTTTGCAGATCCCCAATGAATTGAGTTTGCATCTGGTCCCATTGCTCCTCCCGCATCTCCTAAAGCACCAGCTCGTGCATCAGGCGATATCATTAATAAAGGAACAGCTGTAGTAATTGTGTTGATTGTTTGACCATTCAACTGACTTGAAGAAATCTGTGCATCTGCTTGTTGGGCAGCAAAGCATCCCGCAACAGTAAAGGCAAGTGTATAAAAAGTGTGTTTTGTCATCAGCTTTTTCAAAATATGGGTCAAATATAGTATTTCAGTCATTGTAGCCTTGTACGGTTTTATAAGATGACAAGTTTCTCAATTTTTTCAGCCGATTTTCCATCAGGTGTCCTAACTCGTAATCGGTATACATAAACACCTCTACCGATCTTATCACCAAAATCATCTAATCCATCCCAAGTAATAGCTTCAGAACGGTATCCATTACTTATTTGTGATGTATTAATGGATTTAACCATTTTACCAGCTACTGTAAAAACTTGGATATCAACTTGAACAGGCACTCCCGGTTGGTTATACTCATAATAAAATTGAGTATGGGTGGTAAATGGATTAGGGTAATTTAATACATGTTCAAGAGATAATTCTTCCGATTTAACAACAATGAATTCAATAGAAGCAGTTGAAGAATTATTTGCAACATCCCAAACTTTTAATGTAATGGTATGCTTTCCTGGGGCTAAATTTTTAAATGGATAACGGATTTTACCTTTTCGAAAATTATCCTGCTCTGCTTCGTAATAATCGTTTAATACAAATGGATTACTAGCATCACCATCTAATATGGCAGTTATATCATGTCCGATTCCAGTTCCTACGGTATTAATTCCAATATCATCTTGAACATAGGCCAGCAAATCGGGATTTTGATCTGTTAATCCACCAGAAACAAATTGCTCATTATTCATAAATAATTTAATCTCAGGTCCAGTGTTATCAGTAGTTGGATTG
>DAOOQW010000157.1:0-5481 GCA_035388945.1 Flavobacteriales bacterium
ATTCAAATAATACCTTACATCGTTGCGGTTCTCGAATTCTTGATTCCTGGACTCTGTAACCCTCACTTCGCCCTGCTGTTCGCGGTTTTTATCGGGAGCATAAACCATTCGTATTTGCAAAAGGTATTATAGGCCTGTCTTCTCGTATGAAGCATTACTTACACCAATGCTTATGAAAACAAGTATACTTCAACTATTCCTATTTATAGGACTTCTTGCCCTTCAAACTAATCTGCTCGCGCAAAATTTGCCTGCTACCCAGTCATGCGAAAGCAATTGCTTCATCACTGAAATCATAAAAGCTGAGAAAAATGGCTCATGCACGAATTACGAATTCAAAGTTTCATATTTAACCGGGTGCGATCATGGGCTTTCACATTACACGGTTGACATACCTTGTGGAGATCTTAATAATCTCTCTAATTCAAAAGGCTGGAAACAAGAGTATGGCTACGATCCAACCACAAAGCTTAAAGGCTTTAAGATTGATAACATTCCAGACTTTGGCAAAACTTCTTTAAAAAGCTTTACAGTAAAATTTACACTTTGTCCTGATGGAGGGAGATGTTCTAATAACAACCTGTGCGTTGACGAATTAAAATGCTGGCAACCTGTAGTAGCTTACAAAGCAGCTACGTGTGTTTTTTATGATACCCTTGAAAGTAAATTGTGTCAGAATCTTTCCGCTAGTCTTCAGCAGAAGAATATTTCATGTTTCGGAGCAGCGGACGGAAATCTAGCGGTTGTTGTTGCTGAAGGTAAAGCACCGTATACGTATCTATGGTCAAACGGTGCTTCAACATCATCTATCTCCAATCTTGTTGCCGGAAATTATAGTGTTGTCATTCGTGATGCATCTGGCGTACAGAAAGAATTAGCAGCAACTATTTCTCAACCTGAGGAAATTGTTATTTCTGGAATAATATCAAATGTTACGTGTAACGGGCAATCAAATGGTGCAATTGACGTGAGTGTTTTAGGTGGTCAAGGTAATTATACATATCTATGGAGTAATGGTGCTACATCACAAGACCTTGCTTCAATAGTACAGGGAACATACAGTGTTACAGTGAAGGACAGTGTCGGTTGTTCACTTCAAAAAAGTTTCTCGATAACAAATGGTTCGCAAGTAACAATGTCGGCTACTGCTGTTTTACCATCATGCACACAATCAAATGGTAGTATTGACATCACCGTGAGTGGTGGAACTGAACCATACACGTATTTATGGGCGAATGGTGCAACAACGGAAGACATTCAAAATCTTTCAGCTGGTATTTACAAAGTTATTGTAAAAGATGGATCAGGTTGCTCTACTGAATTTACCTATAGTTTGAGAGAGAACAATACACTTAAGCTTACATCCATTGTAAAGCAAACAACATGTCTCGATGATGGTTCCGGTGCTATTGACCTTTCGGTAACCGGAGGAACAGCACCGTACACTTATATTTGGACGAATGGCTCGATCTCTGAAGATTTGACGAATCTTATAGCGGGTGTTTATAGAGTAACGGTAACCGATGCCAATGGATGCTCTGCTACACTGGCCATTAGTGTATCTAAGAAAACATTCCAGGTAAATTCTCAGGTTATTCAACCCAGTTGCAATCAAGGTGGGTCAATTTCAATCACTCCAGGTGATGGTGTTGCGCCTTATACGTACTCATGGGATAATGGTGAAACAGGAAATTCAATCACAGATCTGGAAGCTGGTATTTATAAAGTCACTATCACTGATGCTACGGGTTGTACGCGTTTACTTACCTATTCAATTGAGAATCCAGTTGCTATTACTTCTTCCGCTTCGGTATCAAACAGTCAATGCAATGCAGAAGGCTCTTATAACATAGACTTAAGTGTAAGTGGGGGAAATGCTCCCTACACATTTGTTTGGTCGAATGGTGCAACTACAGAAGATTTGAATTCGCTGCAATCGGGTACGTACACCGTTATTATTGCAGACACGAATGGCTGTTCAACAACAAAGGAAGTGTTGGTTGCGGGATCGGCTGTCGGGTGGTCTTGCCTCATTACTCAACCGGACTCTATAGCAGTTTGTAATTCAATCAATAACACATTAGGAACTTCAATAACAGGAGCAACAAGCTACCAATGGACAGTTGAGAGTTCAGACAATAAATGGATTATCACAAGTGGTGCATCAAGCCAATCTATTGGGTATACTGCGGGCGATGAAAATAGCAATGCCACTTTTACATTAACGATTGTAAAGGACGGATGTACTCAAACGTGTTCATATACCGCTACCACTTGCACTAGTGATGACAATGGAAATGGTGATGGAGGTGACGATGGAGATGGAGATGGTACTGATAATGAGATGTGCGATGAGTGTTTCGATTCATCGGTTACATTGATAAGCTCAGATGGATTGTGTAAAACATATGAAGTGATTGTCAGCACAAATGGAAACTGCCGTCATGAACTTTCGCATTGGGATATCGCGATACCTTGCGGTAATGTAACTAACACCTGGAATTCGGGTGGGTGGAAAATGGAAATAGGTAAGGATCCAACCACTGGATTAAATGGACTGAAGGTAGACGATATTGATGGCTTTGGAAAGGAACCTGCAACATTGAAAGTGACGTTCACAATTTGTGGTGATTATGCATGTAAAGAAACACTGAAGGATTGGGCTCCGGTTGTAGCGTATAAGGCGGGTCAATGTATTGCAATTGATACCTTAGGCCATGATGACGATAATGGAGATGATGGTGTTAAAGTGTGTGCATATCCGAATCCGTTCCATGGCAATTTAAAATTCGATTGGAAATGTAATGAAGACGATTATGTAGAATTGGAAATTATCGATAAGTGCGGAAGACAAGTTCATCAGGTCTATAAAGGAAATGTTCGGAAAGGTGAATCGTATTCATTTGAATGTAATGACGAAAACCTTAAAGAAGATATGTACATCTATCGCTTTTACAGTGGAAAGAGAAAGACGCAGTATGGAAAATTAATAAAGAAACATTAAGCCAATCCCACTATGCTTGATGCAGGAGGCCAGCGAGTGCTGGCCTCTTTTTATTTGAGAAAAGCTATATTATTTCAATATTAGTTTCGCACGATAATATCAATATATTTGAATTATGATATTTGTTGTGTATCGTCTTTACCGCGGTTACGATCTTAGCGCTCTCAACTTTTTGTATATCTTATTATTTGCAGCCATTACCTTGGGTTTTATTTACGGAATTGATTTTCTGTATCGGAAATTAAAAAAGAAGACCAGGTAAAATTCATTCCGTATTCTATTTCTTTGGTTTGATATTTGATTACCTGTGGTCGCGCATTAAGACTAAGTTGCGTTGATGCTCGTCAAATGTTAATCTTATGTTAAAGAAATGGATTATCGGAGTCGCTTCGTTTAGCATATTAAGTTTTTTAATTCTCCGACTAGTGCTCAATCATGTTAATGGTGTCAAAGAAGAAAGGCAATGGTACATCGATCAGCTTCATTTTGAATTTTCTGCAACGATTGATTCTGTCCGATCAAGACATATTTTGTTTCATTTGAATCGAACAGATATCGATTGGAATACGGAGCAAAAACTGAATGAAGTACTTCAATTCAACGGACGTCTGGATTTATTCCTTTATCGGCCCAACTATAAAATTGAACTTATGATTCCAGATGCTAATAGATATATGAAGGGTGATAGCCTCTATTTCAATTCAGATAAGAATGTTATTGCACTATATAGAGACCATCATATACTTGCTGAATATTCGGTGGTAAGTTCCTTGAAAGGACGGCCGTTTTGAGTATTGAACGCGTTAATTTTAACTATTCATTCCTCAATGTATCAACCGGATTCGCTTTGGCCGCTTTCACCGTTTGGGAAAGAATGGTAGCAAAACCTAATACAAACAGCAGCAATAAACTTACTATAATTTCCAAAGCGCCAATGGGCATCTTATATGCCTGCATTCGTAAGAAAACCCTATCAAAAAATAGATAGGTTAGTGGTGTAGCAATTAATGCTGCGATGAACATAAGCTTCGTGAAATCCTTTGATAACAACATGGTGATAGTAGAGGTTGAAGCACCCATTACTTTTCGAACACCAATTTCTTTTGTGCGATTCTCTACTGTGAAGACGACCATGCCTAATAATCCTAAACAAGAAATAGTGATGGCGAGTAACCCAAGAAAACCACAAATCTTGACCATGGCGAAGTAGAACGAATAGGAATCTGCGATTTCATCTTCAAAGAATTTAGACTCAAACTTCTTTTCGCCACCGATTATTTTCCATGTGGATTCCATCTCCCCAATGGAAGTAAACATATCTGTGGAGGCAACTTTAACGTTGGCAATGTTAAACTGACTTTCATCAAACCGAAAGAAAAAACTTTTGATTGGATCATGCAGACTGGTATAGTGAAAGTTTTGGACCACACCGATAACAACCACTTCTTGTTCGTCTTCCAGTAAAAAGATTTGATCAATGGCATCGATTGGTTGCTTTATCTTGAAATGTTTTAAGAATTCTTCATTGACAATAACACGATTTGAATTGGTTGAAGTATTCTCTGTGAAATTCGTTCCTGCCAGTAATTTCAGATTAAGATTGCTCAGGTAATTATGATCAATAAACAATTGTGCCACATCAACCGAATCGGATTGATCGATTCCCTTTACCCATGCAATCCCGGAGTATCCGGCTCCCATTACACTAGATGACATCGATATGGATTGTACAGACGAAAGTTTACTGAATTCATTTTTGAATATTTCAGGGTCAACTCCCTGAAGATTGACGTCAAGAATGTTTGCCTGGTTAAATCCAAAATCATAGTTGAGGGTTTGACGATGTTGATTTAACACAATAACCACACTCATGATAAAGCCAAGCGACAATGCAAATTGAAAAACAGTAAGTGTTTTTCTCAGACTGAATTTAGCATTGTTTCCTGTAGGCTTGCTTTTCAGTGCCTGAATCGGATTGAGGTTTGCATAGTATAAGCCAGGAATTATCCCCGTGAGTATTCCAACAATCAAAGCAAAAAGAACAAAATAGAAAATAATACGGGCATTGGTATCAAGATTTAGAATATCACTGCCCCCAACAATAACCGATAGGAATTCGTAACGAACAAGAGCGAAGATGTAATAAGAGAGACTGAGAGAAACAAATGTGATGATTACGGTTTCTATGATAAATTGCCCGAGAATCTGATTTCGGTGCCCACCCATTACTTTGCGAAGTCCAATTTCTTTCATTCGCTTAAGAGCCCGCGAAATAGAAATGTTAGAATAATTAAAGCAAGCAGGAAGTAATATTAAAAGGGTAAGAACAGTAAAAATAATAATTGAACCGTACCCCCAATCGGTTCCAATTTCATTGGATAAATCGCGTCCAGGTGCAATGTCATTGATGGATTGCAATTCGAAGGATGCGCTAAAGTTCTCTTCTTTTTGATAGGCTTTTTGTGCAATGTTGCTTA
>DAOOQW010000158.1:0-5471 GCA_035388945.1 Flavobacteriales bacterium
CGGTCAGTGATGCCGAATGTCTTGGCTAATTTCTCTAACGTAATTTTGTTCTGCTTCGCACCAGATTGCAGTAGGGATGAAACGGCCTGAACAAAATCTTCCTTTATCATTTAATAATCTGATTCAATCACTGTACAGGATTTCACTGTGATACTATTTCAATAAGGCTTTGTTTTTATCGTGGCTTCCTTTGCTTGAACCAAAGTAGTAACCGGAAATTCCTACGGTTAATGTTTCAACCATTGTACTGATTCTAACAAAATGTTCTCCTTCCACTTTCATCCAAATGGAGGCATAAACAATTGCGCCAAATGCAGAAAGAATGATAAGGCCCGTGAGGTACATGAGAAAATCCCATCGTCCGGTTTTAGCGAGATCAACTTCTCGTACTCTTGCGCTCGAACGGTCTTGAATCTCCAATTCAATTTGTTTCAATGAATTTGTTTCCAAAGCTTCGAAATGTCTGTTCACTTCTTTTTCAACTTCCAGTTGTGCTTTGATGCGCTCCTCTTTGTTGGTAATTAATTTATCGAGTACAGTACCCACAGAAGTAACTACTTCTTTTGCCCCGCTTCCAAATAGTTTAGTTAAGATGTTCATTGGAGTATTCATTGATATATCTCGTATGCTTTTAAAATCTCAATAATGCGTTGTTTCAAAATCCTTGTTTCGGACAAAGCTTTTTCGATCATGTCTTTGGACTCCAATGTCTCCGCAATAGCGAATTGTGAATAGTGGTGATGATGTGGTCGCTTCAGCAGATTTAAGAAGTTCATAGAACGATTTACTGCCTCTAAATTCAATAACAGAAGTCCTTCTATCCGGCAAATCTCTGGCAACAAATCTTTGTGGTAAACCCGATTGATGAGCCGTTGAAATTCCTGTTGATTGTGCAGTAGCAATTCCTTCTGTTGGAAAATAACCATGCGTTCTCGAACATACTTTCGGAACAGGTACAACAGGCCAAAAAATCCTGTTGATAAGCCAATCAAAACTCCAAGTAAAAACACGTTCACCCGTTTTCATTACTATCTTTTCCCTTTTGCTTTATGTAAATGATGAATGCCGCTACGCCATTAGAGCCAGCCGTTCCGAAAAACATGAGCATGTATTCTTCCCATGAGTATTGTACCTGGTAAAGTGTTTTGATAACGATCATGTAAATGAGCATGAGGTAAGAACCCAATGCCATGTAGAGGTATGCCACTTCCCATACTTCGTTTAAATCGAGTTTGCTGTTCTCACCTTCGATACCGGCACGAAGCCAGTTACGAATGCGCTTGCTGAAAATGGAAGAGAGTAAAGGAATAACGATAATCACCATTACGAATAGCGTAATGAATATTTTTAGGTATGGCACAAACTTGTAGAATGCTTCTCTAATTTCACTCATGATTATTTCAGTTTAATTTTTTCGTTTTCCTTTTTCTTGCAAAATCTTCTTTACTGTTAATGCAGCCAGGACAGATAAGGCAAAACCTGCAAACCAATCGAGCACTTTACCATTACCATGTGAAGTTGTATTGAGTTGATTAACTATTCCTGAATTGTTCTGATCTGTAATATCAATCACCATTCGCTTTGGAATATCAAGATTGATAACCTGGCCAATCCTTATCAAATTTGGGTTGGCTATTTTATTGTGCTTTGCCAAATCTTGCCATAGTGTAATATCACCCAGTGCATCACGTGCTATTTTAGAAAGTGTATCACCCACTTTTACGATGTAGTTCATGTCGCTAATTTTTTAAAATCTTCGCTGCGTGAAATCACGTAAAGAACGATTGCGCCTGCGGCTAACAGTCCGAGAGCAGCACCGCCTGTTGTGGGACTTAATAGTGTTGGGAATTTTGCCAGACGTGCCATCCATCCTTCTCTAAAAACTTCCTGTGAAGGATTTTTAGCGATGAGTGATTCCAGCAAGTTCTTACGTTCACTCAATAACGCATCGTGAATTTTTGCAGCGTTTCCTTTATTGATTGTGGCTATGGTTGTTGTCCCCATTTTGCCATCAGCCGGAACGCCAACAATCCTCTGAATAAACTTGATCGCTGTTGTCTGACTATGAACATGGAAGTCATACAACAGATTGGCAATTTCCTGATTAACAATTTCAGTAAGTCGAATTGAATTCCATCGATTCAAATAAAAGTCTGTTACTAAATAGTCGATAGAGGGAAACTTACTATTGAGTTTTATTGGTTTTCCACTGAGCTTCCTTTTCTCAAAATCAATAAACGTCCAACCTTGCCAAGCCTGATTATAATTACGGGCTATGCCTGCGTATGTTTCTCCTCCCTTGTCCGCTGCAACATTGGCGTAGCCTCCCTCATTTGGAAGTATGTAGGTTTTGTATGCGATGTCGAAATTGGCCATGATCTTAAACTTTAATTATTCCTCCTGGTGTTGGTACTGAAATCCGGCCATCGCCCTTAATGAAATTTTTGTAAGCATACGCACCAACAAAAATTACTACACCTCCAATCAAAACCGGAATAGCATATTTGGCAAGCTGAGTAATGTTGCCCACGCCATCAGTAAGATTGGTTACTACTCTTCCGGTGTCGTCCACTACATTCACAAGTGTTTTTGCAGAGCTATCAATTACCTTCGTAGTTGAAGTAGCCACCGTATCGATTGCTTTCGTTCCAACATTGGCAACTTGCTGGAATACGTTAAGAACATCGTTGAGACCTACTGATTTAAAGTAGGAGAAAAATTCACCAGCATATCCGCATGATCGAAGGCTACTAAAAAATGTTGCGTTACGTTCCCAATGCTGACGAAATACCTGATTACTTAATTCAATGGCTTGCTCTTTGGTGTATTTCTTTTTGCTTGCAAATCTTCCCGCTATAAATCCTTCAACCAATCTCTTATGAAAGATCATCCAATCAGCGCAACCCCAAACAACTTCTCCCTTGTGGGCAAGAGAGGTATTGGGTTGTGCAAACTTGTATGTCTTCGGATCGTAAACTACCGGAACGATGGTTACTCCGAGTGAGCTTACTTGTTTTCGTTTCAGTGCATGGTTCAGAATTATTTCCATAACACTAAATCAGATGTTGGTACGATTTGATTTTTTGATTTACGCCAACCTTACTGGACTTGTTAGCCAGTATTACCAGGCTATCGCGATTGAGGTTACGAGCAAGAATCTGCAATGCCTGTTCTTTGTCACTTCGCTCTTTGTCGGTAGTCGAGTTTAGTTTAATTGTAATTGCTGACTCCATACTGTTTTTATTGGTAACCTAATTTTACTTCATCTTCCAATCTTGCAGGTGTTGGCTTCCTTAACAGGTTGGTGAATTTTTGCATCGCACCTGTTACGTCTTTTGAATTAGTGAGTTGATACACCAATTCATAAAAATGATCTTGCACTTGTTCGGGCTGTTTATAGAGCCATGTCTTAATGTTGGTGATGTACTGATCTACCTTAGAATTAGAATGTTCCTGGGATTCGCCTGGTTGAAGTAGCATAGGTTGTCCACCATTCATGGGTTCACCAGGTATTCCCATCAATCTTGAGGCGATACCTGCGAGCATATTCATCATGGCTGGATTTTCTACCGCCTTATCTACAAATCCGTTAAGACCAGATTTACTTTCTACTGACTTCGCTAAACTTTGAACCTCATGTTCTTTGCGTATCATTTCCTTTTCAAAATCCCTGACCTTAGTATCGAGGATTTTGTTTTCTGTTTTCAACTTTGCGGTTTCCGCTTCCAGCTTCGCTACTTTGTCGCGCTCTGTTTGTAAAGCATAATCTTTCCAGCTTTCCATTGGCTTTGTTTCTATTGGCTTTCTCAGGGATTGTTTGGGTGGAGATTGAAACAGTGGAAGCGAACCGAAGTTTTGATTGGAATTAATTGGTGCTAGTTTGTCTTCAACTTCATTTTTGATTGTGAACGAGCGGTCAAACATTTTTGCGCTTCCGTTCGGTCGGTACACATCCAGTACGATTGTCTTAACACCTCTGTCTTTCAAATCCTGTACGGCTTGCTTGATACCTTCGCCATTATTGCCTTCCATCTTGCGATGAACTTTCGTTTTCTTTCCATCGGGCAATTCGTAGCTTATGTCCACTACTTTTCTGTTGCCACTTATATAGGTTAGTATTTCGCTGCGCATGTCGTTTACAAGTATTGGTATCCGAAAAGATTTTCAGCTTCGCCAATGGCGTTGCCTTTATAGGTAGCAAGGCATTTAATCCAAAAGATTGTTCCTGTAATATTGTTACCTGTTGCATTCGTGTCAATCCATGTTTGCAAGGCAGCGAGGTTAGCGTGTGTTGTCCAACCAGGAGCGGCATCTAATCGTGATTCGTAGGACACACTTAAGAGTTCATTGGTGGTAGACTGACTCAATGTTCCTATTCTCCCACGAACGGAAATGGTATCTTCGGTAAACAGGTCGCTTGAAAACTCAAACGTCTTGAAAATCTTATCGCTCTTGTCCAGTCCTTCGCCCTCGCTTATTTTCAAAAACTGTGCGCCATCCCATTTGTAATAGGCGTTCGAAATACTTTCAACAGTTGGATCGCCCTGTCCTGGAGAGGGGTGATCTTTGAAGGCATTAATAACCAGTACACCTTTACCGGCATCGGCACTGCTCCACGTTGCAGCGAGTGTGTCTCTGGCAGAAATGTTGATAGCCACGTTATCGCCCGTAATCTCTATGTCTAGTCCCTCGCCTTCACTTATTTTGATGAAGGTATTTCCAGTCCATTTGTAATAAGCGTTCGAAATACTTTTAACGGTTGCATCGCCTTGACCTAAATTGGGATAATCTTTGAAAGCATTGATAACAAGTACACCTTTACCCATTTCCGGTATACCCCAACTTTGTGATAGCACTAAAGTGTTAAGGGACGGAATGTCAGGTACTACGCTATCATAAACAGCATTGAAATTTATATCAAGCCCTTCACCTTCGCTTATTTTTATAAATGAATTGCCCGTCCATTTGTAGTACGCATACGAATTGGTTTCAACAGTCGGATCGCCTTCGTTAGTATTTGGAAAATCTTTAAAAGCATTTTGTACAATAACACCTTGACCCGTATTGGAAGTAGTCCAACTGCCAGCGAGCTTATCGCGATCAGGAATGCTTGCTACAACCCTGTCTTTATTTGCCTTTACAACTCCTCCTGGCATGACTAGATAGTTTTGATAACCATTACTGCACCGCCAGAAGTACCAAACATCAGAAAGAGATCTCCCGTCCATTCTTCACATGAACGATAAAGCGGAAAGGAAGAAAAATCGCCAGCATCCAATGGTATATCGGGTTTACTGTCTTTGGTAAATCCAAAGAAGATTTTTTGACTCCCTACGTTCTGAATCGTAAAGTCAATCGAGCCATCAATGCTCGTCTTCACTACTTTATTCAAATCAGAAAAATAGCTTACGTCCGGTTTGCGCCTTATTGCTTCGTTCGGCGGTTGGCTGTGAGGAACGCATTAAAAGGGG
>DAOOQW010000159.1:0-5388 GCA_035388945.1 Flavobacteriales bacterium
AATGTAACACTAATGGTTACACCATCTTGATCGAGTCCATAAGTTTGTTGGAGATAGAGCAAAGCCTCGGCAACACGTTCACGTACAGGCTTTTGAGCAATATCGGTAATGCGGTGTTCGGCATGTTTTAAATCTTCCGACAACAATTTCATCAATTGCATCGATAAAATACCATTTCCTTCTACCAGCTTTAAGAATGCAGATTGTGGAATAAAACAAATGCGGCAATCATCTAAGGCTTCAGCACTTGAGGAATATTTATCGCCACTTAATAATGCCCGATAACCTAAGATATCACCCCCACGAGCTAAACGAACAATCTGCTCTTTTCCCTCATCACCAATCCGGAAAATTTTAATTTTTCCCTCGTAAACACAGAATAAACCATGCGGATAAGCACCAGCATTAAAGATTACCTGACCTTTTTTATAGGTACTACAACCTTTCGTTTCATTTAAAACGTCTAAGTCAGATCCATGCATATCGCAAAAAACAGAACGAGATCTGTTTGAACAATGCTCACAATCTGGGTGGTCGTTTTTTCGAAGCATACCTTTAAATTGGACTGTAAATATACTACTCTCCTCATAATAGCTCAACTTAAAATCGTTTTCTGTTGGTTGATTTTAATACAGACTGAGTAAAAACTGTTCCTGTTAAAAAAACACATCGCTTTTTTTCCTTTAAGGCCTTTCTCCGACTTACCTTCGCACGGCATTATTTTTTGGACGATTATATTTACCATGCTAAGAACACACACCTGCGGAGAACTTCGCTCATCACATATCGGAACTGCTGTTGAATTATGCGGCTGGGTTGCCAAATCACGCGATTTAGGCGGAATGACTTTTATCGATTTGCGTGATCGTTTTGGAATTACGCAATTAGTATTCAACATGGATGATGATTCTGCTTTGTGTGAACGTGCACGTAAACTTGGACGTGAATTCGTTTTGCGCGTGAAGGGCGAGGTTCGCGAACGTTCTAGCAAGAATGCGCAATTAGTTACCGGCGATGTAGAAATCCGAGTACTCGATTTTGAAATTCTCAATGCGTCAAAAACTCCACCTTTTACTATCGATGATGATACTGATGGTGGTGATGATTTACGCATGAAATATCGTTACCTCGATTTACGCCGTAACGTGGTTCGGAAAAACCTAGAACTCCGTCATAATCTTGCTAAAGCAATTCGTGCTTATCTTGATAATGCGGGTTTTCTCGAAGTGGAAACTCCGGTTCTGATAAAATCTACTCCCGAAGGAGCACGCGATTTTATTGTGCCATCTCGTATGAATCCGGGTGAGTTTTATGCGCTTCCACAAAGTCCGCAAACATTCAAGCAAATTCTCATGGTAGCTGGTTTCGACCGCTACTACCAGATAGTAAAATGTTTCCGTGATGAAGATTTGCGCGCCGACCGTCAACCGGAATTTACTCAAATCGACTGCGAGCTTACTTTTATTGAGCAAGAAGACATCCTCAATATTTTCGAAGGTTTAGTGCGTGAGTTATTTGTAGCGGTGAAGAATGTCACCTTTGAAGATTTTCCTCGAATGACCTATGCTGAAGCGATGGAACAATACGGGAACGACAAGCCCGATATTCGTTTCGATATGCGCATTTGTGATTTCACTTCAAGTACACGCAACTCCGGTTTTGTGGTATTTGATCAAGCCGAATATGTAGCTGGAATTGCAGCAACAGGTTGTTCTGAATACACGCGTAAACAGGTAGATGAATTAACCGATTGGGTGAAAAGACCTCAATTAGGAGCAGGTGGACTAATCTACATTCGCATGAATCTGGATGGTAGCGTGAAATCATCGGTCGATAAATTCTTCTCCGAAGAGCAGTTACGTGCATTTTGTATGCAGGCAAAAGCTCAACCGGGAGATTTGGTTTTAATTCTTGCTGGTGCTAAAACACGTACTCAAAAAGCCTTGAGTGAATTACGCCTTGAAATGGCGAATCGCTTAGGTCTTCGCCCGAAAGATACCTTTGCTCCATTATGGGTTTTAGATTTTCCATTGTTAGAATGGGATGAGGAAAATGCGCGTTATCATGCTATGCATCACCCATTTACTTCTCCTAAACCGGAAGATATTCCTCTGTTGGAAACTGATCCAGGTAAAGTTCGCGCCAATGCTTACGACTTGGTAATTAACGGAGTTGAAGTAGGTGGAGGTTCAATTCGTATTTTCGACAAAGGCTTGCAAAAGAACATGTTCACTTTACTTGGTTTTAGCGATGAAGATGCTCAAGCTCAGTTTGGTTTCTTGATGAATGCGTTTGAATTTGGAGCTCCTCCACATGGCGGTATTGCTTTAGGATTCGATCGTTTATGTTCCATCTTTGGTGGAGCTGAGTCGATTCGTGATTTTATCGCTTTCCCTAAAAATAATTCGGGTCGCGATATGATGATCGATTCTCCTTCTGAAGTAAATCCAGATCAGCTTCGCGAATTGCAAATCTCAGTTCAAAAAAAGACGGTATGAGAAATACTCTTGCATTGATTGTTATTGCTCTAATACTGGTTTTTGCAGCTCCTCAGCACAGCTTCGCTCAATACAAACATTCAGAAGCGTTTGAAAAAGGAATTACAGTTATCGACCTCAATACTAGCTTTGGAACTTACCGCGATAAGGCGTTTGTTACCCAACGAATGCCGATTTTCTTGGGTGCTGAGTACGGAATCAATAATGATATCAGTGCCGGATTATTCGGAGGATGGAATCAACGCACCTACAAGACTATCAATAGTTTTGCTTACGATGTAAATTACCTCTATTATGGAGGGCGCTTTAGTTTACACTTAACCAGCTTTTTACGCAAGAAAACTATCTTGAAATTCAATCCGCACAAAGTAGACGTGTACGGTACAATTTACGTTGGAAGGCAAGTTGCTCGTCAGCAAACATTCTCTGGTACTGGGTATTTAGACTCGGGAGCAACGAATATTTTTGGTGGCTACGTTGGAGCAAAGGTGTATACCAATTACCAAGTTGGGTTTTTGGTTGAACTAGGCGCAGGGCCTTATGGAATAATGAACTTAGGCGTTTGTTATAAATTCTAAGCTTTTCCGAGTTCTTTCCGGTAGATGGGTTTTCGGAATGCGAATTGAATCCATAAAGCAGGATAAGAAAGCAACTCGAAGAAACGATTGTACGCTTTGAATTGAATGTCGTCAATAACTAGTACATCATTCCCCGATTGAACTAGGCTATGTTTATGAAGCCAGCCCGAAAGGAAGAAGGGAAGGCGCGTTCCTGAATCGACGAATTGCCAAGAATTGTCAGTTTGTGAATCTTCAACAATCTCGCTATCCCAATAATGCCAAGTAAAAAATAGGCGTAGACGTAATTGGACTAAATCACCTTTTTTACATCCATCAAATCGAAGTAATTCAGATTTTGGAAACGGAGGACTAAGCTTAAGAAATAATTCCCTATTAAATAGGGGAATGGTTTTGCTAACGGAGGTATTTTTAACGCGCGTTCTTAGTAAAATCCGCATCCTAAAGCGCTTCGAGTGCCGCTTTTACATCTTTCATCAGCCACATGGGTGTTGATGTTGCCCCACAAATCCCAACCGTTTGATTATCGTCGAACCAAGAAGAATCGAGCTCGTCCACTTTACTGATAAAGTATGTTTCGGGATTTACATCCTTACAAACCTGAAACAGCACTTTTCCATTCGACGATTTGGTGCCACTTACAAATAAGATTTTATCGTACGAACTAGCAAATACACGTAATTCTGTATCTCGATCACTTACTTGACTACAAATAGTATCGTGTGCATTGACTTTGATTCCGCGGTCTTCAAAAGCTTTTCGAGTTTCACGGAATTTTTGTTTGCTCTTAGTCGTTTGTGTATAGAGTGTAATTTCGGATGGAAGTGTTTGTCCATCTAATTCCGAAATATCAGAGAAAACAACGCCTTCATTATTAATCTGGCCCATCAAACCTGTCACTTCAGCATGACCTTTTTTACCGATAAGGAAAATTGTTTCCTTCTTGTCGTATGAGCCACGAATTCGGTTCTGTAGTTTTAAAACAACCGGACAAGTAGCATCAATTAAAGTGATATTATTCTGAATGGCCGTTTGGTAGGTTGATGGAGGTTCTCCGTGGGCACGAATGAGTACTTTTTCATTCTGAAGGGTCGCAAACGTATCGTAATTGATGATTCGCAAGCCCTTTGCTTTGAGACGATTTACTTCTTCGTCGTTGTGAACGATATCGCCTAAGCAGTATAAATAGCCTTGTTCATCTAGCACATCCTCAGCCATTTCGATGGCATACACCACACCAAAGCAGAAACCCGAATTGGAGTCAATCGTAACCCGAAGATTCAATGAGGGCATTTGTGGAGGATTTAGCGTGTAAGTCAAGCGAGTGGTTGAATTGGTCAAAGAAGGTTGAGCGAATGGCGCACGTATGAACTAAGAATTAGGGAGTATTTCCAAATGTTTGGGATTCGGATTCGTTCCTCTAGTATGCGAGAAGGAGAAGTATTGGTGATTTTCTTTAGGAGTGCGAAATAGTAAACGTATGCCACGTAAACGCCTAATCTTGCGCCTTTTGGAAGAGCTTTAATTCCAGCGAAACCATCTAGAAAATCTTTCTGAATATCTTTTTCTATCGAACGTTTGCACTCTTCATTAAACTCACTCATGTTGAGGTGAGGAAAGTAAACACGACCAAGAATCTGGTAGTCGTTACTTAAATCGCGTAGGAAATTTATCTTCTGAAATGCCGATCCTAACCGCATTGCAGGAGTTTTCAATGCTTGATACTGTGCCTCGTTTCCTTCGCAAAAAAACACGTAAACACATTAGGCCAACAACTTCGGCAGAGCCAAGTATGTATGTTTCGTAGGATTGCTGATCATATTCTCGGTCGCTCAAATCCATTTCCATACTCTTAAGAAATGTATCAATCAACTCGGTTTCGATCTTGTATTTATTGACTACTTCCTGAAAGCTATGTAGGATTGGATTTAAACTTATTCCTCGTTCGATGGCTAGATAGGTATCGCGACGAAATTCAGCTAATAATAATTCCGCATCCTCACGATTGAAGGTGTCTACAATTTCATCTGCAAAGCGGACAAAGGCATACAAAGCATATACAGGATCCTGAAACCGGGTTGCTAAAGAGCGAATTCCCAGCGTAAAGGATGTGCTGTAACGATAAGTGGTGATTCGGCTACAGCGTATGCTTACGGCATTGTATTCTTTCATAGATGTGTATTCTAAACCCTCAAGTTAGAAATTATAACCTTTTAGCATGGTCATTAATTGACGACGAGCAAGAAAAATTCTACTCTTAACAGTGCCAATAGGAAGATCTAGATAATCAGCTATCTCTTTGTACTTGTATC
>DAOOQW010000160.1:0-5345 GCA_035388945.1 Flavobacteriales bacterium
AGCCGCCGTGCGAGAAGTACACATCCTTGACGCCCGGCACCTGCTTTTGCAGCATCAGCGCTCTCGCCAGTATTAACGGAACTTCCTCCACACGATGACAATATCAACATGGAAATTACCGATGACATTAAGAATACTCGTTTCATTTTTCGATTTGTTTATTTGGTTCTGATTTTAGTTTCACGGCCTTTATCGAGCAGGTAATTCAACATTTTAGCTTCATCCACAGTTAGCGAACTCGTTCCAAAAAAGAACTCGTCCTCGATATGGTCAATTTTACTCAACAGTTCCAAACCTGCTTCAGTAATTTTCACATCAACAGCACGACGATCATTCGAACTAACTGAACGTTCCACCAATTTCTTAGCACGAAGTTTCTCAACTATGCGAGATGCATTTGAGGCTTTGTCAATCATTCGATTAATCAAATCATTGACTGTTGTAGCTTTCGGATACTGCCCTCGTAAGATTCGTAAAATATTAAATTGAGGAGTTGTAAGACCGAATTTCTTAAGCACTTGCAAGTGATGATGCGTGATACTGCTAACCGTATACATCAAATTGATAGAGGCTTTTTGATACTCGCTCTTAAACTTGACTTGTTGAACTTCTTGCTCTATTGACATATCGACAAATTTATGTAAACACATTAAATGTACCTACATAAGTGTTCTTTTTTATCCTCGCCAAAGCATTAAAAGGTGAATATCAGTTTTTTACAAATGACTTAGTAACTAAACCTTCTGTTCCGGAAATGCGAATAAGATAATATCCAGCTTCCAATTGTTGAATATTTATGGTGTTTAGATCTGAGCCACTTAAGCTACCATTCAACACACATTTACCAGAAATATCAAATACAGAATAGTTGCTTGTATGATTGAATTTGCCTTTTAGCACTATTTCAGCATTCGCCGGATTGGGAAACAAACTAAAATCAGAACTATTCAAATCAGAAATACCTGATATATCCACAAAATCTAAAAATTCACGACGATAGCTATTCTGTAATGCCAAGTTGATGTTGTTCCAGTATTGAGCTTCAATTGTAATCAAACGAGATTCACCATCGTACGTATTTGTGTAAGAAGAAAAATTTTCAATTGTCCAAGTATCAATATCAAATGTTTCGAATTTATCTATCGTAAGATTATCAAATTGATCATACTCAATCGTAGTGCGATTATCATCAAACCAACTTTCACCATCCGATAACTCAACTAAAATTAATTTATTCAATCCTGTTATAGTAGTTGTTTGACGTTCAGAATTAATCCAATCGGAATTCATGAAATCCTGAAGTATGTAGTTAGCTGGTTCAATTTCAATGAGAATAAGTCCTTCACCATTCCAAACAATATCAATAGCCCGTTGATTCAAAATCCATGTACTTCCATCCCATTGATATAGGAAAATTGTATCAGGTT
Organism: Flavobacteriales bacterium; assembly: GCA_035388945.1. Taxonomy (GTDB): domain Bacteria; phylum Bacteroidota; class Bacteroidia; order M30B66; family M30B66; genus CALQRR01. The sequence continues at coordinate 1,428 of DAOOQW010000160.1, forward strand.
GGATAGCAGAAGCAGAATAGCCACAGCTAAACTTAAACTCATTTTCTAGGACGCCAGGAGTAGAAACAGCAGTTCGAATTACAACTTCATCAATCTTATTATTTGCATTATAAGTTAGTGTGTAATCAGAATATGCCCCCCAAGAACCAATACCATTATCATATGCTTCACTAGTTGCAGTTACCAAATTACCTCCTGAGTAAACATCTACTCTACGCTGACCATCAGATAAAACCCAATTAGTTCCATCCCAGTCATAATTTTCATATCCAGTTTCGAATCCAGTTGCTGAATACAGTGTAACCGATTTAGAACCGTTCACATATGCACTTCCATTCCATGTTTCAATAATCTCCGACTCTTGTGCTCCTGAAGCATTGTACGTATAGCTTATACGTTCATCCAGTTGCATTCCCGATTCATAATTCACCATACTCGTTGTCAAGTATGAATTATCATAGCTGTAATCGTTGGTATTGACTAAATTCCACACACTACCTTTCGAATCCCAAGTTGAGAATCTCTCTTGTCCGGGGCGCCAATCGGGTACTGAGCGGTCATGCGTTTGACGAATGGTGTTTTTAATCGCAAAAGGACTAATGTGTCGATTTTGATTTTGTGCGTTTAGCGACAGTGAAATCACTGTAATTAGAAGAATTAGGTAGCGACTTTTCATGATGATGGGTTTATATAGAACAAAGCTACTAAGCAATATGTGAGAATATCTTCGAATGGGTAAATATCTTAACAGTTGATTGTTTATGCTATACGATACGTGCGGCTTCTGCTTGAAAGCCTATACTTGAAAGCCATAAAGAGTAGGCTTCGGTAAATCCATGATTCACGATAATTCGGCTTGCACCACTTTCTTTCACGGCAATGTTGAGTGATGGCCAATCAGCATGATCCGATAGAACAAAACCACGGTCGGCAGCTCCCATTCGTTTGGCACCACCAATTCCCATCCAACCGGAAGCAATTCCCAATGAATACGAACCTAAAAGCTGCATCATGGGCGAATCGGGTGCAATAAATGGGGTAATCACTAAAGCCCTACTTAATTGTTCAGGTGATGAATCTGCACTCAACAATTGAGCATTGGGTAATTCAAATCCACTTTTACGAATTACTTCATTTGTCTTTTCAATCGCATCGTGAACGTAAATTGGACCAATGGATTGATCTAAATGAAACAGCAAACGTTGCGATTTACCGAGTGAATAACCATGCATCACACTACAAATTCCCTTTGCTGCATTTCCTTTCCACCATGAATGTATTTCATCAAAAATAAGTGCTTGTGGTTTCCAACGATACACAGGTAATCCAAAGGTCGATTCGGTAATGAAAACATCACATTTTACGGGTTCAAACGGTTGAGAAAATCCATCATTTTCAAGTTTGTAATCGCCCGAATAAACCCAAACTTCACCCTTATATTCAACCCGAATTTGTGCCGAACCAATTGTATGTCCTGCCGGATGAAAGGAAAATTTCACCCCATTAATCACTACTGGTTCTCCATAACCAATCGTTTCTAGTGGCAGATTTTTTCCCAATCTCAAGCGTAAAACTTCTGCCGAATCGTGATGTGCCAAATAAGCCAATGATCCTCCACGAGCATGATCACTATGGGCATGACTAATAAGTGCACGGTTCACTTTTCGTGATGGATCAAGGAAAACATCAGCTGGCGGACAATAAATTCCCTTCTCGGTAAATTGTAACAAATCCATCGCTGTAACATTACAAAAAACACCCATCGATATGCTTCCTAAATGTATTTTTGTAGCATGAATAAAATCGAGCATCTAGGAATTGCAGTTCGCGACTTATCAAAAGCACAAGAACTCTTCAACCTGTTATTAGGAAAGGAATCGTATAAAGTAGAAAGTGTGGAGCGTGAAAAAGTAAACACCCTTTTTTACCAACTAGGAGAAAGCAAAATTGAGCTCCTCGAAAGTTCCGATCCAGATGGTACCATTGCCAAATTCATCGATAAACGAGGAGAAGGATTTCACCATGTAGCTATTGCCGTAGATGATATTCGAGCCGAAATGCAACGCTTGAAAAATGCCGGTTTTGAATTACTCAATGATGAACCTAAACCAGGTGCCGACAATAAAATAATCTGCTTTCTTCATCCCAAATCAACGGGTGGATTACTCGTGGAACTTTGTCAGGAGAAATAAAAATATCAAAACATAACACCTAAGTGGTATGTTAAATTCGGAGAATTCTTCTAATTTTCCGGCCTCACCTGACCAAAGCATCATGAAATATCAAGCAATCGATTCTGCACTTTATATTGAAAACCGTCGTCGCTTTACTGCGAAGATGAAACCGAATAGTATCGCCGTTTTTGTTTCTAACGACGAAATGCCACGCAGTGCTGATGCTACTTATTTCTGGCGTCAAAATCCCGATTTATTTTATTTATCAGGTATCGATCAGGAACAAACTTTTCTAATCCTCTTCCCCGATTGCCCTAATCCCAAAATGCGTGAAGTCTTGTTTTTACGCAAAACCAATGAACACATTGCGGTTTGGGAAGGACACAAATACACCAAAGAAGAAGGAAAAGCAGCATCAGGAATAGAGAACATCCTCTGGACCGAAAGTTTCGAATCGACCTTTCATGTCTTGATGACCTATGCGAGCACTATTTATTTGAATCAAAACGATCATGATCGGGCAAGTACAGTTGTACCTTACCATGAATTACGATTTGCACAACAAGTTCAGGCAAAATATCCCCTTCATCATATCGAACGGAGCTCACCAATCATGCATGCACTTCGGGCAATCAAATCTCCACTCGAAGTGGCAGCTATGCAAACAGCCTGTAACATAACCGATAAAGCATTCCGTCGTGTTCTAGGCTTTGTTAAACCCGGTGTTTGGGAACATGAAATTGAAGCAGAAATCATTCACGAATTCATCCGCAATCGCGCAACTGGTCACGCCTATAACCCAATAATTGCATCAGGTCCATCTGCTTGCGTGTTGCATTATGTCGAAAATAACCGTCAATGCAAAGACGGTGATGTAATCCTGCTCGACTTTGGTTCCGAATACGGAAACTACAATTCTGATTTGTCCCGCAGTATTCCTGTAAGTGGACGATTCACGGCTCGTCAGCGTGCGGTTTACGATGCAGTTCTTCGGGTGATGAAATATGCCACCAATATGCTTCGTCCGGGTACGAAATACGATAATTACGTAGCTCAGGTCGGACTAGCTATGGAAGAAGAGTTAATCCAACTTGGATTGCTCAACGCAGCTGAAGTGAAAAATCAGAATCCCGATTCTCCGCTCTACAAAAAATACTTCATGCACGGTGTATCCCATTACTTAGGCATCGATGTGCATGATGTTGGATATCGTTACGCTGAGTTTCAAGCGGGCATGGTGTTTACATGCGAACCAGGTATTTACATTCCAGAAGAAGGTTTGGGCATTCGTCTCGAAAATAATATCCTCCTAACTGAGAATGGTAACGTTGACCTCATGGGCCACATTCCGCTCGAAGCTGAGGAAATCGAAGATTTGATGAATCGTTAATCAATATTCCTGATCACCTTTCAGGTAGTTCGGATAGCGAATCGAATGCACTTTTTTCACCTCTTCCATCAATAATTTACGGAAAGGCTCAATATTCTCTTTTTCTGTGGCAGATATGAAGATAGCTGGTGCATTGTTCTTTGCCATCCAGCTTTTCTTCCAATCATCAAGCGAGAAATTCTCCCTCAATATTGGAGATAAATCATCCTCGTCCTTCTTCACATAAGTAAACGCATCTATCTTATTGAAAACCATAAGAATGGGCTTATCCATGCTTTTGATATCGGTCAAAGTTTCATTTACTGCAGCTATATGATCCCCAAAACTTGGATGCGAAATATCAACCACATGAAT
>DAOOQW010000161.1:0-5343 GCA_035388945.1 Flavobacteriales bacterium
AAACAGCAACAAAAACCTCTTTTCCAATTGTGGAATACCGAATGGAAAAATCTACCTCTTAGCGATTACACCCTTGGGATAGATGAAATCCCCGTGATGTTGCACAAAATGGATGAACATCCTTGGCCTATTTATAAAGTAAAATTGGGAAACAAAAAAGATATTGAAATCATCCAAGCTTTAAGAGCACATACTAACGCTCCTTTGAGAATTGATGTAAACGGTGGCTGGACTTTGACTGAAGCCAAGGAGAAAATTCAAGAACTAAGCATTTACGGAATTGAACTCATCGAGCAACCACTTTCAAAAGATGAGCGTCATTTAATGCCTCAACTCAAAGCTCAATCAACTATTCCGCTTATTGCTGATGAAAGTTGTGTGCGTGAAGAAGATGTTGAAAAATGCGCCGATGGATTTCATGGAATCAACATCAAACTCACCAAATGTGGAGGAATTTCACCTGCCTTACGCATGATTAAAACCGCTCGAAAACTGGGCTTAAAAGTCATGATAGGCAACATGAATGAATCGAGTATTGGCACATCTGCCATTGCCCACTTTCTACCTCAACTCGATTTTGTGGATATGGATGGACCACTCTTGTTAGAAGGAGATCTTGCATCCGGATTAGAACTGCAAAACGGAATAGCTAAACTTTCCAATGAGCCGGGTTTGGGTATTCTTCCCACCTTTGAAATGACGATTGCTTAACCTCTTGATCGATGTCCATGTCAACTATACAACCAGCCGATTTAACTTTCTTTTGCGAGGTACTTGGAAACGAATTCGTGCTATACGATGAAGAAAACCTGCAAGCCCATTCGCACGACGAAACCGAAGATTTACGCTACTTACCCGAAGTTGTCCTTCGGCCCGAAACACCTGAACAAATCAGCCAAATTCTAAAACACTGCAATCTTCGCGGAATTCCTGTAACTACTCGTGGTGGTGGAACCGGTTTGAGTGGTGGAGCACTTCCTATTCACGGCGGTGTAGTAGTGTCGATGAGTCGATTTAACCGCATTCTCGAAATCGATGAACGCAACCTTCAGGCGACAGTTGAACCGGGTGTAATTACGCAAGTTTTCCAAGAAGCGGTGATAGAAAAAGGATTGTTCTATCCACCCGATCCATCGAGTCGAGGCACCTGTTTTATTGGTGGAAATCTAGCGCATTGCTCGGGCGGACCACGTGCGGTGAAATATGGAGTAACGCGCGATTATGTGCTCGATTTAGAAGTGGTTTTAGCTTCTGGAGATATCATTCGAACAGGTGCCAAAGTCCTTAAAAACTCGACCGGCTATAACCTCACACAACTCATGGTTGGCAGCGAAGGAACGCTGGGTGTGATTACCAAGGTAGTTTTCAAACTTCTTCCCTATCCGCGTATGAATAAGGTTTTGCTCGCACCTTTTCGTTCGCCTTTAGATGCATGTGCTGCGGTTTCGGCTATTTTCCGCGAAGGCATTATTCCATCGGCCTTGGAATTTATGGAACGCGATGCCATCGACTGGACCTTACATTTCCGCACCGACATCAACATCCAAATTGGAGAGGAAGAACAAGCGCATTTGCTCATCGAAGTAGACGGTAACGATGAAGAAACGATCCTCAAAGATATCGAACGCATTGTTCCGGTTCTCGAAGCGCATAACTGCATGGAGATTTTATTTGCCGAATCGGAAGCGCAAAAAACCGACCTCTGGAAACTCCGCCGGAGCGTTGCCGAAGCCGTAAAATCGAATTCAACCTATAAAGAAGAAGATACCGTTGTTCCGCGCGCCGAATTGCCGGTTTTGCTTTCGGGTGTTAAAGAAATTGGAGCAAAATATGGTTTCAAATCGGTGTGTTACGGACATGCGGGCGATGGAAATTTACACGTCAACATCATCAAAGGCGATATGAGCGAAGCCCAATGGAAAGAAGACGTCACCAAAGGCATTCGCGAAATTTTCACTCTCGTTGTTTCGCTCGGTGGAACTTTGAGTGGCGAACACGGAATTGGTTTGGTGCAACAGCCTTATATGCCCATCGCTTTTTCGAATGTTCAATTGGAACTCATGCGCGGAATCAAAAACGTTTTCGATCCCAAAGGCATCCTCAACCCAGGAAAGATTTTCAACGTGTAAAGCATTTGGGCGTGCCCTTTTCGCACACACATTCCCTCGCAAAAAGGTCGCGCTTTACGCTATACTCCACATCGCCAGCCATAGCTTTACGCGAAGGCTGGCGATGCGGGGTGCCGCTGCAATCGCTCACGCGGGGGGGATCGTAATCATGCATCATCCCCTTTGTGAATCGTTATTCGATTATCTTGCATCCCCGGATTGAAATCCGAGACTATTTATGCAAAACAACATCCTCTGGCACGACCTCACCGTTGACGATGCCGCGAAAGTCAGCGAATTCTACGAAAAAGTAGCTGGCTGGGAACGCCAAAGCTTCGACATGGGCGGATATAACGATTATGTGATGTCGCCCGAAGAATGCGAAGATCCTATTGCGGGAATCTGTTATGCACGAGGCAGCAACAAAGACATTCCGCCTCAATGGCTCATGTATGTGAATGTAGAGAACCTCGATAAAAGCCTTGAAGCTGTTACACGTTTGGGTGGAAAAGTCTTAGGCGACAAACGCAAAATGGGTGACGATGGCAAATTCTATTGCCTCATACAAGATCCAGCAGGAGCGTATATGATGTTGTGTGGTTAGTGCGTGATGAAAATTTTTGCAGTCCCCGTTCCAGATGAGTTTTGAATTCTCACTAGATAAATTCCTTGCGGGATATCTGCTACCGAAATAGTTTGAATTCCTTCTAATAGAACTTGATTTCGAATTAGTCTACCAGCTAAATCATAAATTTCAAAAATGCTAACATCAACAAGAGCGATGGAAAGATTGTCCTTAGCTGGACTTGGATAAATCAGGAAGAGTTCGGAAGTCGAACTATTGGAATCAAACAAAATTGCATTGGAAATACTCGAACATCCATTCGAATCGACCCGATAAACCGAATAGCTTCCTGTAGATGATAAAGTCAAATTGGGATTTGTTATTAGTTGTTTACTTGCTTCATTAAACACCCAAAAAATAGAATCATTACTTACTGGTTCATCAAACCATATACTGGAATTAGAACTAGTATAGTAAAGTGTGATGGGCTCAGGTAATGGAAAAACAGGTACAATAAAATCGGTAGAATCGGTGGTTCCACAACGATCGGTGACATATAGCCGATACATGGTTTCTACTAGTGGATTAACAGATAAGAACGATTCCGAACTAAAAGAATTTTTCCAAGAATACGTATAAGGAGGAACACCCTGAATTAGGTTTGCACTAAGTTGAATAGGGCCTTTCCCGGCACACACTACTTCGATAGGATTTTGAACAATTTCTAATGCTGGTAGATCCGAAATTTGAAATTCAGAAATAAAATCCCCACAAACAGTTTGATAGGTAAAAGTGATCGTTTCTATTCCTTCGTTTTGGTTATCCTGAAATACACTGAGATAAATGTCGGTAGTATTTGTTCCTGCTAAAATGATCACCGAATCGGGAATAGTTGTATAATCCATTCCATTTTCGGCTGTACCTGAAAGCGAATAATGGAAAACATAATCGGAAGATAAGGTATCCGTATTGTGAAACGTTAATTTAAGAGAGGAGCAATCTTCGTAAATTAATTGATCCTCATCATTAATTACAGCAGTTATTCCAATGTTTGTTGATTCAGTTAATCCTTTTAAAAATATAGCAGAGTCATAAATATCATCTCCAACATCTGCAATTATGAACCTCAAGGTGTAGTTCACACAAGGTAAAACTTCAGCAAATGCATTCATCTTTACAGTGTATCCATCGAAAATCAAATTCGGTGGTACAATGGAGTCAAAATATTCAGCATTCTCTCCTGTACAAAAACCATTTGAAGTATCTATAAAATTTCCATTATTTCCAGTATTAACGGAAATAGGTTCTCCTGAAATAGGAACGACTGCTAAATTTTGCTCACCCACAATACCGGGCCCAGATAAAAAAATTGCAACCGCATCGTTAAATTGCGAACAAACAAATTCGTTATACTCTTGAGAGGCAAATATGTATTGAAAAGAAATCAAGTTGGATTGAGGAACAAAATCAAATTGGAAAATTAATCCGTCTCTTGTGTCAATACCTCCCATTGAATCTAGTTCAGGTATTGCCGATAACCCATTATTATCATCTCCATTTTGTTGAAGTGCAACAAGATCATTAGTTTTAGCAGCATATCCAGTTGTCAATAAAATTCCTCTTTGAATACTTAACATATCTCCCGCTCCAGTAAAATATCCTATTGCTTGTCTATCGCCGTATATATGAGCATTACTAAATGCGATACCTGGACCTAATAATTTTTCCACATATTGATTTACGGTCAGGTTTGTATCAACAGAATATTGGGCTTTTATTATAAATGGAGTTGAAAATATAATGACAAGTAAAAAAATCTTTTTCATTAAATATTGGAATTAATACTTTTCAATATTTAATTTAATAGACTTCTCCCCTTTATTAGAACGAAGTTTTAACAAATACATTCCAGAACTAAAATTTGTTGTTGAAATAGTTTGTGTTTCTGCTTTAATAGGCAACTTAGAAAGCAGCTTCCCAGCTAAATCATATATCTCCAAATTACAGTCTTCAATTACTGAAATAGAGAAATAATCATCAGCTGGATTGGGATATAGTTTAAAAGGAAATTTATCTAATTCTTCAATTTCTAAAATAAGAGGGTCAAAATAAATGGAGTTTGAATAAACAGTACATCCATCCGATAATTCACAGTAAACAGAATAAGTACCAGCAGCAGTCAATGTTAGATTGGGTTCCGAAACAACTTGATAATTCGACTCATCTAACAACCAATAACTCATTACAATCCCAGCAGGCTCATCAAAACTGATAGAAGAAGTGAGTGTATCAAAACTTAATTCTATTGAATCAGGTTGCGGGTTGACATTAACCACAAAATCGACTGAATCAGTTGTACCACATAAGTCGGTTACATAAACACGATATAGCGTTGAATCTAATGGTTCTACCGTCAAATCAGGCTCTGTGCTTCCATTATTCAACCAAGCATAGGTAAATGGTAGAATTCCTTGGGTTACTTCAACATGCAAATTGATGGAGCCTTGTCCGGTACAAATTTCAGAAACTGGAATTGTTTCGAATAATAATTCAGGTTTATCAACAATTTGAAATTCAGTTGTATATATATTACACGTATTTGAATAGTTAAATGATAGTGTTTCAGCTGTTTCAGCCTCATTATCCTGATATATTTCTACATTTATTTCA
>DAOOQW010000162.1:0-5309 GCA_035388945.1 Flavobacteriales bacterium
AATTCGTAATTCGTAATTCGTAATTCGTAATTCGTAATTCGTAATTCGTAATTATTATTTCATTCTCACAAACACCTCTTTCCCAGCCCTTGGAGCAATAGAATTATAACACGGCTCTATTCGTACTTCATGGAAATAGCTCTCAAATAAAACTTGGTAATCCTCCTTCTTTCCACCAAAAGGCGGACGATCATCATTTTTAGGATCATCAAACATCAGCCCTACCAATCGCCCATTTGGATTCAATAAAGTGGACATTTTTTGCGCATAAGCTTCACGTAGTTTGGGATCCAATGCACAGAAAAAAGTCTGCTCAATGATGAGATCAAACGCATCCTGTAAGTGAAAAAAATCAACATGCAGCAATTGTGCAGCGGGGAAATCGGTATGACGTTCTTGGAATCGTGCCAATGGCTCTGCCACGATATCGCAAATCCATACGTTCTTAAATCCTTGTTCCCATAAATAAGCCGCTTCCCAAGCATTTCCCGCTCCGGGAATTAAAATCTTCAGCTCCTTGTTCGTTAATTGATCGAAGTATTCTTTCAAGGGTTGAGATACGTGCCCCATGTCCCAAGCTGTTTCGCCTGTTAGATAACGTTCTCTCCAAAAACCTTCATTTAATTCCATCTCAGCTTTCATAAAATTCAATGGGTAAACCATCGGGATCAGCAAAAAAACAAAAGCGCTTTCCGGTAAATTCATCCACACGAATGGCTTCTGTTTCCCAACGGGCAGTATGTAAAAAGGCAATTGCTTTTTCTAAATCAGCCACCGCAAAAGCTAAATGTCTCAATCCACAGGCTTCCGGGCGACTCAAGCGCGCAGGTGCTTCTGGAAAAGAAAACAACTCTATCACATAGTTTTCACCCAAACCTAAATCGAGCTTCCAGGATTGGCGCTCTTCACGGTAGTGCTCAGCGAGTATGTTCAGTCCGAGCAATTCAGTATAAAACCATTTCGATCGGGCATAATCGGAACAGATAATGGCCACATGATGAATGGATGTTAGCTGAATACCCATGACTTAGTTTTTACGATCTAATACTACAATGTTCTCTACGTGTGTTGTTTGTGGAAACATATCTACTGGTTGCACTGCGACCACAGTATATGCTTGATCGAGCAATATTAAATCGCGTGCTTGAGTGGCTGGATTACAACTCACATATACAATACGACGCGCGCCACTTTCTATCAATCGCTTGGTTACATCATCATGCATTCCAGCACGTGGTGGATCGGTTATAATCACGTCTGGTTTTCCATGCGTTTCGAAAAAGCCTTCCACCAACACATCCTTCATATCACCAGCAAAAAAGCTCACATTTTCCACGCCGTTTACCTCAGCATTAATCTTAGCATCGGCCACCGCTTCGGGCACGTATTCCACACCAACTACCTTTTTCGCCAATCCGGCTACAAACAAGGCTATCGTTCCTGTTCCAGTGTATAAGTCATACACCACATCGTCTTTGGTAATTCCAGCAAAAGCGCGGGTATGCTTGTATAGCTCATATGCTTGCTCTGAATTAGTTTGATAGAATGATTTTGGACCAATTCGGAATCTCAGTCCTTCCATTTCTTCCTCAATAAATCCAGCACCCGAATGCACAAAAATGTCTAGATCCGAAATGGTATCGTTTCGTTTGGTGTTGATGGTGTACAACAAGGCATGAATCTGAGGAAAGGCAGCTTTTAAATCATCCAACAAGGTAAAAACCTCAGGCAAAGCATCAGTTACACTCAAGCAAACCATCCATTCGCCTTTGCTGTTATTACGTAACAACAAATTGCGCATCACGCCAGTTTGCTCCATTAAGTTGAAGAAAGAAATCCCCAATTCTTTCGCACGTTTTTCCACAAACAATCGCATCGCATTGCTCGGATCGGGTTGCAAATAACAGTTGTTGATTTTGAGGACTTTATCGAAACGTCCCGGAATATGAAATCCCAAAGCAGCACGATCACTGAATTCATCTTTACTGCCGATTTCTTCTTCCGTCAACCAACGACTTGCCGAAAATGTGTACTCCAATTTATTGCGGTAATAGTATTCAGTAGCAGAACCGTGAATTGGCGCAATTTCCGGAAGAGGAACTTTGGCTATGCGTGTTAATGCGTCTTTTACTTGCTTGGCCTTGTGTTTCAACTGATCGGCATAGGAAATCACCTGCCATTTACATCCTCCGCAAATTCCAAAATGTTCGCATTTAGGTTCAACACGTAAAGCACTTCGTTGATGAAAATGAATCACTTTCCCCTGACGAAAGCCACTTTTTTTGCGAGTAATTTGCACATCAACTACATCGCCAGTAACCGCTTGCTCCACAAAAACCACCATGCCTTCGTGACGAGCAATGCCCATTCCTTCGGAAGCTAAATCAGTGATTTCGAGGTTGTGATATACTTGTGGCGTTTGCGATCGTGATCGTCCCATGCTTTTTAAAATTTTGCGCAAGTTCAGGAAATTGGGCGAATAGGCGTAATAAACTAACTTTGTCGGGCTTTCAAATTTTCGATCAGCTTTTCCCAAACAGCGAAAATGGATGTTTCTCAATATCCAAAGCTCACAAACTCAATTTTATGCGCTCATCCGAAACCACTAACACCAACACACTTCACGGAAATGATTACTTCATTCACCTCGAAGAAGAACATACCGCTCACAATTATCATCCAATTCCGGTTGTCTTAGAGCGTGGACAAGGTGTTTATGTTTGGGATGTGGAAGGCAAACGCTATTATGATTTCCTTTCTGCCTATTCAGCTGTAAATCAAGGACATTCCCACCCAAAAATCCTTGCAGCTCTTATTGAACAAGCACAAACGTTGGCATTGACCTCTCGTGCGTTTCACAATAAAGCTTTCGCAGAATTTGGAGCTTTCATCACCTCCTATTTTGGTTATGATCGTTTTCTACCCATGAATACAGGTGCCGAAGCGGTTGAAACAGCCTTGAAATTGTGTCGCAAATGGGCCTATCAGAAAAAAGGACTTCCTGAAAACGCGGCTAAGATTTTAGTGTGCTCGGGGAATTTCCACGGAAGAACCATTTCGATTGTTTCTGCTTCTACCGATCCAGATGCTCGTAAAGAATTTGGACCATACACGCCTGGTTTCGAAGTGATTGAATACAACAGCATTGCAGCACTAGAAAAAGCGCTTCAAGATCCGCATGTGGCAGGTTTGCTCATTGAACCGATTCAAGGAGAAGCAGGTGTGATGGTTCCTGATGAAGGCTATTTGAGCGCTTGTCATGCTCTCTGTCAAAAACATAATGTGCTATTCATTGCAGATGAAATCCAAACAGGAATTGCACGAACAGGAAAACTGCTTGCCATTGATCATGAAAACATCCATGCAGATATTCTCATCTTAGGAAAAGCACTTTCGGGTGGAATGTATCCTGTTTCGGGCGTTTTAGCGAGTCACGAGATCATGTTATGCATTCGTCCGGGCGAACATGGTTCAACTTATGGCGGAAATCCATTGGCATCGAGCATTGCCACTGCAGCCTTAACGGTGGTTAAAGAAGAAAAACTAGCTGAAAATGCAGCAGTTCAAGGAGAGAAACTTCGTGTGGCGCTTCGCGCCATTCCAAGTTCACGTATCCAATTGGTTCGTGGTAAGGGATTGTTGAATGCAATCGTAATAGAAGAAAAAGATGGCGTAACAGCATGGGACATTTGTATCCGATTAATGGAAAACGGATTGCTAGCTAAACCCACTCACGGACATATTATCCGGTTTGCACCTCCACTGGTTATAAATGATGAGCAATTGAGCGAGTGTATTCAAATCATCCACGATACGTTAATGTCGTTTGATGCTTAAGAAACAAACGCTTATTCGCGTTCTACTAGGATTACTATTACTAGCAGGTGGTACACATTTGTATTTCCGCTTTCGGGTTGCGCCAGCATTATTATTGCCCGAAATTCAAATGCAAACACTAAATGGTGAGTCGGTTACGGCTACTCAAGGACAAGCCACCATTTTGATATTCTTTGCAACCTGGTGTCCCGATTGTCGGAGAGAATTACCTGTATTGTCGAGCTTAGAAAACCGCATTACAGATCTTAATATCCGCATTATACTAGTTAGCGATGAATCGGTTGAGAAACTTCAACAATTCAGCTCTACTATTCCTAGTCGTTTTGAATTAGTGAAGCTTAAAGGAAAGTTCAGTGATAACGGCATACATACATTACCTACTTCCTACCTGTTTTGTCAGGATGGCTCTGTTTACTTAAAGAAAACAGGGGCGATTGAATGGACTTCTGAACTATTGGAACAATTCACGAAAGATTGTCCTAAAAAGTAAAACGGCAAAAGTCAAATCTTGGTAGATTGCTTTTGCCGTCTTTTCGCCGAAGCGTATGTGAAGATGGTTTGTGATAGGCATTACGAAAATGCCTTAACAAGTATACAAGGTAAAATTAACCTAGGTCAAAATTCGGTAGGTACAAATAGAGGGACAACACTCATATATACGTGGTCAATACCGTAGACAAAGTTTGCATCTCCCTGTAAATGAATAGATTACTGATTAGTATTTTGGATTATTATTTCGCATCTTGCGGATGAAATGGACATAAAAAGTAGGATTTCTGGATTCATTATTTGTTTTTTCACCCTTATTCTAGCATCGTGTGATACACAAAATGCTAAGAAAGATGTTCAAAATGGCTCCATATCTGTTCAAGAGGCTTTCAAATTAGATACAATACTTACTAAGCGGTATCAATCAATAGCAGTTAAGATCGATTCTATTTCAGGGATTAATAATCAGGATTCTCTATTACGGGCGTACTTTTTAGATCATGAACAAGAATATCAGCCTGAAGAATTAATCCAATCCATGTCGCTATACGAGAAGTACTTTTCTACTTCAAAAAGTGCAGTTGGTTTTGCTAATGAAGAAAGAGCCATCGTATACCTGCGTACGAGTCAGTTAGATACGGCAGATTATTATGCGACCAAGGCTATAAATGCCTATACGGAATCGGGAGAACGAAAATCTTTAGCACGTTGTTATAATGTTTTAGCTGGCATTAAAGGATTTCAAGGGCGATTGGATGAATCATTTAATAATCAGTTCCAAGCATTAGACATATATAAAGCACTCGCTGATAGCAATGGTATATATGAAACAGTGCGAGAGCTAGGTAATACGTGTTACAGACAACATTTATTTGAACGCGCTTTAACACTCTATAATAAAAGTCTTACCTATTATATAGCTCAACAGGATACATTCATGCAAGCCGATTTATACAACTCAATTGGCAATGCACTTCATCAAT
>DAOOQW010000163.1:0-5256 GCA_035388945.1 Flavobacteriales bacterium
TAAATACATCTTCGTCACCCATGGTTCCAAAAATTAAAGTCGCTTTCAAGCCTAATGGAACATCTGGAGTTGGTTTATAAACCGCACCACTCAAGGTCATACCCGGCACATATTTATCTTTATCCGGATCGGTATCTTTTACATCTTTAGCCGAAGGCGGAGGTGAGGTTTGCGACATGTTATACCAAGCTCCACCGCCAAATCCGTAAGCATTAATTCCAGCAAATAATGGAATACCCGGATTAAATACTGTTTGAGCATCCACAAACCAATAACGCATGCCATTAATATTTCCAAATTGACCGGTTGCTAATACTTGAATACGTGGTTTGTATTCGGCGAATAGTTTCCCTTTTAATCCATTCCCATAAATTGGATCATCATCATAAAATTTTACATAACCTTCAATTTTAACCGCCCCCACATCACCACGAACACCAACCGAATCTAAGTCGAGCTGATCGTATGACCAACGTTGCGGCCGCATAGCATCTAAATCGATTTTTCCTAGAATTGCCATGCGAGCAGTGGCCGAAAATGAATTAGCTGAGCTAGTTAAATTGATGTTGAAATTAAATTCCACACCACCTAATTGCTTACCATCCTCGGAACGATGAATTAACTCGATATCGGAAATGTTAATTGGAAAACCAGAACCAATTCCATCGGTACTAAATAAATCGGTTTCATCAGATTCACTTTCACCAATATATTTCTGCGGACTATTAAATCGAAATGCAGCACAACTTAGATAGGGAGCAGAATTCTTAAAGCACAAATCTTGGAATTCGACTAATTTAAAATCTACTTGTCCAATATTATCAAAGTCGTGATTTACAGATAACTCACCATTTAAATGTGCCTGAATATCAATATTATTTAAATCCGGTACCGATATAGAAATAATACTGGTTTCGAGCAGTTCTAGCTTAGCTTTCAAAAATTCGGCATTCATGTCATCTTTCGGATGTGCTCTGAATTCATAATTCCAATCGTTTGTTTGTGGCGTTTGTTTTAACAAACTGGAATAAAGAACAGGTTGATCACATGATGGAATAAGGAGTTTTCCGCTAAATCCACCTTGGATAAATGAACCATCTACAAAATCCATTTTTAGTGTATCTAAACTATATCCCCAGTTTCCAAGATTTCCTTCGTCAATCGATAAAATATCATACGCTCGAATTTTTCCAGTTAATCGAAATCGGTCGATGATTAAATCTTCCACACCAGCGACCAATCGATCATTCCCGGTGAATTTCTTAAACATTTTAGGTAATCCTAAGGTGGCTCTTTTTAAATAAAATCCTTCCCAAGCATTGGTAATACTGTATTGCTGAGTTATTGGATCGTATATATTTCCAAAATTGGGAGGGAAATTCGTATTAGGTGGATTTTCAATTTGTGAAAAATCGAACCAAGCTTCATGTACCTGAAAGCCCCAACCTTCGGCACCTGCAACTTGAAAAGAATGATTAAAATTTAATCGAGCAATTATTTGCTGACTGGTTGTGTATTTAAATTTAAAATTCGCTTCAATTTTAGCATCACCAATCGAACCATCGGGTTTATCTTCCACTAATTGATCGGTTGTGAATTTGATTTTCCCTTTTACATTCAAGGATTTGAAACCCAAGCAATCGAAGCAGATATACGTACCAGAATCGGCTACTGTATGGAAGTTATCTTCAAAGCGAGTAGCTTCTACAATGAGTGAATCGCCTGGCAATCCATATGGTTTACTTCTTACGTCTTTAGCTAAATAGAGAATTGCTTTTCCTTGTGGACCGCCAATTCCACCCGGATGAAATTCCACATCCATCGCACCAGCAGCTACATTGAGTGGATGATCATTGAAATCGACATTACATACTGCATTTAGTGTGGCGCGGGTAGGGGTGAACTTCAAGGAAACCACACCCACTAAAACCGGAACGCCCTCAATTACTTGATCAATTCCAATTGGCAATCCGATAGGCGTTGATCCTAATAACTGACTCGTTAATCGAGCCCCAGAATTCAACACTTCATCTAATAAATTCACCTCATCTGAATTCAATCCCGCAAGCATTCCAGCACCTTGAATCCACGAAGCTGGGATAATATCTTGTCGGTCATATTCAGCCCAAACTTCACCATCGAACATGCGTTTTTGCATGTTTATCTGGATACTAGAAAAAACTACACGAACGGGAGCTTTTAAGAACGGTATATCAATTAATCCCTTTCCAGTTGCTCGTGAAGCAGACCAATTAATTTCAGTCACCTTCATGGTAAAAAGTCCAACCTGAACGAGTTGATCTACAGTAATATTATTCACTGGAATTCGTTGATCTACAGGAACTGGATCAATGGCAGAAGTTGCTATACACGAACCTGGAGTTGGGCGTTCTTCTTCGTTGGTTAATTGATCAGGTAAGCGAAGACTATCAGCCACATAAAATCGAACAACCGAACTGGTTAAATATGCCTCACCATTTTCCTCTAATGGATTCTGCAACCACTTTACACGCCAATAATACCAGCCGGTATCTGTTAAGGCTAACGAGTGTTTAACCGTTTTATATAATTCATCTACCATGCAGGTTTGATTGCAGGCATTTGTGGCCGAATTAGCTAGATTCATTCCTTCTCCTAAACGTTCTGTTTTAGTTTGGAGAACATCACTAAAATCGGCCTTACGTGAAACCTCCGAAACGTAACGTTCATCAATAGTTCCATTAATTACTATTCCATTATCATTGATATCATCACTTGTTTGAAGCAGATCAAATAAAGTAAACATCTTACCGGGCGGATTGGATGTTTTAAAACTTAAATCAAGGCTTCCGCTTGCAATTTCAGATAAATACAAGGTGTCGGCATTTTCTGGAAAATTCAAACGAGGCATTCCCATACCCGAATAGAAATTTCCTGAAATATTTCCTGTTGGATCATCTGCATTGGACACACGTAATTCTAAACCTGCTTCCCATTCGTATAAATTACCGTGCGTAAATCGAAAGGATAATGGGTTTTCATCGTGACGTTTAAATACACCAACAAATACAGCTTGTGCAGAATAAATTTCCTGTTGTGTGGCATTACTTTGTCCGCTAACAGGACCATTTGGCCAGCTTAAATCGCGTTGAAAATCGAGCGAAGAACCATTACTTCCCGAAATACTGAAATCACTTAGGAACCGATTGTAATTTTCGTTGTAAGGAGAAAACCGTGAAACCATGGGCATAAAATTCCACGGTAGTGTATCACCCGATAATGGAAAATCCATGCTGAAATTACCTTGATGTGCAGCAGCATTATTGTAAAAGAAATAACATGGCGTAGAAATTCCATTATTTTGAAATACTATTTGTCCTTGTGGATCATACGCTTCAACGCGCCAGGCATAACGTTTTCCTTCGATCAATGGTGGTTTATCGGCACCATAAAATATACTTTGTGTGATGATGTTTTCTTCCTCATAAACCATATCTAAGGGAGAAGTGCTTTCTAATGCCGATTGAATATCAATTCCTTCGGGATAATAAACCAATTTAAACCGATACATAACAGTTGATCCTAGCGGAATGCTCATGGAAGGCGACCAACTAAATGTTAGGTTTTGTGGTTGAGTGGCTGGAAAAGTTTGTTCGCAATTGAAATAATCGGGAACCGGTGCAGTTGGAAATGAAATGGAAAATTCGAAACATCCATTATTTAGTACTGCTTCGGGTGATAGCGCTTCGTGTTCGGCGCTGAAATAATTATAAGCACGCAAACAGAGTTGATAATTTCCTTCGGGTAATATTCCATCTATATAGCTTGCCGGATCAACGTTAACCGTTTGAATGTCTCCAATATCGTTGAAGATATTTGCATCAGGTCCTGTAAATACCGATGCTCCCGGCATTATTACTAAACCGGGAGCTGTCCATGGGTTAGAAGGATCGGTAAACACGCGTGCGCCGGTGCTGGTATTTTCTAAACTTCCGGCTAAATAAATCTGATAAGTTTCGGTTGTACTATTCGTAATTGTTACCGTTAAAGATGTAGGATTATTCACATAAGCCTGATAGGTAGCCGAATACGGTGGTGCAATATTTACATGAACTTGTAAGGGTAGTTGTCCCATTAATGGCACATGCACTAACCATAAAATGAAAATAAATAGGTGTTTTTTCATTTTTTCTGCTTTGAATGAAATGCAAATACATATCCAGCCATCATCCTCATTTCGGAGAATGATTGTAAGGTGGAACTAGAATGTAAAAAGTTGATATTTACTTGAAATTGATGTCCGCCTTTGAGTTGATAAGAACCCGTGAAATAGGCATTAGCAATGGATCCGGATGCTTGCTGATTGACCCGAATAAATTGATACATCAGATTACCATTAAACTTGAGTTTATTATTCCGAAAGGATTTTCCTATTCCAATTAAAGGTCCTAATCCAACTCGATCACCTATAAATGACATTGTTTTATTATAGGTCAATCCACTTGTAATGCTTAATTTATCTCGATTTCTAAAGTAATTACTGTTCAGATTGGCAAATACAATCTGGTTTTCACTCATGGAATTCGTTGAATAGGTATTTAAATCTTTTAATTCTTGATATCCAACTCCTAAATTAATTCCAATAACACGTTGTTTATTCTGGAAATTTAATCGTTGATTTAATTGAGCATTTCGACTTACTTGTGCTACACGGAATGTGTCGTTAATGCTAATTAATCCGGCTTGTTGTGCTAGTCCATAATTGGAAAATGAAGCATCAATTCCATATACAGGTTTTGGTGCAAACGCTATATTAAATGCAGCAATATTTCGCATGCTGGTAAATAGTTTTTTTCGTGATAAATTATCCTGCTCTTTACCAATACTAGCCTGAATTCGCAATTTTCCTTTCATTAATTTAAGTGAAGGATCTACCGTTAGTGAACGAACATCGCTCTGTAAAAACAAAGCTCCAAGTGAAGAATAGCCAGGATCAACTTGTCGAAAAGTGAATTTCATACCAAATTTACGAGCTTGAAAACTAAGGTTCGATTGTCCGGCTAGCGAGAGGCGTGTGCCTATTCGAGGAGTTATTAGCTTACTTAGAAAAGGTGAATCACTCCAATTTTTTACTTCTAATTTCTCAGCTAGAACATTATCTGTAATGACACTACCGGCTGCTTCAATATTCCAGGTAAAATAGCGGGTGATAGAAAGGCGTGAAGTCAATCCAACAACAAAATTATCCTTGGGTGTATATCCTTTTAAAGAAGCTAA
>DAOOQW010000164.1:0-3999 GCA_035388945.1 Flavobacteriales bacterium
CCATAGCTGCGCACATAGGTTTTAGCCAAAGAGATTGAAGCGGTGTCGTTGAATTCTTTGGCAGATTGACGCATTTCACCCACTTTCCTTTCCCAGGATCGAACATTCGAGGCTCCTACATAATCGGGCAATGCATCGGTTCGCCACTGGTACTCACGGTACATTTTACGCAGCATCGTTTCTTTGTTGTCGTATCCGCCAGCCGCTACCATCAAGCGTTTTAACAAAGCTGGATAGTTAGAATACATCACATTATCCTGACATATTTCCGACTCCAAACCTGAGTGAATCCAATCGGCTCCAAACGAACGAAGATTAAGCGTTACAACAATCTGCTTGACCGAAGAACTGGTATTAATTCGTTCAGCTAAAGCCAAGTAGGTTGAAGCATGAATCGCACCTCGATCAATTGTTCCAACATGTCGATCGGGCAAGCGTTCGGCTAATAGTTGACTGATAGATCTTCGGTCTTGATCATTTGCCGAAAAAGTAGCATTAGACGACTCTCCAAAATAAAGTATGTCGTTATGTTTTTGTAAGGTATCTAAGCGAAGATGTAATGTAGCACCTAACATTCTTAAGTCGTGATGATGCATTCCTGAACGCAGATATACTTCGTTGAGCAATCCGAGGAAAGCCCATACCAGCACAAATCGTATCAAGATAAATCGCCAGGTCATTAGAACTGAAAATAGATAAATGGATGGGTGTGAATTCCGCTCAACAATAAGATAGCAGCCAAGAAGAATGCATAATAGCCCCAACGAACAGCCTCTTTATGCCGACTAAACCACAAGTCGAACCGCTCACCTCGACGTTGATATTCGAGCATAATGAAGAACACCAATGGTATCAACGCAAAAGCATCTGGCAATAAAAGTTGAGTGTCATTTTTAGGGTGAACGAGAGCAGAGAATATTTGTCCGACTTGGTAAAAATCAGCACTTCTAAAAAACACCCAAATGAGACTGACCAAGAAGAATGTTGCTAGGATAGATACTTTCCTGAAAATCGGATCGGTGATTTCGGCTGTGGACTTACCTTTTACATAAAACCATATCAGGTAAAGAAACCCGTGTAAAGCTCCCCAAACGACAAAGGTCCAATTGGCACCATGCCAAAATCCGCTGAGAATGAAAACGAGCATAATATTGAACATCCAACGATTTTTACTCACGCGATTTCCACCCAAAGGATAGTACACATATTCGCGAAACCAATTGGTTAAGGAAATGTGCCAACGTTGCCAAAATGCATGGATATCACTGGCAAAATAGGGGCGATTAAAATTATCCATCAATTCCACACCTAGCATGCGGGCTGCACCAATGGCGATGGTCGAATAACCATGAAAATCAGCATAAATCTGTATCGAAAAACAAAACAAAGCAACCAGCACCGATATAGAACTATAAGTGGATGGAGCATCGTACACCCGAGTTACAATTTCGGCAAGTGGATCGGCCACACACATTTTCACAAATAATCCATACATCACCAAACGTAAACCGCTAACGATGTTCATCACCTGAAACTTCACCTGTTGATGAAACTGCACGCCTAACTGAGAAAAACGTTCAATTGGGCCAGCTACCATTTGTGGGAAGAAAAGCACATAGTTAGCGTAAACACGTAAATCGGTTTCGGCTTTCTGCTTCCCGCGATATACATCAATCACATAACTAAGCGATTGAAACGTGTGAAAGGAAAGTCCAATAGGTAGCAACAAATTCAACTGCTTCACCTGAAAAGAACTTCCTACGAGTAAAGCGATTTCGTTGAAATTGAACAGGACGAAATTGCTGTATTTGAAAATGGATAGCAGTCCGATATTGGCGGCAATGCTAATCCACAAATACCGTTTCCGCTGCTTGCCTTGCGCTTTTTCGATAAGCTTCCCAGCATAAAAATCAATTCCAATTAAGAGGAATAACAAAAACAAATACGGCCAGAAAAATGCTGTGTAGAAATAACAACTCGCCAGTAATATCAACAGCCAGCGTCGAGCTTCTGGAAGCAAATAATACAATGCCGTGATGACAGGCAGAAAGAAGAAGAAATGAATGGAATTGAAAAGCATCTCAGCGAATCGGCCTTCAAATAGGAATGCAAACTAAAAACAAAATCCCAGTATTTACAGGAAAATATGAGATAATTCGAGCATGTGTAAGCTGTTGGCGGATTTTCGATTCTTCCTGCTAATCAATTAAAAATAAACGCTAAACTGAAGATAGCTTAACGCTTTCCTCGTATTTTAGCGCCCCCGAATAAGCAACCAATGAAGATTTCCTACAACTGGCTTCAACGCTACATTTCTCCTGTTCCATCAATCGACGAAACATCTCGTTTGCTCACCGCATCGGGCTTGGAAGTGGAAGGAATTGAGCATTTCGAAAGTCATCAAGGAGGTTTGAGAGGACTTGTTGTTGGTGAAGTAAAAACATGTGAGCAACATCCAAATGCCGATCGCTTACGTGTTACTACCGTGGATATTGGACAAGAAGAATTGTTGCATATCGTATGTGGAGCGCCCAACGTAGCAAGTGGACAAAAAGTGATTGTTGCCACCATTGGAACTACGCTTTATCCGGTTTCGGGAGAATCGTTCGTCATCAAAGAAAGTAAAATCAGAGGCGAACTTTCTCAAGGAATGCTTTGCGCTGAAGATGAAATTGGTTTAGGTGAAAGTCATGCTGGTATTTTAGTACTTCCAGCTGAAACACCCATTGGCAAACCTGTTTCAGAGTTGTTTAATGTGACAGAAGATCAAGTGCTCGAGATTGGACTAACTCCCAATCGTACCGATGCTATGTCGCATACAGGTGTTGCGCGCGATTTAGTTGCGACACTTTATAATGATGATACTTATTCGTTTCAATTTCCGAAAAGCACTATCAAGCTGAATGCTGGAGATTGTCCGGTTAAGGTTCAAATCGAAACTCCCGATGCACTCATTCGATATGCAGGAATTTGCATCGATGGTGTTCAGGTGAAAGAAAGTCCGGTATGGTTGCAACATGCGCTTAAGGCTATTGGTTTGAAGCCTATCAACAACATAGTTGACGCGACAAATTTCGTTATGCATGAGTTGGGACAACCATTACATGCATTCGATCGCAGCTCGTTAGCAGGCGATAAAATTTTAGTTAAAACTTGTGCAGAAGGAACTTCATTTACCACACTCGATGGTCAAGAACGTAAGTTAGGAGCGAACGATTTGATGATTTGTGATGCAGAAAAACCACTGTGTATTGCAGGTGTATTTGGCGGTTTGAATTCGGGTGTGAAAGATTCTACAACCAAATTGTTCATTGAATCGGCAACGTTTCATCCAGTTTGGGTTCGTAAAACTTCGCGTGCTTTAGCTATAAAAACCGATTCTTCCTTTCGATTCGAACGCGGAACAGATCCTGAAATGCCTGTTGTTGCGCTTGAACGTGTGGCAGAACTGATTTTAGAAATCGCTGGAGGAAATCTTTCTGGTGGTTTATTCGACTGGTATCCCAATCCGGTAGCTTGGACGCAAATAGATTTACTTTGGTCAAGCATGAATCGCTTGATTGGTGAAGTCGTTCCTCAAGAAACTGCCAAACTCATCCTCCAAAAGTTAGGTATTCAAATTGAATCGGAGAATTCGGATGGGTTACAATTGCGTATTCCTCCATTCAAGGTTGATGTAAAAAACTCCGCCGATGTTACCGAAGAGGTTTTGCGGATTTATGGATACAATACCATTGAAATTCCTACTCAAGTTCGGGCTTCTATTTCGATTCAGGAAAAACCGGATGTGTGGAAACTAAAAAATCATTTAAGCGATCATTTATGCAGCATCGGTTTTACCGAAATCTTGAACAACTCGCTTACTGCCGCCAGTACAGCTTCTTATTTCCCTGAATCAACACCAGTTAACATACTCAATCCATTAAGTTCCGAATTGAGTATCATGCGTCAAAGTTTAGTTTTTGGCGTGTGTGAAACGATAGCGTGGAATAAGAACCG
>DAOOQW010000164.1:4099-5236 GCA_035388945.1 Flavobacteriales bacterium
TATGGCATTAATGAAGCGGTTTGGGTAGCTGTATGTAATTGGGATCAACTCCTTCGTCAATACAAAAAATACCAGCTAAACTATCAGGACGTTCCACGCTTTCCTTCGGTACGTCGCGACTTATCTATGCTAATTGATGCATCAACTCAATTCGATAAGATTGTGACCATTGCTCGTGGAACCGAACGTAAATTACTACGTGATGTATCCTTGTTCGATGTGTATCAAGGAGATAAACTTCCTGCAGGAAAGAAATCGTATGCTGTTTCGTTCACCTTCTTAGATGAAGAGCAAACCTTGACCGATAAGCAAATTGATAAAACAATGGAACGCCTGATAAAAGCATATCAGGAACAAATTGGTGCTGAGTTAAGAGGATAAAATCAGTTTTTCAGCATACGGAAAATTCGCTGTTCCTTTCCAGAACTGCATACCACTTGATAAATCCCTGGTGAATACGTTTCAACACTGAGCGGAATCAAACTTCCTTCTTCCTGAAATCTACGCATCAATATTCCTTCGGAATTATAAATTTCGATGGTAAACTGGGTCGATTTAGAAGCCTGAATCATTACTTGCTTAGAAGCAGGATTTGGAAAAACACGCCATTCCGATTCAACCAATCCAGTTGGAATTCCAGTTGGAATAATTTCAAACGTTATCATTGAAGTATCGGATTCACAGGCATTTTGAGCAATTAGCTGAACAGTAAAAGAGTTACCAAAAGTTGATTCAAACGTATGATTAGGCGATGTTTCCGAGCTCAAAGCTGTTCCATCTCCAAAATCCCAGCTATAAGTTGTGGCATTATCCGATTGATTTACAAAACTCACATTTTCACCATCCAGCACAAATGTGAATTCTGATTTAACATCCCATTTCCCAATATTCCATGTATCCAAGCTATCTAGAACTGTTTGATGAGCAACTTGCTGCAAAAAAGAGGCAATCGAATCGGCTAATCCAGCATGATAACTTAAACCAACAGGTGATTTTCGAAGAATGGTACTATAAAAAACACAAGCTGTTAAATAAGATCCAGCTAAACTAGGATGGGAATTATCGGATGACCAAAGATTAATGGTTGAATCGGTTTCCCAACTAGTTCTCCAAGCAACACCAGCAGGTGAGACAATC
>DAOOQW010000165.1:0-5222 GCA_035388945.1 Flavobacteriales bacterium
TGGGTGTTCTACCTTCTTTTGCACGTAATGCTCCAATAACAACATCGGCAGTAGCAAGTGCAGCTTCTAATTGACGCGGTTCGATAATCGAAGTAAATAATCGCTGTCCTAAATCGTTTTGAATGCGACGTAATCGGTACAAAGAATTATCAAACACTTTCACATGAGCACCTAATCCAATAGCAGCTCGTGCGGCAAATTCACTTACAGTTCCTGATCCGATAATGACTACTTCTGTTGGAGGAACACCTGAAATGCCTCCTAGCATCATACCAATTCCATTATTGGTTGTACTTAAATATTCGGCTGCGATGAGAATAGAGGTATTTCCAGCAATCTCGCTCATAGAACGAACAACTGGATAAATTCCTGAACGGTCCTTGATGTAATCGAAAGCTAAACCAGTAATTTTTTTTGAAATCAGGTGGTTGAAGAAATTCTTTTGTTGAACCGTTAATTGCAGAGCCGAAATCAGCTTCTGTTTTTGGTTCATCATTTCTATTTCATCGAAAGTAGGAGGAGCAACTTTTAAAACGATATCACATTTATAAACCTGTTCTGGTCCATAGGCGATAGTAGCACCAGCATCACTGTAATCTTTGTCCTGATAGTTGGCATTTGTACCAGCACCTGATTCAACGGTAATTTGATGTCCATTATTAACTAATACTGCAACTGCAGCTGGAACGAGAGAAACGCGTCTTTCTTGGAAAGAAGTTTCTTTCGGGATTCCAATTTGTAGTTCGCTAGAACGCCGCCCAACTTCGAGCATTTCTTCTTGAGGAAGCATGACATTACCTGCTGCAAATCTCAGTAATGGGTTACGGTCGTCGGTCATAATTAGTCTTCAATTAATTGCCTAAAGATACATTTCCTGTGTGGTTTTGCATATGAATGCTGCGAACTTCCCGGTGTTCAGTTAATGTAACTTTCACATAATTAGCTGGCAAGAGTGATTCAATATTTTCGGGCCATTCGATAAAACACCAAGCACCTGAATGGAGATATTCATCCAGTCCAATTTCAACAGCTTCGTCGATAGATTTAATACGATAAAAATCAAAATGATAAATTGATTTTCCTGAAGGAAGCGCATATTCGTTAACTAAACCATAAGTAGGGCTACTCACAGAATCTTTCGTTCCTAGTTCTTGGCAAATAGCACGAATAAATGTTGTTTTTCCTGCTCCCATTTCGCCATAAAAAGCGAAAACGTGTTGATGTGCAAAATTACTAGTAAGGATTTCCGCCCCTTCGGCTAGTTCTTCCAGCGTTTTACATTCAAAAGTGATATTCATGGAGCGGAAATCGGTATGGCAAAGATACTTGCTGGATTGTGTTTTTGGGATTCTCTTCAATAAAGAATGTGGATATTCGTTTTTTTAATTAAAATTCAACATGAATAAAACCGATTTGGGGATTTTATTTGATTGTGATGGCACATTAACCAACTCGCTTGATCAAGCATTAGAATCATTTGTAATTACCTTTCAAGAACTAGGATTAACGCACATTACAGAAGAAGAGATTCTAAAACTATTTGGAATTTCTGCTGATAAAATTCTCAGACATTTTGTAGGAAATGATCAAGAAAAATCAGCATTAGCTTTTAATATATTTTTATCGACTCAGAAGAAACTTGCGTTAAAAACAAAATTACACATAGGAATATCAGTAGTCATTGATGCATTTGTTCAAATGAAAATACCAATGGGAATAGTAACAGGACGACACGCTGCTGATTTAGATATTTTGCTTTCACCCCATGGATTAGCTGAATTTTTTCCAGTAAAAATTTGCGATAACATGGTTGCTAAGCCCAAACCTGATCCTCAAGGAATTTGGATGGCTTGCCAATATTTAGATAAAAAGCCTGAACGTATGTTATACATAGGAGATTCGGTTGTGGATATTCAAGCTGCTCATGCTTCAGGTTGCACTTCTGTTGCCGCATTGTGGGATTCACATACGAATGAATCAGCGTTATTAGCCGAGAATCCAGCGTATTGCATTCGTCACCCGGAAGAACTATTAGAAGTATGGGCTGATTTCAAACAAAAATCCCGGTCAAACTGAGAGTCTAACCGGGATTTTAATAAATCAGGATTATTACTTATTACTGAGTGTAATAAATGGAATGAGCATTTCTTCGAGTGAAATTCCGCCGTGTTGGAATGTGTTGCGGTAGTAATTCACGAAATAGTTGTAGTTATTCGGATACGCAAAGAATAAATCCTCTTTGGCAAAAACGAAAGCTGTACTCACATGTTGTCGTGGCAAGAAAATGTCGAGTGGATTTTTCACTTCATACACATCTTTCTTTTCGTAATTCAAGTTTTTACCTTGTTTGTAGCGAAGATTCGTATTGGTGTTTCGATCACCAATAATCTTGCTTGGATTTGTAACTCGAATTGTACCGTGATCGGTTGTTAGAATGAGTCTTGCTTTTTTATCCGCTATTTGTCGAAGGATATCGAGTAGGGGAGAATGTTCTAACCAAGAAACGGTGATAGAGCGATATGCTTTTTCATCATCGGCTAATTCACGAATCACTTCCATTTCGGTACGTGCATGTGAAAGCATATCCACGAAATTGTACACAATAGCATTGAACTTATTTCCCATTAAATTCGGAATATTCTCTGCTAACTTTTTACCAGCTTGGTTATTGGTGACTTTTGTATAGGACGTTTTAATGTCTTTTCCGAGGCGTTTAAGTTGTTCATTCATGAAGAATTCCTCATGAAGATTTTTTCCACCTTCATCTTCATCGTTTAACCAATGATTAGGATAACGCTTTTCAATTTCAGAAGGCATTAAACCAGCAAACATGGCATTTCTCGCATATTGAGTTGCTGTAGGTAAAATGGCACAGAACATTTCTTCCGTATCTACTTTAAAGTAATCTTGAAGTATGGGCTGCATTACCTTCCATTGATCATAACGCATATTATCAATCAATACGAAGAAAGTACTTTCGTTCTTATCGATTTCAGGTACTACACGTTGCTTGAAAATATTGTGTGACATCAAAGGTGGATTTGGATCTTTTCCATTCACCCAGCCTTGATAATTGTTGATTACATATTTAGAGAATTGCGTATTCGCTTCGGTTTTCTGCATACGGAGGATTTCTTCCATACCTTCTTCCTTGCTTTTATTTAATTCCAATTCCCAGAAAACCAATTTCTGATAAACCTCTTTCCATTCGTCTATCGAAAGTCGGTCACTCAATGTCATTCCAATACTTCTAAATTCCTGTTGATAAGCACTTGAAGTTTTTTCACGTATTAAACGTTTGTTCTCTAAGTTCTTTTTAAGGGAAAGAAGTATCTGATTTGGATTGACAGGTTTAATCAAGTAATCAGATATCTGAGAACCAATGGCGTCTTCCATGATATGCTCCTCCTCACTTTTAGTAATCATTACAACCGGAACGTCGTTCTTAAGTTGTTTGATTTTTACAAGCGTTTCCAATCCGGAAAGTCCAGGCATATTTTCATCCAAGAAAACAATATCGAACACTTGTTCTTTGAATAAATCGAGTGCATCATCACCACAATTGGCTGTTTGCACATCGTATCCTTTTTCCCGTAAGAATAGGATATGTGGTTTCAATAACTCTATTTCGTCGTCTGCCCAAAGGATGTTGATCTTGTCCATGTATCTTTGCTAAATGAAGGTGCTCAAAAGTACCTGTTGAAACACCATAAATCCGTTAATATTGCCGGTGAACCTTACGCGAAACAAAAAAAAAATTGTGAATGATCCTGTATATGGATTCATTTCAATTCCCGACGAGTTATTATTTGATCTGATTGAACATCCGTGGTTTCAGCGTTTACGCCGAATTCGCCAGTTAGGATTAACCGATTATGTTTATCCAGGCGCGCAACATACACGTTTCCATCATGCACTAGGTGCAATGCATTTGATGGGGCTTGCCATCGAAAACCTACGTTATAAAGGACATGAAATAACAGAACTAGAAGCATTATCAGCACAAGCGGCTATTTTACTTCATGATATCGGACATGGGCCTTTTTCTCATGCCCTTGAAAGTTCTATTGTTCCTGGTTTGCATCACGAACAGTTGTCGTTGCTATTTATGCAGGAGCTTAATCGACAGTTTGGTGGAAAACTGGGTATGACAATAGAGATTTTCACTGGAAAATATCATAAACATTTTCTGCATCAGTTGGTTTCAAGTCAGTTAGATGTGGATCGCTTAGATTATTTGAATCGTGATAGTTTTTACACAGGTGTAGCTGAAGGTACTGTTGGTTCAGATCGAATCATCAAGATGATGGAAGTGGTGAATGGTGAGTTGGTTTTGGAAGAGAAGGGAATTTATAGTATCGAAAAATTCCTTTTAGCAAGACGTTTAATGTATTGGCAAGTATATCTGCATAAGACCGTTTTATCGGCTGAGAACTTATTGTCCAATATGCTACGTCGTGCTAAATACCTAGTCCAAAAAGGAGAAGTAGTATTTGCAACTAAAAGCTTGATGTATTTTTTAGAGCATACCATTTCTTCACCTTCAGAATCAATTGATGAAGAGCTATTGGAACGTTTCGCCCACTTGGATGATTATGATATATTTGCATCCGCAAAAGAATGGATGACACATTCTGATAAAATCTTATCGGAGCTGAGTACCAGACTGATTGAACGAAAGCTGTTAAAAATTCGCTTGGATGTTCAACCTTTTGATGCAGCAGAAGTCGATGCGCTAAGCCAAAAATGGCAAAGCAAAGGTTTTTCGAAAGTAGAAGCAGATTATTTTGTTTTTACGGGTGGCATTACAAACAGTGCATACAAAGATGGAGAAGAGAAAATCAACATTCTACTCAAAACAGGTAAGGTTCTCGAGATTCGAGAAGCTTCAGATCAATTGCGAATGTCGGTTTTGTCAGAATCAACCCGGAAATACTTCTTGTGTTATCCAAAAGAGTTAGACACGGATCATTAGAAACGAATGGAATTTACAGCACAACAGATTGCCGATCTGCTTCAGGGCAGAGTAGAGGGTGACCCCGAGGTGAGGGTTAATCGACTTTCAAAAATTGAAGAGGGCGAACCTGGTTCTCTGACATTCTTGGCCAATCCTAAATATGAGGAGTTTATCTATTCAACCAAAGCATCATTGGTTATTGTAAACGATTCGTTTGTCCCTGATCGGGCTATAGGAACCAATTTAGTGAAGGTTAAAGACGCGT
>DAOOQW010000166.1:0-5219 GCA_035388945.1 Flavobacteriales bacterium
TCCGGTTCATGTAGATCGCTATACTGGAAATTCTCTTGGATTTGGCTTGCTAACAGTTGATATTCCTGGCTTTTTCGATCGGGAAGGAATATACATCGACACGCATACAGGCTATGGATACAGCGATGAAGCCGAACGCTATGTGCTCTTTCAACAAACTGTTTTAAAGTTCTTACTCGAATCGCCCGAAAAGCCCGATATCATTCATTGTCATGATCATCATACCGGATTAATTCCGTTCATGATTAAACACTGTCCTGAATATCGTGCTTTGTCCGAAATACCTACCATGTTTACCATCCACAACGGACAGTATCATGGTGCATTTAGCTGGAGCAGAAGTTGGATTTTACCTTGGTATGATGCCAATGCTAACGGTTTGCTCGATTGGGATCATAACATCAATCCTTTAGCATGTGCGATAAAATGCTGCTGGAAATTCAGTACCGTTTCGGGTGGATATTTGAATGAATTACGCTATGCAGCAAATGGCCTAGAAAGCTTGATAAACATGGAATTCCATAAAGCGTATGGAATTGTAAATGGAATTGATAATCAAGTTTGGGATCCGAAAAATGATCCACTCCTAGCCTATCCTTTAGTTGAGAATATTGATGAATATAAAGCACAAAACAAACAAGTAATCGCCGAACGTTTTGCCATTCAAGCCGATTTGCCTCTCATCACGTTTATTGGAAGATTAGTTGGTGAAAAAGGTGCCGATTTGATTCCCGGTGCTATTATGCGGTTTCTAGAACAAGGCGGTCAAGCTTCTTTTGTTGTCCTTGGAACTGGCGATCCTGCTCTGAGAGATGTGTTCATGCAAATGCGCGAACGCTTGTGGAGTTATTTTGATACATCCATCGAATACAACGAACAACTTTCTCATCAACTATATGCGGGTAGCGATTTTCTGATGATGCCTTCTCGTGTGGAACCATGTGGATTAAACCAATTGTATTCATTTCGATACGGAACGATTCCTATCGTTCGAAGCATTGGTGGTTTAGCCGAAACGGTAATTGATGTCACACAGTGGGAAGGAAACGGACTTCGTTTCGATGATTTAAGTGAAGATGCACTTTGTCGCTCATTTCATCGTGCAGCCGAACTTTTTCAACGGAAAGACATTTTAATTCCGCTTCGGGAAAGAATCATGAAACTCGACTTTAGTTGGGAAAAAGCAGCCGATACGTACATTTCAATTTATAAAACACTTCAACCTTCATTCGCATGAAAGGAACTATTAAAATGATTTGCCTGATTTTGGGCGGTGGACAAGGCAGCCGACTTTATCCACTTACGAGTAGTCGCTCTAAACCTGCAGTTCCCATTGGAGGAAAATACCGCTTAATTGATATTCCCATTTCCAATTGTATTAATTCGGGAGTACGACGCATGTTTGTGTTGACGCAATTCAATTCAGCCTCGCTAAATCGTCACATAAAAAACACCTATCACTTCGATAATTTCAGTGCTGGATTTGTGGATATTCTAGCCGCAGAACAAACTCCCAACAGTGATAAATGGTTTCAGGGTACAGCCGATGCAGTTCGTCAAAGTATGCATCACTTAACTGGACACGAATTCGATTACGTGTTGATTTTGAGTGGTGATCAATTGTATCAAATGGATTTCAAGTTAATGGCTGAATTCCATTTAGATCAAAATGCCGATTTGACGATTGCTACCATTCCGGTTGATAAACAAGATGCTCCGGAGTTTGGGATTATGAAGGTGAATAAACACAATGTAATTGAGACGTTCATCGAAAAACCTAAGCCGGATGTGTTGTCCAATTGGACTTCACCCGTACCTGCTCCACTTAAGAAAAAAGGTCGGGAATACTTGGCTTCCATGGGGATTTACATTTTCCGAAAAGATGCGTTGAAGCGTTTATTTGATGAAAATCCTGATGCCACTGATTTTGGAAAAGGTATTATTCCAGCAGCTATTAATTCGGGCTACAATGTGTCTTCGTACCAGTTTGATCACTATTGGACAGATATCGGAAACATCCGTTCATTCTATGAGGCAAACTTGGAACTTTGCGACAATCTGCCCAAATTCAACCTGTTCGATAATCATAAACGTATTTACAGTCGAGCACGTGCATTAGCTCCATCTAAGTTTTTTGGAACTCGTTTGAATAAATCAATTGTGGCCGAAGGATGTATCGTTCATGCAAAACTGATTGATTATTCTGTTATTGGAGTTCGTTCCCGAATTGGTGAAAAAACCGTCGTGAAAAATGCCATCATCATGGGGAATGATTATTATCAATCGTTGGAGGAAATTGTCTTACAGAAAGATGAAATCCCGATGGGAATTGGTAAATCGTGTCACATCGAACAAGCCATCATCGACAAAGATTGCCGAATTGGAAATAATGTAATTATTAAAGGCGATAATTCTCTTCCTAACAGCGAAACGGAGCATTATTGTATCGTTGAAGGTATCGTCGTTTTGAAAAAGAAAGCAATTATCCCCGATGGTACTCGAATCGGCAAAATCAATTAAAAGAAATAAATCTACTAAATGAATTTTTCTTCTTTGAACCTAAAGCTAAGTTCTTTAGGCATTGTATTTTTATTGTCATTATCGACCACTTTTCTAAATGCTCAAACCGACCAAATTGGGAGAGTTGAAGTTTCCCTAGAGGATGAATGGGGTGATTTCTTTGTCATACCGATGAAAGAAAACGGTGTAATTCTCGGTTCATTTGGCACGAAAGCTACGTTTAACTTACGCTTGCACCCATTATGAAATATTTACACTTTCAAAAAATTTAACTATGAAAAATTTAATTGTTTTAATCATTCTTAGTCTTACTTCTAGTCTATTATTTTCACAGACAAATGAAGAGTTACCATTTTCAACAATAAACTTTGTTAGGACTGGAAATTATTTTGGATCTGCTTGTAGGAGCGACATCACCTTACCTAATCAAAGGGAATTTAATTTGAGTCATAAATCTATAGTTAAGTATAAGGTTTATTCTGAAGGCGAGATTAATATTACACTTAACGTCTTTTGTCCAGGTGCAAATGGAGGTCCTAGTAAATCTCAATCCTCCCAAATTTCTATAAACGTAAAGAGAGGCGAAGAATATTATGTATTATATAGTAAGGGGGCGCTTGAACAAGTTCAAAAGGCGGATGTTGAAGAATACTTGATTAAAATCGATAACATTCAGAAACATCAGGAAAACATTGAATTCCCTATAATAAAATCTTCCATTAATGACATAGCTAAAAAAGATGGTAAAGGCCAAGGAACTTGTTTTCTTATAAGCTCAGATGGTTATTTAGTGACAAATTACCATTGCATTGAAAACGCTAAGGAAATCACAATTAAGGGAATTGGTTCTGACTACACTACCAAATATGGAGTTACTATTGTTGCCACTGACCCTTCCAATGACTTAGCTTTATTAAAAATTTCTAATAAAAATTTAAAGTTCTCAATTCCCCCATTTGCAATTCGCTCAAGCGGTGTGGCTCAGGCAGAAAAGATTTATGCACTTGGTTTTCCTCAAACTAAATCAATGGGGGAAGAATTAAAAATAACAGAAGGTATTATTAGTTCAAAAAGTGGAGCTCAAGGTGACATAAGTAAATTTCAAATCTCTGCTGCTGTGAATCCTGGAAATAGCGGAGGACCACTTATTGACGAAGAAGGTAACTTAGTTGGGGTTATTTATGCAAAATCGAAAGTTGCTGAGTCGGCTGGATATGCCATTAAGGCAAGTTATTTAGAGACATTTCTAAAAAATATAGACGGATTTGAATTTCCTAATCTGACTAATCTAATCAAAGAAAAACCGTTGACTGAAAAAGTTGAAATATTGAAAGACTATATATTCATTTTGGAATGCAATTAATTACTGCTTTTAACAAGCGGATATCAAAAAATCAAATCGGAGGAAAAAGATTAAAACGGAAAAAAACGACGTCGTGTTTTCTTCATGACAAATGTGGTTTACGAAGTCGAATAAGAATGTTAAAAACTCGGTCAATACTTATCTGAAAAACAACAACTCAAAGCCTGTATAGCCGTTTAGATTTGTAAACAGATGATACATCCTATGAGAACATACATGAAGCTAGCTTTCCTGGGCTTAACTTTACAGGGAGGAATGCTGTTGGCACAAACACCTGCAGCTCCTAAAATGCCGGTTGATGAGATATCCAAACTCATTACCTACACCGAAGTGGTCGACGAACCTGGTATGAACAAAGACACGCTTTACAACCGTGGACTACGTTGGTTCAAATCGTACTTCAAAAATCCTAATAAAGCCATCAAGCTTGCTGATGCCGAAGGAAGAACAATTGATGGAGGTTATACATTTACTATCCAACGTCCCGACCCAGCTTCCAAAAAAACTCCCGCTCCAATGGTTGATGCAGGATTGGTCAATTTTAAAATGAAGCTGTTTTTCAAAGACGCAAAGTTCAAATACGAAATAACCAATATCTCTTGGCAACAAACATCTTACTATCCAATCGAACGTTGGATGGATAAAGAAGCCAAAAACTATGATCCTAATTATGCACTTTATCTGCAACAAACAGATCAGTACATGAAAACACTCATAAAATCACTCGAAACATTTATCGAAACAGATCCTCTCAAGAAAAAAGACGATTGGTGAGATTTTCAAACAAAATCGAAAACCGGAAAGAGCAATCTATTCCGGTTTTTTTATGATTATTTTATTGTTGATTGACTCTTTCATCCACTCCAATAAATAAAAAAGCCTGAACCATTTCGCATGATTCAGGCTCATTTATGTTCAAATGTTTTACTGCGTTATCACAATTTTCTCGCTTCTTACTATTCTACCATCAGCAATTAATCGCATAAGGTAAATTCCTGAATTGACGTTTAATCCTAGTTTTATCAAACCGGAATCGCTTACTAATTGTTGTTCTTGAATAACCCTACCCTGTAAATCACAGAATTCAAGTTTTGCCTGTTTTACCGTCTTTGAAACATGCCATTTCACAGATACTAGACCTGTGGAAGGATTTGGGTACGAAACCAACTCAGCATCCTCCAAAAGTGGATTTGCAATGTTAACAGTAAACGAATCTGTTACATAAAAACGATCTAGTCCAGCCTCAACTATATGACCATTAGGAAAATCTGTTGCTTCCAATATAAACTTCACCATACCTGGATTAGCAATATAATCGCTCACTTTAAAAACTTCT
>DAOOQW010000167.1:0-5218 GCA_035388945.1 Flavobacteriales bacterium
CCAATGGATGGCACGACCTAGATGGTTTTACTGGGGCTGAGGAAACACGGTCGATTGGGAACAATGTAAGCGCCTACGACGATCAGGATGATGATGGTTTTCCGGATGATTATGTAGAAGGAGGTTCATCACTTAATTTCGATTTTCCTTATGCAGCAACACCAAACTCAAATCCTCTTGGCAACCGCGAAGCTGCTATCACCAATCTGTTTTACGCTAACAACCGTGTTCACGATGTGCTTTGGTACTATGGGTTTAATGAAGAAGGTGGGAATTTCCAGAATTATAATTACACTGGTGGCGGACTAGATTTAGATGCCGTTCATGCTGAAGCTTTTGATGGTAGTGGAACTAACAATGCCAATTTTGCTACGCCTCCTGATGGTGAATCACCCCGAATGCAAATGTATCTCTGGGCGAATAATTTGGGTTCATACTTAACCATTAACTCTCCTTCAGGCATTGCTGGAACATTCGCTTCGGCAGTAGCTGCATTTGGTATGCAAATGACAACATCGCCCATTACAGCTCAAGTGGTGGAGTACAACGATGGAAGTATTAATCCTTCTTGGGCATGTGATTTTTCGTTGGATTGGATGGATGGGAAAATTGCACTCATCGATCGAGGTGATTGTAATTTCACAACAAAAGTGCTTAATGCGCAAGATGCAGGAGCTATTGCAGTTATCATGGTGAATAATCAAGCTGGTCAACCCTTTAGTATGGGAGGTGAGGAAGATTTAATTACTATTCCTTCCATCATGGTTTCTCAGGAGGATGGGAATCTGATCCGTGCTCAACTATCCTCCAATGTGAATGCTACAATCAATATCAACTCATTAGGAAACTACTTTGATTCGAGTTTCGATAATGGTGTGATTGCTCACGAATATGGACATGGTGTTTCAAATCGTCTTACTGGCGGACCTTCACTTGCCGATTGCTTGTATAACGAAGAACAAATGGGTGAGGGCTGGAGTGATTTTCTAGCTTTAATCATGACTACCACATCAGCTAATTCGGGAGAACAAGCTCGCGGCATCGGAAATTATGTTCACGGAACTTCTGTTAATGGTCCCGGAATTCGTCCATTCCCATATTCTCGGGATATGACGATTAATCCTGTGGTTTACGATGATATTCAAGTGCTTTCAATTCCACACGGTTTAGGAACGGTTTGGTGCAGTACGCTTTGGGATTTGTATTGGAATATGGTGGATGTGTATGGCTACGATTCCGATTTGCTTAATGGAACTGGCGGAAACAACAAAACCATTCAGTTAGTTATGGACGGAATGGCGTTGCAGCCGTGTTCGCCGGGATTTATTGATGGTCGTGATGCTATTTTACAAGCTGATGAACTAGCAAACAATGGAACAAATAAATGTCTTATTTGGAGCACCTTCGCACGTCGTGGTTTAGGATATACTGCTGATCAAGGAAGCTCCGAAAGTGCATTTGATGGAATTTCCGCATTCGATACTCCACCTTTTTGCTCAACAGTCGATTTTGCCAATTTTACTACCAGTCAAACCCTTGTATGTGCAGGTTCTCCAGTAACTTTCACCGATATCACCCAACCTGTTTCCGAATCTGTTGAATGGACTTTCGAGGGTGGTTTTCCGGGTAGTTCGATAAATGGAACAGAAAACGTAATATTTTCAAGCCCAGGAACATACACTGTTACGCTTCTTAGCACAACTAATCTCGGTAGCGACGATCGTACAGAAACAATTACGGTTGTTCCACAATTGTCTATTAATGCAGTGGTGACCGATGCTTCTTTGTTGGTTAACAACGGTGCTATTAATATAACAGTAACAGGAGGACAAGCTCCATACAATACAGTTTGGGCGGATATTGTTAGCTTAAATGATTTGACGGTTAATTCCTTAGCTCCTAATGTATATGAAGTAACCATTACCGATCAAGCAGGTTGCTCACTCGATACCGTTTTTACAGTTGAGCGTCCCGAAGGTTTGGAGGAAATCAACCAAGTTTCCTTTCAAATTAATCCCAATCCATTCAACAACGATTTAAGCCTTCGTTTCGAAAATGCCACTCAAGCCGAACTGGTTCGTGTGTATGATTTAAGTGGTAGAATTCTTCACCAACAAAGCCTTTCGCTCCAAGGGAAATCTACCTTGACTTTACCCATTGCACATTTATCGGCAGGAACCTACATTGTTCAGGTTCAGTTTAGCCACCAACCCATTCAGAGCAAACGGGTAATTAAATACTAATTCAGTGTTTTAAGTAGCGAATCAACATCACTACTAATGCAAACAGAAACATGAAAATGCTAATTCGGTTCATGCCATTCATGAATCGAACATTGGCATTGGGCTTCTTCTCGTTTTTACGAAATAAAGTCCGGACATCTAGGTAATAAAGAATCTTCTTTAGAAACATCGCGTTGGGCTATCGGTCAAAGCTACAACAGAATTTTTTATTTTATTATTTGGGCATGCCACATTTGGCCGCGCTTTTCATTGCAAATCCTCTCGTATGCCTTCGCCAAGGCTATGGCATACAATGCGGGTTTTCCATTGCAATCGCTCATGCAATATATCTCGTTAAATAAACTAGCTCCAATAACTCTAACTCGTATTCCTCATTTCGCATCCCGGTAACCCCGGATTATAGAAGGCTACTGAGTCATAGAGGTTACTTAAAGTTCTTATCTAATTTCTAGCATCCCGGATTTAAATCCGGGGTTACCGAGACTATGAAGCAATGAGGTGCTACGAATATATTTTCGAAAAATTTGTTTTCTAATAATTTATTATGATACCTTTGTGATATCAAATTAATATCAATGAGCGAAAAATCTATTTCTCCTAAATCTGGCGCACTCGCCTTAGTCATTGCACTCGCACTTATAGCACTTGGTGCTTGGAGCATTTATGCAAAACTTTTTATTATCGCGCCCTTTGCTTTTATCGCGGCAATCTTGGTCTTGGTCGGACTTACAATCGTTAACCCCAACGAATCGGTAGTAGCGGTACTTTTTGGTTCGTATGCAGGTACATTGAAAGAAAACGGCTTCTTTTGGATGAATCCCTTTTTGGTGAAACGTAAAATTTCACTTCGTGCTCGTAATAACGAAAGTCAACCAATCAAGGTTAACGACAAACTTGGTAATCCAATCATGATTGGGATTGTTCTTGTTTGGCGAGTTGAAAACACCTTTAAGGCAGCTTTCGAAGTCGATAATTATGAGCTTTTCGTAAAGATTCAAAGTGAATCAGCTATCCGAAAACTAGCTGGAATCTATCCGTATGATAGCTTCGATGATGAGCACAAAGAAATGTCTTTACGTTCGGGTGGAGATGAAATCAATCATCAATTAGAACGCGAACTTTCTGAACGACTTCACATGGCTGGAATTTCAGTAATTGAAGCACGTATTAGTAATCTGGCTTATTCGCAAGAGATTGCCGGAGCCATGTTGCAACGTCAGCAAGCTACTGCAATCGTAGCCGCTCGTACCCGAATCGTTGAAGGTGCAGTAGGAATGGTTGAATTGGCTTTGGAACACCTTTCAAAACGTCAAATTGTAGAACTCGACGACGAACGCAAAGCCGCCATGGTAAGTAATCTACTCGTTGTTCTTTGCTCCGATCGTGCTGTTTCTCCCGTTGTAAATACCGGAACGTTGAATCATTGATTAAGTACAAAGTATCAAGTACAAAGTACAGAGAGACAAGTACAAAGTTCACAGAATATAGAGTCAAGTAAGTTTTTAAAATCTTAATACTTAATACTCTATACTTTTTACTATAAATAATTCCCATGTCCCACTTTCAAGAACGCCAATATTTACGATCCAATCCAATCACTTGGGTTGCTGTTGTTGCGATGGTCATTCCGATTGTGATCATTTTAGCTACTTCTGCTGGAGAGCCAGCTCAAGATATTTTCTACTCGGTTCTTTTCGTGACCTTGTTTGAAGGTTTCTTCCTCACGTTGTTGATGATAGCACACCTCGACACAGATATAGACATGAATCGTATCCGGTTTCGCTGGTTTCCTTTTCAATGGAAGTTTAATGAGATAAACTGGTCTGAGGTTCAATCCGCCGAAGTGCGTAAGTACAGTCCTTTAAAGGAATATGGAGGTTGGGGATTGAAAGGTTGGACTTCGAAAAATAGGGCGTATAATGTGGATGGTAGTATTGGCATTCAGTTATATTTGAAAAACGGGCATAAAGTTCTTATCGGAACCAAACAACGTGAATCAGCAGAAGCGTTTTTATACGATCTGCGTATCCCGAAACCTGCTCATGGCTAAGAAAAAACCATTTGTTCTACGTCTCGACGAAGACATGCTCCGTGATGTGGAGAAATGGGCTGCCGATGAATTTCGCAGTTCCAATGGGCAGTTGGAATGGATTATTCGAGAAGCATTAATCAAAGCAGGACGATTACGAAAATCAAGTACAACAAGCGATGAAAGCGAAGCTACCGGAACTGAAGCGTGAACTAGAGAGTTTGCCACAGCCCGAATTGGTGCGACTTTGTTTGCGTATCGCCAAGCATAAAACCGAAAACAAAGAACTGCTCGATTACCTGCTTTGGTCGGCAAACGATCCCTTGCTGTATGCGCAGGAATTCAAATTAGAAATTCTGCTACCGTTCGAAATGCCTTTTGTGAATGCCTATAACTTCACCAAAAGCATCCGAAAATCACTCCGACTTATTTCTAAATACCTCCGTTTTACAGGTTCTCGTCAGGGCGAATGCGAACTTTTACTAGCCTTGGTTGAGTCTTATCACACCTACTACCGACGTGAATTTCGGACTGCCGCTTTGTCAAAAATCATGTTTCGTTGTTTGAAGAAAGCTGCTACTAACATCGCCAAATTGCACGAAGACATTCAAGCCGATTATACCAGTAATTACAACGATTTACTCCGTCAAACCATCACCCGCTTAGGAACTGAATATGCCCTTGACCAATCCTATATCTAATTCGACTTCCCCTGAAAGATGGGAAATGACCGGTAAACGTACGTACAGCTTGTACATCAACCATAAGCCGCTAATTGACTTGCAGCTAAACACCTGGTTTACACAAGCGCAAATTACCCATGCTGGGAAGACTTACACACTTCGTCGCAAGGGCTTTGCCGGCATGAATATGCAATTGCGAGATGATGTTGGGCAATTAATTCTAGAAGTCAAAGGTGGCAGCTTT
The DNA here is from genome assembly GCA_035388945.1 of Flavobacteriales bacterium. Lineage (GTDB taxonomy): Bacteria > Bacteroidota > Bacteroidia > M30B66 > M30B66 > CALQRR01. Next base: position 5,200 of record DAOOQW010000167.1, read on the forward strand.
TGGAAGTCTAGCCGTAATA
>DAOOQW010000168.1:0-5208 GCA_035388945.1 Flavobacteriales bacterium
ATCGAGGTAAATTGTGACTTCCTGATCCCGAACATATACACTTACATATATATGAGGTTCTTTGGAATCGATAAAAGGACGTCGCCCAACATCTTTACGAAATCGATCGCACACAGCATCTTTAGCCAATTGAGAAACGAACATACTATTGGTGAAATGGTCGCTAAACAAGAGCGTATCGAAAATCATGGTTTTATCAACATCAAACAAAGAAGGCCAGTCGATAGCCGTGATTTCGTTGTAGAAATCGTCGTTTGTGCGAAATCGGAACTTTTTGATTGGCTTTAGGACACGCAAACCGGTTCGAAGACCCAAATTGAGTTTGTATAGAAAACCTTTATCACCAGTACAGATTACCGAGCGGACCATACGTTCGACATCGGCACCACCCAATTTTCGGATTTCTCCTTCGAGAACTTCCTCAAGACCAGCGTATGTTCTAACTAGAATTTCGTGTTGGTCATTCGAATCTGAAAGTAAAGGCTCTAAATTTTCCATTTGATAATCAATCACTTAGGTTGCAAGATGCTATTTTTGTTTAATCTTGGAGTTGATTTGTTAAACAAATTTTAAGCATGCCTGTTTGATAGCGCAATGTTAACCCAATAAACCCACACGATTAATCATGAAAAAAATTTTATCCTTCATTGCTGCTGTCATACTTGCCATTACGACACAGGCGCAAACGGTTGTTGATATCATAGTCAACAGTCCAGATCACACAACTTTAGAAGCTGCTGTTATAGCTGCAGGATTGGATGGAACCTTATCGGGAAATGGACCCTTTACTGTATTTGCCCCAACCGATGCCGCATTTAATGCCTTGCCAGCAGGAACAGTTCAAGCATTATTGGCTGATATCCCAGCATTGACCGACATTTTAACTTACCATGTTGTTGGAGCAACTGCACTATCAACATCACTATCAAACGGTCAACGAATCGCAACTTTTCAAGGAGAAAAAGTTACAGTAACAATTGCAGGGACTGATGTTTACATCAACAATGCAAAAGTAACAGTTGTAGATTTAGTTGCTACTAATGGAGTTGTACATGTGATTGATGCTGTGTTAATTCCACCAACTGGAACAGTGGTTGACGTGATTGTTAACAGTCCTGATCATACAACTTTAGAAACAGCTGTATTAGCGGCAGGTTTAGAAGGGACACTTTCTGGTGATGGTCCATTTACCGTTTTTGCACCAACCGATGCGGCATTTGCAGCTTTACCAGCAGGAACTATTGCAGCGTTATTAGCTGACATTCCAGCATTGACAAACATTTTAACCTATCATGCAGCAGGTGCAGCAGCATTTTCTTCAGGTTTAACAAACGGACAACGTGTTGTTACGGTTCAAGGAGAGAAAGTTACAGTTACAATTGCAGGATCAAATGTGTACATCAACAATGCGAAAGTAACAGTAGCTGATATTATTGCAACTAATGGAGTTGTTCACGTAATTGATGCTGTATTACTTCCTCCAACAGGAACTATTGTAGATGTGGTAGTAAACAGTCCCAACCATACTACATTGGAAGCAGCTGTATTAGCTGCCAATTTACAAGGAACATTATCGGGTGATGGCCCATTTACTTTGTTTGCACCAACTGATGCAGCATTTGCAGCATTACCAGCAGGAGTATTAAATTCATTATTGGCGAATGTTCCAGCATTGACTAGCATATTAACGTATCATGCTACTTCAGGAGCCGCATTTTCAGCTGGATTATCTAATGGTCAAACGATTATGACTGTTCAAGGGCAAGATGTAACAGTTACTTTTTCAAGTGGAAATGTGTTTATTAATAATGCTCAAGTAACCGTAGCTGATATTGTTGCAACTAATGGTGTTGTTCATGTGATAGATGCGGTATTACTTCCAGATCCAGGTTCAGTTTTCGATATTATCTCAAACAGCCCAGTACATACCACGTTAGAAACAGCAATTAATGCTGCCGGTTTAGCTACTACTTTGGATGGTCCTGGATCATTCACCGTATTTGCTCCAACCGATGCTGCATTTGCTGCAGTTCCTCAAGCTACATTGGATGCTTTATTGGCAGATCCAAACGGTCTTTTAACAGATGTGTTATTGCACCATGTGGTTGGAAGTATTGAATATTCTGGCTCTTTGTCAAATGGTCAACAAGTTCCAACTTTGTTTGGTGATAATTTAACAGTAACGATTGCTGGTCCAACAGTTTCGATTGACAATGCAGTTGTAGCTGTGACTGATCTTCTTGCTAACAATGGAGTTGTTCATGTGATTAATGCGGTGTTGGTTCCAATTACATTAGGAATTAATGAGACAACAATCCCATCAGTGGTATTGTATCCAAATCCTGTAACTGAATCTCTACGTATCAACTTAGGTGAAACAACTAAAAATGCTACATACCAAGTTGTGAATCAATTAGGAGCTGTTGTTTCTACTGGAAGCTTCAATCAACAAATTTCCAACTTAGATGTATTGGATTTGAATTCAGGAGTTTACACGCTAAGAGTTCAAAACGAAGGAAACATTTCGACTTTGCGATTTGTAAAAAACTAAGTACAAAAAATTAGGAATTAGAAGAGGCTGTCGGTTTATGACAGCCTTTTCTGTTTTATAGCTGTGTGAAGGCCGGCTGAAATTGTACTTTTGCCGACGATGGAATGCAATCAGTCGGCAGAATGGTTTAAAGAATGGTTTAACTCGCCTTATTATCACATCCTATATACACATAGAGATGTACATGAGGCAACGCAGTTAATTGACCATTTGATTGACTATCTCAAACCAGAAGTTGATTCACGTATGTTGGATTTAGCTTGCGGAAGAGGTCGGCATTCGGTTTATCTGCATAGCAAAGGATTCGATGTGACAGGCGTTGATTTATCGTCTGAAAGCATTCGTTATGCTGAAGATTTTGAGGAAGAAGGATTACGATTCTTTGTCCATGACATGCGTCAGTTATTATCGACAAACGCTTATGATTATGTTTTCAATCTATTTACCAGTTTTGGTTATTTCGATCGGGATGAGGAAAATGTTCGAGTAGTTCGAAATATGTCGGATGCTTTAAAAAGTGGTGGCTGTTTGGTGATTGATTTTTTGAATGTGGAGAAGCTTCGGTTCTCAGGAATCAAGAAAGAGGAGAAGGAGATTGATGGTATTACTTTTCAGATTGAGCGTGAGATTCGTGAGGAGCGAGTGATTAAAACCATCCGTTTTACTGATAAAGGGAAAGAATATTATTTTGAAGAAAAGGTCATGCTTTTAGGTGCCGGAGAATTTGAACGGTATTTTCAAGCATGTGGCTTAGAAATATTGAACGTTTTTGGTAATTATCAGCTTGATCCATTTATGCCGGAAAGTTCGGATCGCTTAATCTATTGCGTGCGTAAGCCATGAGTGTGTTCTGGAAGATATTTATTCTGATAGGTTCTGTTATCGCAAGCGGAAGTTTGGTTTTAGCCTTTCGTATTAAAAGCGGCAAAACCATTAAGTTGCTTTTGTCATACAGTGGAGCGTTCATTCTAGCACTCTGCTTATTTCATCTCTTACCGGAAGTTTACGAAGGAATTGCGGATCCTTTAGTTAGCGGTTGGTTGATATTAGGAGGATTCCTATTGCAGCTGTTGCTCGATTATATTTCGGGAGGAATTGAACATGGTCACATTCATCCACCCGACCAACATGGCCATCACAACCATCACCACCATCATAGCCACGACCATTCGCATGAAGATATTGATTTTCATCCAGTTATGCGTTCGCCTTGGTTGTTGATGACTGGTTTATGTTTACATGCTTTAGTAGAAGGTGTTCCTTTGATGTATGGTAAAGCAGGTGATGATTTATTCACTGCCATCATCTTCCATAATATTCCGATTTCTGTATCTCTCATGACACTCTTCTTGATGTCGGGAAAAACGATTCGTCAAAGTTTACTAGCACTATTTATTTTCTCCTTGATGACACCACTTGGTGCATTAACAGCTGTTACCCTCTTCCCTACCGAATCAGATTTCACGGGTCAATTTGGATTTTATGCTTTAGCAGTTGTAATTGGAATTTTCCTTCACATCAGCACAACGATTCTTTTTGAAAGCGACGAACATCACCGTTTTAACATCATAAAGCTCATCACGATTCTATTAGGATTTGCTACAGCCTTGCTTATTCGCTGAACAAAAGCAAATTCACTGTGTTTCCTCGGCGGGGAATGACTAATTTTGCCCCACTAAAAAACTTAAAACCGATATACATGTCAGTACTTGTTGGAAAACTTGCTCCTGCCTTTTCTGCACAGGCAGTCATTAATGGTGGAGAATTCGTTGAAGATTTCTCACTAGAACAATACTTAGGAAACAAGCACGTAGTTTTCTTTTTCTATCCAAAAGATTTCACATTTGTTTGTCCTACCGAGCTACACGCCTTCCAGGATAAACTGGCCGAATTTGAAGCACGTAACTGCGCAGTGGTTGGTTGTTCAACCGATACAGAACAATCGCATTGGGGTTGGCTTCAAGTACCAAAAGGAAAAGGTGGAATTGAAGGAATCAAATATCCTTTAGTAGCCGATACAGCTAAAACTATTTCGATGAATTTCGGAGTTTTATTTGGCGATTACGATTACAACGAAGTTGGAGAAATGATCTCAACAGGTCCGATGATCGCTTTCCGTGGATTATTCCTTATCGACAAAGACGGAATTGTTCGTCACCAAGTGGTGAATGATCTTCCATTAGGTCGTAATGTGGATGAAGCACTTCGTATGGTAGATGCTTTACAATATTTTGAAGAAAACGGAGAAGTTTGTCCTGCTAACTGGCGTCGTGGCGAAACAGCTATGAAAGCTACTCACGATGGTGTTGCCAGCTATTTATCTGGTCATTAATTAAGAACATAAGTATAAAAGTCCCTGCCGTTTGGGCGGGGATTTTTGTTTTTATCCCTTCCGATTGAAGGTGTAATTGTAATTTCGCGAAAATCCGGTTCATCTATCCGGAATAAAAAACCAAAACTGTGGCAGATTCTAATTTTGTTGATTATGTAAAAATTTGCTGTCGCTCAGGCAAAGGTGGTGGAGGTTCCATGCACTTGCATCGCGACAAAAATACAGCTAAGGGCGGTCCAGATGGTGGAGATGGTGGTCGAGGAGGCCATATCATATTACGAGGCAGTACGCAAGTTTGGACGTTGATTCACTTAAAATACCGGAA
>DAOOQW010000169.1:0-5175 GCA_035388945.1 Flavobacteriales bacterium
CTGTCGGGATTTTTGATTGATCGATTTCAGGTGCTTTCCGATAAATATTATCAAGACAATAAACGATTGTCAATTCAGCGCGCTTCATGGGGAACGATACTGGCAGCAATCAGCACGGCTGGTTACTATGCAGCTTATGTATTGATTCTTATAACAACGTTAGCTGGCAGTTTGAGTATTGGTTCGCTAACCTTTCTTTCGGGCTCATTTGCTCGCATGCGCGGATTGATGGAGACTTTGCTCAGTCGCTTTGCATCGATTAGTCAGGGAGCTTTGTATTTGGAGGATTTTTATGCGTTTTTCGAGTTGCAACCTAAGATTCGAAAAGGAGAACAATCTCGTCCTTTTCCCAATCCGATTCGCGAAGGTTTTGTGTTTGAAAATGTCGGATTTCGCTACCAAAATGCAGCTTCTTGGGCTTTACGTAATTTGAATTTGCACATTCGTCCGGGAGAAAAAATTGCTTTGGTGGGTGAAAATGGTTCTGGGAAAACCACGCTGGTCAAGCTAATTGCCCGTTTGTACGATCCTGTTGAAGGTCGGATTTTGTTAGATGGACATCCATTATCGGAATACAATCCCGACGATTTACGCCGAGAGATTGGGGTGATTTTTCAGGATTTCGTGAAATTCCAGTTGACGGCAGGTTTAAACATCGCCACCGGAAATATTCAGGATAAGAACAACCAAGAGAAAATTGATCACGCAGCCAGCATGAGTTTAGCCGATAGTGTGGTGAGTACTTTACCTAAAGGATACGATCAGGTTATTGGGAGACGATTTGCCGAAGGCGTTGATTTGAGTGGCGGACAGTGGCAGAAAATTGCATTAGGACGTGTATACATGCGTAATGCACAAGTGTTGATTCTCGACGAACCAACAGCAGCCTTGGATGCGAAAGCCGAGCATGAAGTATTTGAGCGTTTTGCAAGTTTATCGAAAGGAAAAACAGCATTTATCATATCGCATCGTTTCTCGACCGTTCGCATGGCAGATCGGATTTTAGTACTCGATAAAGGTGAATTAATCGAAAGTGGTTCACACGAAGAATTGATGAAGACTGAAGGACATTATGCCGCCTTGTTTAAGCTTCAAGCAGCAGGCTACCGCTGATAAAAATCATAGTTCATGGGGATTTCTTTCCCGTATCTTCGCAGCCTAAATCATTTCCATGCGCGCATTAAGTCTTTACGTGTTGCTTTTCTTATCTGTTAGTTCAACAGCACAGGAAATTACTCCCGTTCAACGCTTCGATCAAACCGGAAAATTCTGGATGTATTGGGGTTATAACCGCGCTTGGTATACCAACAGCGACATTCACATTCACGGACAAGATTTCGATGTGAACTTTTACGATGTAAGAGCTGTAGATCGCCCGGAGAAATTTGGTTTGAAAGAATATTTTAGTCCTACACGCTTATCCATTCCTCAGAACAACTACCGTTTTGGCTATGTAATCAATCAGCATTGGGGCGTCTCAATTGGGATTGATCACATGAAATACGTGGTCGTAAATGGACAAGAAGTAACGATGTCGGGAGTTGTCTTACCAGCTACCAATCGTTCGAATAATTATGTAGGATCGTACATCAACACGCCTGCTACTTTATCCCGCGATTTAATGCGTTTTGAGCATACTAACGGCTTGAATTTGTTTAGCGTAGATGCTGAGTATACGTGTCGTGTAGCCAAGTTATTCAAAGAGAAATTCGGAATTTACTGGCAAACGAATGCAGGTATAGGAATGTTAGTACCTAAAACGGAGGCGCATTTGTTTTCGGATACACAATTCCCTGAAGGCTATGGCATCGACAACAAATACCACATTGCTGGTTATGCAGCGTCGTTGCGTGTTGGACCTGAGTTTCGTTTCCTTCGTAATTTCTTTGTAAAAGCTCAGTTACGAGGCGGCTGGATAATTTTACCTGATGTATACATCAATAACGAAGCTCCTGTTCGTGCTGATCATCAATTTGGTTTCATGCAATTCAACATGACGGCTGGAGGATATTTTCCTATTCGTTTGAGGAAGAAGCATTGATATGCTAGAAAACTTTAATTTCTTCTGCTAAGAAATAATTGCATCTGATTAAAAACTAAGCAACCCGAATTCTTTTTCCCGGCTTCAGTTTGGTGCGTTTACTCATTTTATTCATCTTACACAGTTTCGCTACTGTTGTATGATTCTTCCGTGCAATTCTTCCCAAAGTATCTCCTTTGCGAATTTTGTAATAACGACGGGCTGCTGCTTGTGCTTTCTGCTTTTCAACTTTGCGTAAATAATCGAAACTAGTCGGACTAATACATACTTCCTTGTTCTTGCAAGTATAATCCTCAAAGGCAATGATATCGCGTGGATTGATCTGTTGACCTAAGAATCGCACTTCAAAATGCAAGTGACTACCACGTGAACGGCCTGTATTTCCACCTAATCCAACTTTATCGCCCGCTTGAACATAATGTCCGGCTGAAACGTGAATCTGGGAAAGGTGAGCATATAATGTTTCAAGCCCATTTAAATGGCGGATGATGACATAATAGCCATACGTTGGACTATAACGGGCAACACGAACCGTTCCTTCGAATACCGAAAGTACTTCGTCACCCGTTTCGAGATTGATGTCAATTCCGTAGTGATAACGCGTTCGGCGGAAGCCAAATTCGGAAGTGATTTCCCCACAAGTTGGATGCGCGTAATCACAGTTAACATCATGAAAAAGCGTTAAATAGGTAGAATCTTTCTTCTCCTTTAAATTAACACCATACGGATTGATTCGAGTCGTATCCCAAACTGCATTATATAAGTCACAATTCAGAATTACACAGGCGTCTTCATCCCAAATCCCTTCAAAAGATTCCGTTTCTTCTAATACAGCAGACGAATCTTCCTCATCGAGAAATTCTTCTAAATCGTGTAAATTGGGTGGAATCGTATCGGGCGGAACTACTACTTGCATCGAGTCTTTTAAGTGTTGCCGGGCTTGCATGGAAGCAGCCACAGGAAAGAGCAACAGAAAAAGAACAAACGATCGTAAATATATCATGCAGGTGTAGAACGGTAAAGACTCTATTTTTGTATCGGGGTGGCAAAAATAAACTCTCCATTCCCGACTGACAAGTTAAAAACTCCCAAATTGTCAACAAACCCAAAATATCAACCCGAAGCCATTCGTGAAGCTGGTGTATTGCTTCAGAAAACCAACCGACGCTTCCTCGATCAACTCAAACGTAACTTTCCATCCGACCTCGATGTGCGGGTGCGTAACTTTCATGATGAGGTTTTTGAAAATACCGATTGCCTTACCTGTGGCAACTGTTGCAGAACGACCAGCCCCATCTTCAACCAAAAAGATATCGAACATCTTTCCCGTCGATTGCGCATCAAAACAGTTGTATTTGTAGAGAAATACCTGAGAATTGATGAGGATAAAGATTACGTGTTGAAGTCATCGCCCTGCCCATTTCTAGCCGAAGACAATACCTGTGATGTGTACGATGATCGCCCAACAGCCTGTCGTGGATATCCGCATACCGATCGAAAACGCTTTCACCAGTTGCTCGATTTGACGTATGAAAACAGCTTCATTTGTCCGGCAGTGCAGGCTATTTTGGAATTACTCAAGAAAGATATAGGTGTGAACGAGAAGCGGAAATTCTGAGTGTGCGCCTGATTTTGTAGTTTTATCGGCAGAGCATGAATCGGAAAATCCTCAAAGCTTTAGTACAATTATTCGCACTGGTTTCACGACCGGGTGAGAATGCTGGGCGCGAACGTTCGGTGGTAGAGAGCTTTCTCAAACGTCAATCGGGAGGTGAGCAGCTAGAAGAATATCTAAGAGAATTCGATGAGCTCGTTGCCGAATTGCATCGCAGCACCGACGAAACACGCGCGCGCAAACGTCGTTCGGCATCTTCTGTTAAAGTGCTTTTTATCTGTACGCAGATTAATGAGGAGCTAACACATTCGCAAAAATGCTTGGTATATCTCCGCTTGATTGAGTTTCTATCAGCAAGTGGTGAGATTGATACACCCAATTTAGATTTCGCTCAAACGGTAGCATCTATTTTCACGATTCCGGAAGATGAAACCGAAGCCTGTTTGAAGTTTGCGGGGAATTCGCCCCAAGATTCCGATTCGGATGCTTGCTTGTGGATACATCAATCGAATGAAAAGCCCAAAGGGGATTTACGTGAACTCAAATTGGATGGTTTAGAGGCCGAGATGTTAGTTCTCTACCTCAAAAGTGCTGGTAGTTTTTATCTGCGAATCCTGCAAAATAGCACCACACAGCTCAACGGACAAGCATTACACACCAATCGTGTTTATTCCTTGCCTCAAGGTGCCGTGTTGCGAGGCAATCGTATGTCGCCCGTGTATTACAGCGATATTCTCGGTTGTTTTCTTCAGCAACATGCTTCGCAGAAAGTCATTTTCCAAGCAAAAAACATCGAGTATTCCTTTCGGAACGGAAAGCGTGGTTTGCACAAATTCAGTTTCACCGAAACTTCTGGAAACCTCATTGGTATCATGGGATCGAGCGGTGCCGGGAAATCGACCTTGCTCAATTTGCTCAACGGAAATGAGAAGCCTAGTTCAGGGAAAATTCTCATCAACGGAATCGACCTCAACGCGGCTCAAACCAGTACAGAAGGCTTAATTGGTTATATCTCGCAAGATGATTTGCTGATTGAGGAATTGAGCGTGTTCCAAAATCTTTGGTACAATGCCAAATTATGCTTTGCTGATACTTCCGAAACCGAATTACTTCGTCGGGTAGATCATATACTCGATGAGCTCGGATTAAACGAAATCCGTGATCTGAAAGTGGGAAATCCCATGAATAAGACCATCAGCGGCGGACAACGGAAACGTCTCAACATTGCACTCGAGCTCATTCGTGAACCGGCTGTTCTATTTGTCGATGAACCTACTTCCGGACTTAGCTCTCGCGATTCCGAAAACATCATGGATTTGCTCAAAGAGCTGGCATTGAAGGGAAAGCTCGTCTTTGTAGTCATTCACCAACCATCCTCGGCCATTTTCAAAATGTTCGATCGTTTGTTATTGATGGATGTGGGCGGTTATCCGGTGTATTATGGGAATCCGGTTGAATCGGTTGTCTATTTTAAAACGATTGTCGATCACGCGAATGCGGGTGAAAGTGAGTGTATCGA
>DAOOQW010000170.1:0-5124 GCA_035388945.1 Flavobacteriales bacterium
TGCTGCTGCAAGCTTTAGCGTAAGCGAGTCACGACCGGTTTTTAATGAGTCAATAATGGCAGCCATTTTAGCCGGATCAAAATCCTTCTTTACTACCTTATCTTTAATGACGGTGTATAATCCAAAATACTTCTCTAATTCTTTCGATAGTGAATCTGACTTTATTGTCAATGCTGCATTCGACTTGGTTAAGGTATCAAGCTTGGCTTGCGCATCTTTTTGAGCTTGTTCTTTTTCTTTCTTGCTTTGTCCGAAGGTTATGAAACCACTCAAGAGGAGAATAAAAAGAATTTTAATTTTCATGATATAGGTGTTTAGGGATAGGTAGAATTACTGCTTTAATATAAGCAATATCGTTTGAATGATTTGCACTTTGACATGTCGCGCTACTATAATAATGTGAGTTGAATTCGACTTTGAAAAAATTGATTGGCACCTTTTAATCCGAAGCGATTCAACACTCCATATCCATAAACTAAATCAAGGCGTATGTCTTTGGATAAATACCAGTTCACCATCGGTGTGATCCTCCAGAATTTTCCTCCTTGTATCGTTCCACCAACAAGGTCGAGGGTTGAAGCGCGCACTAAAACTTCCCATGCACCAGGTCCTCCTTTAAACACAGACCTTTTCACAGGCACAAAACCAAGTATAGCGGTCGAAGTATAATATGGACGGGATTCGCCTGTAAGCATGTAGCTGGCTACAACTTCTCCACCAAAGAACATTGGATCGTTTACTTGTGTTGAATGAAAGCCATGCCAGTAGATTTCTGATCCGAGCATCAAAGGACCACGACAGTAGTACGCTTCACCACCAATGTGATTTGAATAATCGGATGGAAATTTACCTGTATCAATGAAGTGAAAAGAAGGATCAGCTTCTGGTCGTGACCGAAGACGAATTTCATCTTTCACAGGAACGCCATATCGGTAGTCAACGCCAATGTGAAACACTTCATTTTTTTCCGGTCGGTACAGGGGCAAGAATCCAGTGCGGACAGCAACCTGCCATTTGAACGTAGAGAATGATTGACCTTTTGATAACCAGTCAGCATAGGCGCCCGCATTCCAGAATATTCGCGGCTTCGGTAAATAGCCAAGCCATTTTATTCCATCGGCAAGAATCGGAATGACATCAATCGCCATTTGCCGTTCCATTGTCCAGCCGGCATAACCAACCATGACTTTGTTCATTGAGAATCCTTCTTTGGTGCGGCCAATGAAAAACTTTCCCCAGAGCTCAGGTACATCGATCATCATTCCTGTTTCGCGCACAAACCATTGGCGATTGGCATCATCGTACATAAAGCCAGCCTTCCACGTAATGGTTCGTTTAGTTTTTAATTTCCCGCTCGCAGTAATTCGGAAGTCACGAACCGAGAAAGCATGTTCAAGCACACTGCCGATGGAATCCATTTGTTGCTTTGCAACTCCATCTTGCTTGTACCCTGCGAATTCGTAGAGAAATCCCCCACCAAATTTGAAAGAAGTAAACCGCCCAGGAAATAATCTCCAACGCTTGTCGCGCCATTTATCGGGGACAGTGTCGGTCTGTAACACTTCCAACATTTCACCCTGTGTTCCGTCTGGTATCACATCGGGTTTTTGTTGGGCAATCGAAGCAAACGGAATTAACAGAATTACAACCAATAGGCAAACCAGTTGGGTAACCCTGTTAATGCCGCTGCCAGATAGGTACATGATGCAATGCTTACAACTTTAATTATTTAATAAATGCAAATCCAATATTCAAGGTGAAGAACGATTGTGATTCAGTTAGCTCGCTACCGGCCTTAAATCCTTGATTAAATTTTCCAGACAGAGTAATGGCAGCTTGATCATTCAACGAATACAATACTCCTACTTCAGGTTGTAACGCGAAATTCCATGCTTCCTGTTCCAGTGTGTACAAATTCATATCGGTGTTTCTTCGGGTATAAATTGTTCCAATACCCAGTCCGACAAATGGATTAATTTTTTCACCAGGCTTTATAAAATACGTTGCGCTCGCCAGCATTGGCACGTTGTTGCTGTAGCGATATTGCTTTCCTGTAAGGGTGGTATTACCAGAGGTGTAGGAATCTTTACTTTGGGACTGGTAGAAAGTATTCCAGCCTATTGAAAAGCCCACACCAATATTTGGTGCAATTATTTTTCTAAAATCGAAATTAGCACCACGGAAACTCGGTTGCGAAATAAAATCTCCCATATCGCCTGAACCAAAACCGATTGAGTATGTAATGGCAGCAACACTGTTGGTCTGAGCTTTGAGCCCTCCAATTAAAAGAAGGCCAAGAGCGAATGTTAAAAATATTTTTTTCATGGCGTTTTAATTAATTGGTTTTAAGATAAGGTGACTGTTCAAAGGCATCATCGATCGCAGTTGTGACGCGGCTGACATTGTATGTGCCTACATAAAGTCCATTCATAACAGCAACCCATGAAGCTTGCGATTGGTTGATCGGACTGTCTTCTCCGGCATTCGGATCAACCAGTGTAAAGATCAATGAACCTGTAGTATAGCTGCTGATGGTGTAGTATGGAGGATAATACCATCCCCAATAACCACCATACCATCCACCATACCACCAGTCATACCAGTAACTGTAAAAGTATGTTGTGCTCTTGATGGCTGCCGGATTGAGAAGAAGATCCGGTTCCTCGCTGATGTCCACCAATGTCCAACCCAACTCTTCCATGTTTTCATCAATCGCATCAAAGATGGTTTGGGCAAAAACATCTTTCATGTAGACATAGGTTGTGTCTCCATTGTCGATCTCAACATCAACAACAATCTTATCTGGTCTGGCATACTTATTCTTGCTCGCAAAATCAAATTTGCTATCGAATGTTGTCAATACGGCATCGGTGTCTTCGACAAACTCAGCTCCACCGGGATAGCAACCCCACATCATGGAAGTCACCACAATCATTAAGAGAAATCGTTTCATAGTTTTCATCAGTTTGTTTTTATTTTTTTTGCAAACGTACGAGGTTGTATTTAATTGTTAAAGTGTTTTTACAGGATACCTAATGGTGAAATAAATCCAACAGTAAATCTACCAGTAGTGTAATCAGATGCACCTAAACTAGTTTTAGCGTAGTCAGAATATTTATATACACGACCTACCCAGTTAGCGAAAAATTTGATATTCAAATCGCTCCATGGATAATATTCAATGGCTGGAATATAACCCCAGGCGTTACGAATATGTGTTTCACCTGTCGTATTTGATGGATCATTATCACTGTTCTTCCAACGCGCAATGTCCAACATACCCACCAGCGTAAAATCAACTTTGGGGGTTATGCGATAACGAAAGTTTACCCAGTGGCCAACGTACGTGGTGTTGGCCACCGAATAGTCATATAAGCCACTCGCTTTAATAGTTTCACTCACGACAGTCGTTCTATCTAAATCTTCAAGGCTCCATTTTAAATCGTAGATGAATCTGAATTTACCGAGGTTAAGCTCATTACCCAAAGCGATGTAATTCATGTTCGCACTTTTACCATCTAAATCCTGAGCTTCATTAAATAAAGAGTAAGACCAGATGGTTTTAAATTTTCCATCGAACAAGTTACCTCGCCAGTTCGCTACAAAAGCCAATGGTACTTTTGATTCTGTAAAGTTTGGCTGACTCTCGCCATACAATTCATCAAAGGATTTGGTTCTGGAATCCAGCACCTGAAAAGTAAATTGGTGCTTGGCGTTAGGAGTGAAGGTGGCTCCAACACCGGTAAGAAAGTTATCTGCGTACTCAACAATATCAGAATACTCATAGATGTCAATTGGGTTCCAATCAAATTCCCATGCGCCCCAGTCAGCACACATTTTTCCAGCAGAGAGACTGAATTTTTCAGATAAATCAAATCGCAGATACGCAAGGTCTACAGAACGACTGAGGTTGTCAATGGATTCTGATGTCTGAGCACGAGTGTAACGATCGCGAAAACGGAAGTACACTTTTTCATGTACCTGGCCCCGGATCTCTAATCTGAATTGTTCATTTCTGAAACGTGTCTTTGTGTATTCGTTGTCAACAAATTCATTGCGAAGCGCGAAGTTCATGTTCGCAATCACACTCACGTTCTTTAATAGCCCCTGCTTTTCTTCAGGAATCAGTGTTTTGTATTTGGTAGTATCTCCTACTTGTCGTTCCGTTTTTTGTGCCCAACTGAATGCAGGTAGGATCAAAAACAATAGAATCCATTTTATGCTTTTGAATGATTTCATAACATTATCGCTTAAAGTCTATTCATCAAAGTCAGTTTCGTTTTTGATATTACTATTTCTGCCCTGTTAATGTAACAGGATCCATTAGCTTTTTAATCTGATCTTCGGTCAATAGCTTTTTCTCACGGATAAGTTCAAGAATACCTTTGCCGCTTTGAAGTGCTTCCTTCGCGAGTTCCGTTGTTTTTTCATATCCGAGAACAGGATTGAGTGCGGTAACAATACCTATGCTGCGTTCAATGTTTCTTTTTTGAACATCTTCGTTCACCGTAATTCCGTCAATACACTGCTTGCGGAAAAGTGGTAAGGATTTGAACAACAAGCCTTGTGACTCAAACATGGCAATCGCTTCAACCGGTTCAAATGCATTAAGCTGAAGAAGTCCTGAGTGTGCTGCAAGTGTTACCGTCAGATCATTTCCAATTACCTTGAAACAGACTTCATTCATCAACTCAGGCATCACCGGATTTACTTTTCCGGGCATGATGGAAGAACCTGGTTGTAGGGCAGGAAGATTGATTTCGAAAATACCTGTACGTGGACCAGATGCCAGGAAAATTAAGTCACTGCTGATTTTAGATAGTGCAATCGCATAGCTTTTTAATGCTGATGAGTATACTACAAATCCTTGCTGACTGCTAGTTGCTGCGATAAGGTCTTTGCTCATCACGATCGGCTTACCAGTGATTTTCGCTAGGTGCACGGCACATTTTTCAGCGTATCCTGGTGAAGCGGTGATGCCGGTACCTATGGCCGTTGCGCCCATGTTTTGCTCATACAGAAAAGTTTCTGCACGCTTCAATGCTGCGATTTCAGCGTCAAGCTGATTGCCAAAGGCATGAAACTCCTGACCAACCGTCATCGGTACCGCATCTTGACCTTCGG
>DAOOQW010000171.1:0-5098 GCA_035388945.1 Flavobacteriales bacterium
CAGACGGTGATGGAATTCCCAATGGAAGAGATGAATGTCCCGATAAACCTGGAACAATTAGTTTAAATGGTTGTCCCGATTCTGATCACGATTACATTGCCGATAAATATGATGAATGCCCTACAGATCCGGGTAGCGTAGAGTTAAAAGGTTGTCCTGATAAGGATAATGACGGCATTCCGGATAAACTCGATCGTTGTCCAGAAGAAGCCGGAAAACCTGAATTTAACGGTTGTCCTGATCAGGATGAAGATGGTGTGACGGACAAAGAAGACCAATGTCCTAATCTACCTGGCTTTGCCTATTTAGGTGGATGCCCCGATCGAGATTTAGATAGCATACCTGATAAAGAAGATTTGTGTCCGGATGAAGCAGGACCAAAATCACTTTCGGGTTGCCCTGATTCGGATGCAGATGGTTTAATTGATTCGAAAGATCAATGCCCAGGAGAAGCTGGTCCAATGATAACGAAAGGCTGCCCGGATAAAGATTCGGATGGTTTTGCGGATTATCAAGATCTATGTCCGGATGTTGCTGGTAAGAACCAAGGTTGTCCGGATAAGAAAGTATTAATTACAGAACCTAATCCCAATTTACGAGATCAAGATGGAGATGGGTTGAGTGATGCAATTGATAAATGTCCAACAGAAGCCGGAAGTTTGCAAAACAATGGTTGTCCGCAGTTGAACAAGCAAGAACAGGCCATTTTGAATTCGGCATTTGCTAATTTGGAATTTGAAACGGGCAAATCGCTCATAAAAGAATCATCGTATGAATCATTAGATGAATTAGCTGAGCTGATGGTATCAAAACCAGAATGGAGAATCCTCTTTTCGGGACATACCGACAATGTAGGATCACCTGCTAGCAACCTCAACCTTTCAAAGAATCGGGCATTGGCGCTTAAAACCTATATGATAAGTAAGAACATTCCAGCAGAGCGAGTGTTAACCGAATGGTTTGGACAAACGAAGCCGATTGCTAGTAACAAAACTCCAGAAGGGCGACAAAAAAACAGACGAGTTGAAATAACGGTGCTTACCCTAACCAAGTAAAATTATTCATGGGCGAACATTTTAGAAGAAGAAAAAAGATACAAGAACAAGAGTTTGGATTTGGTAATACCGGACAAAAGAAGCGACTACTAAATCCCGATGGATCTTTTAATGTGGTGAGGAAAGGACTCTCGTTTTTCGAATCGTTCAATCCTTATAATGAGCTATTAACATCCTCTTGGAAACGATTTTTCCTGTTTGTGTTGCTTTGGTATTTTACTATCAACATGACATTTGCAGGCATTTATCTAATATTCGGAATCGAGCATTTAAAAGGAATTGATCCAGCCGAAGAAAGCGGACCATTTTGGGAAGCCTTCTTTTTTAGTGCGCAAACACTTAGTACTGTAGGATATGGAAGGATTAGTCCAAGTGGAATATTAGTGAATTCTATTGCAGCTTTTGAAGCATTGATTGGTGTTACCAGTTTTGCTTTAATTACCGGATTGGTTTTCGGGAGGTTCTCAAAACCCGTTGGGAAACTCATGTTTACGGAAAATATTCTAATGAGTCCGTATAAGAATAACCAAACTGCACTCATGTTTCGATTAACGAATCGAATGAAAAGTCAGTTAGTTAATTTGAGTGCAAATGTGAGTTCGTCTTTGAATTTAGTGGATGAAAATGGTGTTCTGGCTAGAAGGTTCTTTCGATTGAAACTCGAACGGGATGAGATTGTGTTTTTCCCAACTAGCTGGACGATTGTGCATCCGATTGATGAGAATAGTCCGTTTTATGGGATGACCGAAGAAGAGTTCCGGGCATCAGAACCAGAATTACTCATATTAATTCAAGGATATGACGATTCGTATTTTGCCAATATCCAAGTGAGATATTCATATATCGAAGAAAATACTGTTTGGGGAGGAAAGTGGAGAAAGATTCTTCAAGTTGCGGAAGATGGTTCTTCAGAAATCCACTTAAACCACTTTAATGATTTCGATCGGGTGGAAATTAATTCACTTATTCCCGATAAAAGTATCCGTGAAATCGCCGATTAATAACTAGCGATTCACATAAACAAAAAAACCCCGGTTGCTCACCGGGGTTCAAATCGTTAAGATAAGATTGCTTATTTTAAAGAATTCACGTAACGAGTGATTTTACCCACCAAGTTACCTGCTTTGTTCTTATGAATAATGCTGCGTTTCGCTAACTTATCTAGCATAGATGAAACATCTGCTAGTTGAGCCTGCGCTTCTTTCTTATCTGAAGTCAGACGAAGTTTCTTCAGCGCATTACGCGTAGTCTTGTGAAAATAACGGTTACGCAGACGCTTTGCGTCGTTTGAGCGGATCCGCTTGATTGCTGAAGGATGATTTGCCATTTGCTTTCTTCGCTGTTAATGTAGTAGCCCGTAGGGGAATCGAACCCCTGTACCAAGAATGAAAATCTTGTATCCTAACCCCTAGATGAACGGGCCATTTTTTTTTCAAAAATTGGAATGCAAATGTAGTCCAAAATTTGACTCAGACAAGAGCTGTCAAATACTAGTTCCTAAAAAATATGCTTGTCGACTGTTTTTCAGGCATTTAATTTTACAAATAGACTAAAAACCTTGTCTAAGGACTTGTCTATTCGCCCGTGTTTATGACATTTTATGGTACATTTGCAGCGAAATGAATACAAAGAAACGTGTAGCATTTTACACCTTGGGGTGTAAGCTCAATTTCTCAGAAACCTCAACTGTTGCACGCTTATTCCAAGGTGCTGGATTTGACAAGGTAGAATTTGATGATTCTCCCGATATATATGTAATCAATACGTGTTCGGTAACCGACAATGCGGATAAGAAGTGTAAAAGTTTGGTGAATCGTGCTTTGCGGGTTTCTCCACATGCGTATGTAGCTATTATAGGTTGTTATGCTCAATTAAAACCGGAAGAAATTGCTGCAATTCCAGGTGTTGATTTGGTATTAGGTGCTTCTGAAAAGTTTAACATTCTCGAGCACATGGAAGAAATGGAGAAGAATGTAAAAACTCAAATCCATGCTTGCGAAATAGATGCTGTTAACACCTTTGTTCCATCTTACAGTTCAGGTGATCGCACACGTACCTTTTTCAAAATTCAGGATGGATGTGATTATTCCTGCTCATTTTGCACTATACCATTAGCACGAGGTAAAAGTCGAAGCGAGAGTATTGCTTTTACCTTGGATGCAGCACGAAAACTTATTCAAGAAACGGGTTCGCGCGAAATCATTCTAACAGGAGTAAATACAGGAGATTTCGGTCGACATAATGGTGAGCGATTCATCGATTTAATCAAAGAACTCGATTTATTAGAAGGAATAGACCGTTTTAGAATATCCTCCATCGAACCTAATCTGTTGAGCGATGAAGTAATTGAATTCGTTGCCAATTCGAACAAATTCGTTCCGCATTTTCATATTCCACTACAATCGGGAAGCAACGCTACTCTTAGAAGAATGCGTCGTCGGTATCAACGCGATGTGTATGAAAGTCGAGTAGCTTTAATCAAACAGCTCATGCCCGATTGCTGCATTGGAGTAGATGTGATTGTTGGATTTCCTGGGGAAACGGAAGAAGAATTTCTGGAGAGTTACACATTCATTCAGGAACTAGATGTTTCGTATCTACATGTATTTACCTATTCTGAACGTCCCAATACATTAGCGATTGAAATGCCTGATGTAGTTTCTGATAAGGATAGAGCGAAAAGAAGTAAAATGCTTCACATACTATCGGACAAGAAAAAGCGATACTTCTATCAACACCAATTAACCAAAACGAAGCAGGTACTTTGGGAAGGCGAACGCGCTGGAGATTGGATGTATGGATTTACCGAAAATTACGTGAAAGTGAAAACTCCTTATCAACCCGAAAAAACGAATACACTTGAATGGATATGCCTTCAGGATATTGATTCGGAAGGAATTTGCACAGCAACATCCTTAATACCAGCTTAAACCATCTGCCAGTTTTAAAACAAAAATTATGTACGCAACTATTAGCGAGCTTTTAAAATCTTTCGGAATCGATATTCCGCTTCCGATACAGACATTTGGTTTTTTCGTTGCCATTGCCTTCATCGTAGCCGCCTATCTACTTTCTTCTGAATTGCGAAGAAAAGAAGCTCTTGGTTTATTCAAACCTAGTTTTAGAAAAGTAGAAACAGGAAAAGAAGCTGGCACGTTCGATTACATTCTCGCTGGACTCATTGGATTCCTAATCGGTTTCAAAGCCTTTTACATGATCATGAACTACAGCGAATTTGTTGACGATCCGCAATCAACATTATTATCTGGGAAAGGAAATTTTATAGGTGGCTTGTTAGTCGCTGCAGCCATGATTTACTTGCGATATCGCGAAAGTGAGTCACAGAAAAAACAAACACGCGCAACTGTTCAAATGCCCCTAAAGGCTGAAGATCACGTAGGAAACATCATATTATTAGGTGTTATAGGTGGCTTATTGGGTGCTAAAATTTTTCACAACCTCGAAAATCCTTCCGAGTTCATGGCCGATCCAATTGGGGCTTTGCTTTCCTTTTCGGGATTAACTTTTTATGGAGGATTAATAGTCGCCTCTATTCTCATCATAAGATATGGTATAAAAAACGGACTTCCGGCTCTTCACCTCACCGATGCTGCCGCTCCTGCTTTGATGCTGTCTTATGGTGTTGGAAGAATTGGTTGCATGATGTCGGGTGATGGGGATTGGGGAATTGTAAACAACAATCCTAAACCAGGTTGGATGAGTGCTTTACCCGATTGGATGTGGTCGTTTAAGTTTCCTCACAATGTAAATAATGAAGGAATTCCAATCCCAGGTTGTGTAGGAAGATGGTGTCACGAATTGCCCGAAGCTGTTTATCCTACATCGTTTTACGAAACACTCATGGCAATTGTCCTTTTTGGAATTCTTTGGATGATTCGTAAGCGTATCCAAACTCCAGGAATGCTCTTTAGTATATACCTAATCTTAAATGGGGCTGAACGATTCCTGATCGAATCGATTCGAGTAAATACACAGTATCATATCATGGGAATGGGCATCACCCAAGCTCAAATCATTTCAAC
>DAOOQW010000172.1:0-5085 GCA_035388945.1 Flavobacteriales bacterium
GTTTCTTGCAAGACTTATCTGGACAAGAACTTATCAGCTCCGCTCAGAGCGTTTCAATGTAATCGAGGTCCTTTCCAAAGGTATCTTTCAAGGAGTACATCGAGAAAGCGGCCAGTCCGATACATACGCAGCCAACTGCAAGAGCACTCCCAACGGTTCCTAAACTACCTTCCAACAAACGGAAACTTCCGGTTATTGGAATTACTGCACCTCTCACGAAATTAGGTACGGTTGAAGTCACTGTACTTCGAATGTTGGTTCCAAATTGTTCGGCTGCAATGCTTACAAACAATGCCCAGTAGCCTGTTGCTACTCCAACTAAGAAGCAAATCAGGTAGAAATACTCGGCTGATTTTCCTTTGGAGAAAAATAGATAGACGAGTGTTAGCGTAGCACATAAGCCTAAATACAGGAGCACTACTTTTTTCCGGCTACGCCAAAACTGACTAAGCAAACCACTTAACAAATCACCAGCTGAAAGTCCTAAATAGGCATACATAACTGCTTGTCCGTTTACCACTTTACCCGTAATTCCAAGCACACTAGTACCGGCAAAATCCTCCGCTAGGGCAATTAAAATTCCGATAGCATACCAAACAGGTAAGCCAATGAGAATGCAGTTTATATAGCGGAAAGCTGTTTCTTTTTTAGAAAAGAGTTTGAGGAATTGTCCTCTGCCAACTTCTTGTTGATGCAGGTTTCGGAACATACCCGATTCGAGTGTGCCAAGGCGAAGTAGAAGTAGCATCAAGCCTAAAATTCCACCCACAATGTATGCTACTTGCCAGTTGGCGAGTGTGATTCCTGAAACTCGATGTATCACATCTTGAATGGCGTGTCCTTCACCACCAACTAATGCTGCTAAAACAGCACCCAGTGCACCAAACGTTACAATTATCATGGTTCCATAACCGCGATTTTCCTTGCTCATAACTTCCGAAACGAGCGTAATTCCAGCACCTAATTCACCCGCTAATCCGATTCCAGCAATAAAGCGAACCATAGCATACGAAGGAATATCGGTTACGAATGCATTGAAAACATTAGCTGCCGAATACAGTAATATGGAACCGAATAAAACTTTTAATCTGCCTTTTTTATCCCCTAAAATTCCCCAAAGCAAACCACCCAAGAGCATTCCGCCCATTTGCCAGTTAAATAGGGAAATACTGATGTTTTTGATTTGAGCAGGATCGCTAATTCCGAGTGCAAGAAGACTTTCCTTCTTAACAACGTTAAAGAGAATTAGATCGTAGATATCGACAAAATATCCCAGAGCAGCAACGACAATCAGGACAAGCGTTTGCCGAGGAATACGGTTGGATTTAGACATTGTTAACGTAACTGACGTTGAATCCAATTTAAGATGTGATTGAACACTTCTTCTTTTTCGGGTTCATTATGAATTTCGTGGTACATGCCCGGCCAAGATTTGTATTCGCTCATGAGATTGGCTTTTTGAGCAAATTCAGCGGAAGCAGGTTGAGAGGTAATTTTATCGTCCTCACCATGCATAATCAAAGCAGGAATCTTTAATTCGTTTGCATGTTGTAAAGCGTAAAGTCCCGATGAATAAAGGTTTGCAAAGAAAGAGGCAGTAATTCTATCGTGAACATACTTATCTTTTTCATACGCTTCAACTACAGCTTTATCATGAGAAAGATGTTCGGTTTTAAGTTTTGACGCTTGTGAAAATCCGGGATACAGATTACGCATCACATTCGCCAATTTTAATTGAATGGCAGGAGGATCAAAAGCAAGTCTAAGCCATGGACCAGTTGCTATCACACCTTTAATAGAATTCGGTTTTTTAAGGGCGAAATTGAGTGCAACATTTCCTCCCATGCTGTGTCCATAAAGGAAGATAGGTTTCTGTTTGAAACGCAAATTCGCACGGTCAACCAATTCTTCAATCCCTTCCAATAATTGGTTGAAGTGAACGATATGTCCTTTTTTACCTTCTGAACGACCGTGTCCGCGTTGATCAAACGTGATAACTGCAATATGATGCGAGGTGAAGAATTCGGCAAGTCGACGGTAACGACCGCTATGTTCACCCATTCCATGAACAAGAGCTATGACGGCAATTGGTTCTTCGATTGGCGACCAAACTTGGCCGAATAATTTAATTTGATCGGATCCAGATCTCCAGCTAAAATCGGCGTGTTGCATGGTTAAAATGTGAACTGTAAAAATAGAAATGTTCCTATTGGAATTACCTATTCGTTAATTCTATCCTTCAAGAATTGCAAGTCCATTTAAGAGCGTCATATTTTGTAGGTTTGACACACGTTTCAAATCCAACCTATGCTTCGAAAAATCCTACGTATAACGGGCTATCTAGTTTTATTGCTGGTTCTAGCATTTGTCGGATTGCTCAGTTTTTCAACCTTAACCGATTACCGACCTGAACCTGAAAGTGAAGAAGAAGTAGCAATTGAAGGACAAGCAGAGCTGAAAAATATTCCCGATACCTTGAGTTTGCTCATTTGGAATATTGGGTATTGTGGTTTGGGAGCTGAAATGGATTTTTTCAATGATGGAGGAAAAACAGTTCGTGCAAGTGAGGAACAATCGGCTCGTTACCTAAATGCCGTGGCAACTTTTATAGGTACAATGAAAGATAGTGCCGATGTGGTGATGATTCAAGAAGTTGATCGGAACAGCAAACGCAGCTACAATACCGATCAAATCCCCGTTATCTCTAAGCAACTGCCTGGTTTCGTATCAAGTTTTGCTTTGAATTATGATGTGAAATTTGTCCCTGTTCCATTTAGTTTTCCTTACACTCCTTACGGAAAAACATACGGTGGATTGGTGAGCTTCTCTCATCTTCCCGCCACGCGTGCAACTCGAGTTCAATATCCCGGTGGATTTGATTGGCCTACACGTTTGTATATGCTCGATCGATGTGCTTTAGAATTGCGCTATCCTTTAAAAGATGGGAAAGAGCTTATAATCGTGAACACGCACAACACTGCTTATGACGCTACAGGTGAAATTAAGAAAGTGGAAATGGCATTTATGAAGAAACGCTACGAAGCAGAAGTGGCGAAAGGAAATAGAGTCATCATTGGAGGTGATTGGAATCAAGTTCCTCCCGGTTTTGACTCGAAACATTTTAGTAACAATATGTCGGAAGGATATACTCCACAATCGTTGAGTGTTGATATGCTTCCAAAGGATTTTGTGGTGAGTTATGATTCCAGCACAGCAACTAATCGTAGCAATGTAACTCCATACGTTGCAGATAGTACGTATACAACATTGATTGATTTCTTCTTGAGTTCACCTGGTGTTGAGGTCCTTGATGTGCATGCGATCGATATGCAGTTTCGCTATAGCGACCACCAACCTGTTTTGCTCAAAGTGGCAATACATTAAAATAAAACCCAACTTCATTTCTCTTATAAAATGACTATTCGTCAACGAATACTGAAATCGATATATCCGCTTGTCATGAAACTTTCACGTAAAAGTGATAAGGGAATGATTGCGCTAAAACCTAAGTCGGCTGCCGCGAATAAACCACCTGCTGATTTAAAACTGACGCTTTCAAACGGAAAAGAAGAAGCACTTAATTCCTACCTGGGAAAGAAAGTGTTATTGGTCAATACCGCTTCCGATTGTGGATACACGGGACAGTTTGCAGAGTTGCAGAAATTGCATGAGTTATATGGCATCAAATTGCAAATCATTGGATTTCCTTCGAACGATTTCAAAGAGCAGGAAAAGGCCGATGATAAAGCGATTTCGGAATTTTGTCAGGTGAATTTTGGAGTGACTTTTCCGTTGGCTAAGAAGTCGGTAGTACTCAAAAATGTTGGACAGAATCCTGTATTTCGTTGGTTGAGTAATCCATCCGAAAATGGTTGGAATTCGCAAGAACCTGTTTGGAATTTCAGCAAGTATTTATTGAATGAGCAGGGAGAATTGATTGCCAGTTTTGGTCCGGCTATATCTCCAGAAGATGCAGAAGTTAAGAAGCTGATTGAATCTTAATACTTCCAAAATTCTTCTGTAACACGTTGCAGGTAAGCTTTTCCTTCCCGTGTCAATCGAGGTTTACTGGATGCAGAAAGGTATTTCTCAAATTCAAATCGATTCTCGTGAATATGATAAACGAGGTGTTCCTGAGGTCGGATAATTCCAAATCCTTCATCAAAAGCGTATACAGCTAACTGAGGAGTATAAGGATTGAAGAGATTTTTACTCCACACGAAAGGACTTGCATCCATATTTAATTGGTGAAGTAGCGTAGAGGCCAAGTCGAGCTGCGAACAAATCGCATGATATTTCATTCCCCGGAACTCAGGTTTAATCACATTTCCATAGAAAACAAGCGGTATTCGTCGGTATTCGGGCGAAAAGTAAGAGTAGCTTTTAGGTGTATTGTGATGATGATCCGACACGAATACAAATAATGTATTGTCGTACCAAGGTTGCTGACGAGCTTGTTCGATGAAGTGATTCAAACAACTATCGGCATAGTGAACGGTATTGATGTATCCGTTCTCTTTTTCACCCCAATTCAACACATCTGGAACGGGAATATCGTATGGCCCGTGCGTGCTGAGTGTGAACATAGAAGCGAAAAATGGTTGTTTTTCACTTTTGAGTTCTTGAATTTCACGATCATACAAATCACCATCATGAACACCTAATCGACCTCGATAAACAGAAGAAGCAAAATCTTTTTCTTCTTGTATCCGGTCAAAACCGTTGTAATACATATAGGAGCGAATGTTTCCATAGCTAAGCTGTCCACCAAAAAGGAAAGAAGTAGCATATCCGTTCTTTTTGAATTCGGTATTGATGCAGGGCAGATGAACGTATTTATTGGGAACAGAAATGATGGAAGATCTTGGTTGAGCTGGAAAGGCTGAGAATACAGCTGCCATTCCTTGGTCGCTCAGGTTACCGGATGCATAACAGGAATCGAATGAAACTCCTTGTTGGATAAGCTTGGAAAAATGAGGTGCAACACCCGAATATCCTCCCAGTGCTTCAATTACATCGGCCGCCCATCCTTCAAAAACCACTAAAACAACATTTGGACGAGTTGTCGTTAAGAAATGAATAGTA
>DAOOQW010000173.1:0-5066 GCA_035388945.1 Flavobacteriales bacterium
GGAACCGACACAGCTTTTACAGTAATTGTTCGTGATACATTGGATGCATCTTTGGATGTTCCTAGTTTCCGTTTCGAAGGAAGTAGCCACCCAATGACTTATACTATTAGCGGAGAAGGCATTGTAACCTTTGTTTTTGCTAATATCTTATTGCCTGATAGTTTTGTAAACGAGGCAGGAAGTCATGGTGTGTTGAGTTATTTCATCAAACGTAAAATGGACATTCCATTTGGTACAGAGATCAACAATACAGGATATATCTATTTTGATTTCAATCCTCCGATTCAGACGAATACAACTCGTAACACTTTATTCGACCCAACTTTGGGAATGAAGCTCGTCGGAAATATGCAATTCAATATGCAGCCGAATCCAACGTTAGATCGTAGTCGCATCACGCTTCAGTTGAATCAAGCAGACGATGTTCAAGTTTCGGTTTTAGATGTTTCAGGACGTTTGATTCAATACCGTAAGCTTGGTAGATTGGCTGCAGGTGAGCATCAATTCCAAACAGAATCTTTACCTGCCGGAACTTATTTAGTTCGCATTCAAGCTGGCGTAAATGTTCAAACTAAACGATTGATAGTAACTCGTTAAGCTCAATAATTCATTTCTAAATCGCCCGATTGGTTTTCTAGTCGGGCGATTTTTTTTGCCAACAATTTAGCTTTGCTTTCGTTTATGTCGTTCCTACTTGTTTTACACAAGAGGCTTAATGTATCTTGCACTGTGTTTTGTTTAGCGAATGATCGGGTGGAAGCCCTTACTGATTTTCAAATTGACTGGTTAGATTCTCCACCTGAATCAAGTTCGACAGGTTGGAAAACCAGTTTCTATTTTGAGCAAGGTTACATTCAAGCACTTATTCAAGGTTCAGGTGCAAAAGGGCGATTTTTATTTCCATGTATTCGTCAGGGAAATGAAATAATTGCTTGGGGCTGCTTTCAAGAATTGATTTTATACCGAGAAGAACTCGATGAATTAGGACGCTTATTCGCATCCGATAGTCGCTTTGCCATTAAGGTAGAAGGCTTAGTTAAATCACTTATACATCTCGGAAGTGGTAAGAAAGGTATTCGCATTCTGATAGCTGGAAATTGTCAGGTTACAGGCCCATACGGAATGACTTTTTCACCTCATTTGAGTGAATCGGTAAAGGCGGAATGTTGGTCAAACATATTGAAGCAGGCAGAGCAACAATTCGGTCCATATTCCATCACATTGGTGAAGGATTTTAATGATAATCAGGATTTGATTATTGATTCATTACGTACCGATGGATATAGACGAGTACCAACTTTGCCGGTTATGCGATTTCATCTGGATAAATCTTGGAATCAATACGATGATTACCTGAATGCGATGGCATCGAAGTATCGTATTCGTGCCAAAGCAGCCCGTAAAAAAGGTGTTAAATTACAACGTGAAATCTGGACTGAAGTCGAGATTAAAGAGCATTTGGAACAAATAAATCAGCTTTATCGGAATGTTTTTGACAAGGCACGTTTTCGATTATTTCGGATATCTCCCAATTACTTTCTGCATTTAAAACAAGCATTTCAAGAGCGTTTCTTATTTAAAGCATATTTATTTGATGGTAAACTTGTTGGGTTTAGCACCTTTCTAATTGATCCAGTTCAAAGTGATGCACACTTAATCGGTATTGACTATTCAGCTAATAAGCAGTTTTCCCTCTATCAAAATATGTTGTATGATTATGTCGATACTGCCATCGAACATCAAACAGCCTGTATTGATTTTGGCCGAACTGCTATGGAAATAAAAAGCACTATTGGTGCAATACCAGAAGACAGTCCCGTGATTGTTAAAATGCGCAATCCACTTCTTAATGGAATGGCTTGTATTCTGGTCGAAAATTCTACTCCAGCACCTTGGATTCAACGTCATCCTTTTCGAGAAGAAGAGCATCTCACTTTAGCTGAATCTTCAGATTCTAATTGAAGCCTAATTGGCGGAATTTGATCTGTTTTTTTACCGAAATTCAAATTTTGTATATTGATTCTTAAGAGTTTGTTTGACAAATTCTCTTATACACATGTTGTATTTATTATGACGTAATAGGTGTATTTGTCAAGCTACTTGTACATTCATTTTGCCGGGGTTTTATCAAATTGCTTGTATATGGCTCAAAAAGAAAAAACGGGTGAAATAACCCTGTTATTGGCCGATCGTATTCCGCTTTTTAGCAGTGGTTTGCAACACATGCTTATGTCTGGAAGAGGTTTTTCTCGGGTCGATGTGACCGATAATCGGAAAGAAGTACTTCAATATTTGCAGGCTTATCGTTACGATATTCTCATGTTAGATACGCGATTGAATGATTCGGAAAGTATTGAGATTTTGCAGCATATCATTCGACTTTATCCTAACCAAAAGATCATTTTCATGGGTCGTTTGCGCGACAATCGTTATTTGCGCGATTGTATCCAAAATGGTTTGAAAGGCTTTGTATTACGTTCGAGTAGTTTGAACGAAGTTTTATTGGCAATACGAATCGTGTATCAAGGTGGAGAGTATTTTTCACCCGAAGTAGCCCGTGTGATTTATAAAATCGTAGCAAATCCAGTTGCCGCAGAAGATGGTTATACACATATGCTCATGTCGCGAGAACTTCAAGTACTTCGTCGGATTTGCGATGAAAAATGCAATGATCAAATTGCTGCCGAACTCAATATCAGTCTTTCTATGGTGAAGAAATACCGAAGTTCTTTGCTAAAGAAAACGAATTCAAAGAATACCGTCGGACTCATCCGATACGCTTTTCAACAAGGTATTCTCAAACTTTAACGGGATTGCTGACGAGTAATTCAGTTATGTAGTTGAAACAGTATAATATTTATTGAATAAGGTAAAATCCTCCTGTACTAAAGTTACCGGAATTTATAACCAATCTACCACTTGACCACTCTATTGGAATAGTACATCTTTGAAACATAATCCTATTAAGATTGCTTTATGAGTATGTATTAAGTGTATGTATTAGGTCCAATTAGGACGATTATCACGTGGATGGATGGCCCACGAAATGAGTTCCCGATTCAGCTATATGCCGGATCGGGAATTTCATTTAATGCAATCGATGTCCGATTAAACTGAAAAATTCAG
The DNA here is from genome assembly GCA_035388945.1 of Flavobacteriales bacterium. Classification (GTDB taxonomy): domain Bacteria; phylum Bacteroidota; class Bacteroidia; order M30B66; family M30B66; genus CALQRR01. Next base: position 3,127 of record DAOOQW010000173.1, read on the forward strand.
CACGTGTTTTTTCTACCATGAATTCACCCGTAAATGCAGATGTTGTTGTAACTGAATTTTGTTTCTGCACACCACGCATCTGCATACATAAGTGTTGAGCTTCAATTACTACAGCAACTCCAAGCGGACGAAGTGTTTCTTCTATGCAATCACGAATTTGCGTTGTTAATCGTTCCTGCACCTGTAAACGACGCGCGAAAGCATCTACCACACGTGGGATTTTACTTAATCCAACTATATGTCCGTTAGGGATATACGCAATATGCGCCTTTCCAAAAAATGGCAACATGTGATGTTCACACAAGGAGTATAATTCAATGTCCTTGACAATCACCATTTGCTTGTAATCTTCAGCAAACATGGCCGATTTCAAGATTTCGGCTGGATCCAGGTCATAACCATGTGTGAGAAACTGTAGCGCTTTAGCGACACGTTCAGGAGTTTTTTTCAATCCTTCCCGCTCAGGATCTTCCCCTAATTGTGAGATGATAGTCGAATAGTGACTCGATAACTCATCGGTCTTTTCCGTGTTATAGCGATCGATCTTTTGGTAACCTTCGGGTTGAAATTCGGTTTCTTCCATCACATTTATGCGCCTAAATACTCGACGTAATTGTTTTCGGTTTCAAATAATTTAACACTATGCAAAGCACATCCATGAGATAGGATAGGCTTTTCGAGTTGATCCCAAATCTTCATCGCCAAATTCTCGGTCGATGGCATGATTCCTTTCATGAAATCCACATCCAGATTTAGGTTTTTATGATCCAGTTTTTCTGTCACGCGTTCGCGGATTAATGCACTCAAAACTTTCAAATCAATCACAAATCCAGTAACCTCACTAGGCACTCCTTTTACCGTTACGTGCAGATTGAAATTATGTCCATGCCAGTTGACATTCGCACATTTGCCAAATACTTCCACATTTTTTTCATCCGACCATTCAGGCCTTGCTAGCTTATGTGCCGCATTAAAATGTTCTTTTCGGGTAATATAAATCATTCGGTTGGGTGTAGGCCGCAAAGATAGAGATTAGATTTTACCAGCGCTTCGCTCGGCGATATACGATGATCGATATACGATGTACGATATACGATGTACGATTGCTTCGAGGAAGATTGATTTAACGTACATATCAATAAGCTTCCTTTTCAATTCTTAGTACTCTAAACTTTCCACTTTCTACTTTTCTACTTTCCACTTCCTACTCTAAACTTTCCACTTTCCACTTTCCACTTCCCACTTCTCACTTTCCACTTCCCTCTTTCTCCTTTCCCCTTTCTACTTTTTTACTTTCCACTCCCTATTTGTTTACTTTTGCCGCCCATCTTTCCAATATGATCACTGTCGACAATCTAACCGTAGAATACTCGGGTAAAACCTTGTTCAGCGGTATTTCCTTTGCCATCAACCCAACCGATAAAATTGCCCTGATGGGTAAAAACGGAGCAGGGAAATCAACCATCATGAAAATTATTGCTGGTGAATCAAATGCTACTCGTGGTGCAGTTCGGGCGCCTAAAGAAGCCGTAATTGCTTATCTACCTCAGCATTTGTTGACCGAAGATAATGCTACTGTTTTCGACGAGGCTGCTAAGGCATTTAGTCATGTGTTTGCTATGCGAGACGAGATGGAATTTCTCAATAAAGAACTCGAAACGCGTACCGATTACGAGAGCAAAGAATACATGCAAATCATCGAACGGGTGTCGGATTTGTCGGAGAAATACTACGCGCTTGAAGAGGTTAACTACGATGCCGAAGTAGAGAAAGCATTGAAAGGACTTGGGTTTAAGCAAGAAGATTTATATCGCCCAACGAGTGAGTTTAGCGGTGGTTGGAGAATGCGTATCGAATTGGCGAAAATCCTCCTCAAAAAACCTGATTTAATTTTGTTGGATGAGCCTACGAATCACATCGACATTGAATCGGTGATGTGG
>DAOOQW010000174.1:0-5039 GCA_035388945.1 Flavobacteriales bacterium
CGGTTGCACCGACAATCTAATGAGGGAAAAGGAAATTCTCTTCCCAAAAATGATAGAGCTGGAACGCGAAGTTATGAAGCAAACCAGCAATGCACTTGAAGGTAGAAGTACCTTAAGTAACGACGATTAACATAAGTACCCAACATGTTATCCAAAGCCAAAGTACCCGAAATAAAAACAGATCTCCACTGTTACCACTGCGGAGAAACTTGTAAAGAAAACACCACTTGGATAGAAGATAAAGCGTTTTGTTGCGATGGCTGCCGTTTGGTTTTTGAGATACTAAACGAAAACAACCTTTGCAGCTACTATACACTCAATCCTTCCTCTGGAAATTCGCCTGATAAAGCCAATTACACAGGCAAATTCGCCTACCTCGATCAGGAAGAAGTAAGTAGCAAACTGCTACATTTTACAAACGACAAACAATCTCATATCACCTTTTTCGTCCCTGGAATCCATTGCAGCTCGTGTATTTGGTTACTGGAAAACTTGCAACGTTTAGAAAAAGGTGTGATTAGTTCTTCGGTCAACTTCCCTAAACGTGAGGTAACAGTTATCTTCCAACAAGCTGAAACGAGTTTGAGCAAAATTGCCGAACGCATGACCATGATTGGTTATGAGCCGCATATCAGCTTAAACGATATTGAAGACAAACACGCCACAAAAGCTGATCGGAGTCAATGGTATAAAATCGGAATTGCTGGTTTTTGTTTTGGGAACATCATGATGATGAGCTTCCCGGAATATTTCTCCATTGGTGAAGTAGCTGGAAATGCAGATTTGAAACTCACTTTTAGCTGGCTCAATTTCGCACTTTCTCTACCCGTGTTGTTTTATAGCAGTCGCGATTTTTTCATTTCGGGTATTGGAGCCATTCGTAGCAAACACCTCAACATCGATTTACCCATTGCCGCAGCAGTGTTAATGACCTTCCTGAGAAGCGTTTATGAACTTGTGAGTGGAACCGGTCCGGGATACTTCGATTCCATGACAGGCATTGTGTTTTTTATGCTGATTGGACGAGCGTTCCAAAATAGAACCTTCGAAACATTAGCATTTGATCGTGATTATAAATCGTATTTCCCTGTAGCTGTAACAGTAATTTCCGAATCAGGTGAAGAACAAATACCCGTAACCCGAATTAAAAAGGGAATGCGCATGTTGATTCGCAATCAGGAAATTGTTCCTGCAGATGCGATTCTACTTCGTGGTGAAGCTAAAGTTGATTACAGTTTCGTAACTGGTGAATCAGATCCTGTTATCCGTAAAAAAGGAGATTTAGTTTATGCTGGTGGTCGACAATCAGGTACGAGCATCGAGCTTGAGATAGTGAAACCCGTTAAACAAAGCTACCTCACACAATTGTGGAATAGTCCGGCTTTCCGAAAAGACCAAGCCGAAGAAGAGAAAGCATCCATGGAAAACAAAATCAACCAGTATTTTACGCTGGGGATTTTTATCGTGGCATTGGCTTCTGCTTCCTACTGGCTTTGGGCAGGTGAAACGCATCGCATGATGAATGCGGTAACCACCATTTTGATTGTGGCTTGTCCGTGTATTTTACTCCTCGCTTCCACATTTGCAAATGGAAACGTACTCCGCATCTTAGGTCGAAACGGATTCTTCCTCAAGAATGCATTTGTGATTGAGAAGATGGCGAAAGCCGATACGATTGTCTTTGATAAAACTGGGACCATCACTCTAAGTAGAGATGCTGAAGTTAGTTTCCAAGGAAGAAAGCTATCGAAAGATGAAATCACTGCTGTGTATTCCTTAGTGCTGCAATCAACGCATCCTTTAAGTAGCAGCATAGCAGCATCGTATCAAGGTAACGAACGTTTGGTAGTAACCGATTTCAGTGAATTTTCGGGTAAAGGAATCCAAGGAACGGTAAATGAAATGATGGTTCAAGTTGGATCGGCATCATTTACCAATCAAACCGTATCGGATGAAAAGCTTAATACGACTCGGATTTACTTACGTATTAATGGTGAATCGTGTGGTTATTATACCCTTCAACATCAGCTACGCGATCAACTTCCTACATTATTAAGTCGCTTACGTCGCAACTACGACATGTATTTGTTGAGTGGTGACACCGATTCGGATCGTCAACAATTAAGTTCTTGGTTTGAGCCGAATCAAATGCACTTTCAACAATCTCCAGAAGACAAACTGAACTTCATCCGCAAGCTTCAAGATGAGGGTAAGACAGTTTTGATGTTGGGTGATGGATTGAACGATGCCGGTGCTTTACAACAAAGTGATGCAGGAATTGCGGTTTCGGATAATCTGAACAACTTTTCTCCAGCCTGCGATGCGATTTTGGATGGGAAGATTTTATCTCGACTAAATACGCTTTTGGATTATTGTAAAAGTGGTAAACGAGTAATCGCTGTAAGCTTTGCCATCTCGCTATTATATAACTGTGTAGGATTATGGTTCGCCGTTCGAGGTGAGCTACAACCCGTAATTGCCGCCATACTTATGCCTGTAACATCCATAAGTATTGTCTCAATTGCTACACTCAGCTCAACTCTTATAGCTAGAAAGAAAAATCTATGAGTGTAAAAAACTAAATAAAACCTGACTAAAATCATATTCCTACCTGACTCGCATCATTTAACACCTTTTAACACAGGTCTATTTTTGACATCATTAGAATTCCCAATTAGCTCCTCCTTATGAGCGCACTCTATGTACTAATTTTTATCAGCATTTGCGTAGCACTTGCCTTTTTAGCAGCCTTCCTTTGGTCGGTGAAAAAAGGTCAGTTCGACGACAGTTACACACCATCTGTGCGAATGCTATTTGATGATGAAGCCATAGAGCCTAAGAAAGAAACACCTTCAACCCAACCAATCCCTAAACATTGACGTTGCCATGGAACTAGAACGTTTTGAGTACGACAACCGAACCCCGCGAAACTTCGCTGTAGCATCCATAATCTTCGGATTAATTGGAATGCTTGTAGGACTTTACATCGCGCTGGAGCTCGTATTCCCGAACCTTAACCTGGGTTTTCCCTTAACTACATTTGGCCGACTTAGACCGCTGCATACGAATGCGGTAATTTTCGCTTTTGTAGGAAACGGAATATTTGCAGGTGTTTACTATTCACTTCAAAGGCTTTTAAAAGCCCGAATGTTTAGTAATGCATTAAGTAACATTCACTTCTGGGGATGGCAATTAATCATTCTTGCAGCTGCTCTTACTTTACCATTGGGTTACACAACTGGTAAGGAATATGCCGAACTCGAATGGCCAATCGATATTGCAATTGCATTAATCTGGGTGGTTTTCGGGATTAACATGTTCGGAACCATTGTTAAACGCCGGGTGCAACACTTATATGTAGCAATTTGGTTCTACATCGCAACCTTCGTAACAGTAGCGGTATTACACATTGTTAACTCCATGGAACTTCCTGTAAGTTTCTTGAAAAGCTACAGTGCATACGCAGGTGTTCAGGATGCTTTGGTTCAGTGGTGGTATGGTCACAATGCGGTGGCATTTTTCCTTACTACTCCTTACTTAGGTTTAATGTACTATTTCGTACCAAAAGCAGCTGGTCGTCCGGTTTACTCTTACCGTCTATCGATTATCCACTTCTGGGCACTAATTTTCTTATATATCTGGGCTGGTCCTCACCACTTGTTATATACAGCACTTCCTGATTGGGCTCAATCATTAGGGGTAGTATTCTCCTTTATGTTGATCGCTCCAAGTTGGGGTGGTATGATTAACGGATTATTGACACTTCGCGGTGCTTGGGATAAAGTTCGTGAAGATGTGGTATTGAAATTCATGGTAGTGGCTATCACTGCTTATGGTATGTCGACGTTTGAAGGACCAATGCTTTCGTTGAAAAACGTAAATGCGATTGCTCACTTTACCGATTGGATTATAGCACACGTTCACGTGGGGGCTTTAGGATGGAACGGTATGTTAACCTTTGGTATGATATACTGGTTATTCCCACGCTTCTATGGCCGTGAACTTTTCTCTAAAAAACTAGCCAACTTCCATTTCTGGATTGGCACACTTGGAATCATGTTCTATGCGATTCCACTTTATTGGGCTGGTTTAACTCAGTTCGAAATGTGGAGTGAGTTTACTGCTGATGGATTCCTACGTTATCCAAACTTCTTGGAAACAGTAACTCAATTGATTCCAATGTATGCGCTTCGCTCTTTAGGTGGTACGTTATACTTAGTTGGTTTCTTGGTAATGATTTACAACTTATGGAAAACAGCATTTGCTGGTAAATTCATTGCAAACGAAGCTGCCGAAGCTGCTCCACTTCCAAAAGGCGCAACTCCAGGTCACCAAGCTTCAGAAGGATGGCACCGTGTAATTGAACGTAAGCCATTTCAAATGCTATTGTTCAGCTTAATCATGATTCTGATTGGTGGTTTAGTTGAAATGATTCCAACATTCTTGATTAAGAGTAATATTCCAACAATTGCTTCTGTTCAACCTTACACTCCACTTGAACTTCAAGGTCGCGACATTTATATCCGCGAAGGTTGCTATACCTGTCACAGCCAAATGATTCGTCCATTCCGTTTCGAAACAGAACGTTATGGTGAATATTCAAAAGCTGGAGAATATGTTTATGACCATCCATTCCAGTGGGGATCAAAACGTACAGGTCCAGATTTGCAAAGAGAAGGAGGAAAATATCCTGATAGCTGGCACTACAACCACATGGATGATCCTCGCACCATGTCACCAGGTTCTATCATGCCAATGTATCCTTGGTTACTTGACGATGATTTAGATACTACATCAACTGCTCCTAAAATTCGTGCTATGATGACTTTGGGTGTACCTTATCCTGAAGGCTATGATAAGATTGCTAACCAGGACTTGGTTCGTCAACAAAACAAAATTGTAAATAACCTTAAAGAGTCTGGTATCGAAGCCTTGCCTAACAAAGAAATCATCGCCATGATTTCCTACTTGCAACGTCTTGGAACAGACATCAAAGGAGAGAACAAAATTGTCTTTGGTCAAATTGCTACAACCAAGCC
>DAOOQW010000175.1:0-5037 GCA_035388945.1 Flavobacteriales bacterium
ATACCCGATGGGGAAATTGCGTGTTCGTCAGCCTTTTCCATCACATCAAGTAGATTATCCAGATCCATTCCTATTGCTGCATCATGCCAATATGGAAATACCTAAAACTGAAAGTCTAGCGGATGCCGGAGTTGGTCCACATCCACATCGTGGTTTTTCTCCTGTGACGTTCATCTTTAAAGGTGGTGTTCATCATCGAGATAGTCGAGGAAACAACAGTATCATATACGAAGGTGGTGTTCAATGGATGAATTCAGGAATGGGAATCATCCACAGTGAGCGTCCTCCATTTGATATTCATGAAAGAGGAAGTCGGCAGGAAATAATTCAAATGTGGGTAAATACTCCCGCGGCTAATAAAATGGATCAACCCGAATATCATCCTGTTTCAGCTGAGGAAACACCGCAATTCGAAACACCAGATCAACTTATAACTGCCTATGTGGTAACTGGGAAATTATTTGGATTAAAAGGTCCCGTTCCAACTGCTACCGAAGTGAATTCTGCTACTATCGAAGCAACAAAAGGAGGAAGAATTAGCATTGAAATTCCCGATACACATGAAGCATTTTTGTATTTGTTGGATGGTAAAATAAGCTTGGAGAATTATGGTCTAGCAGAAATGCACCAAGCTGTATTATTCAATAAAGATGGCAATACCATTTCTTTTGAAGCATTAGAAAATACACGGATGCTTTTCATGAGCGGAAAACCATTGAATGAACCGATGGCTAGTCACGGTCCTTTTGTGATGACAAACGAAACTGAATTGCTTCAGGCGATGCGTGATTACCAAATGGGAAAAATGGGTGTACTTATCGAAGAATAAAGAATTCATAAATCATGAAAAGAGCTGCCAAAAACAGCTCTTTTTTATTTTTAATAAAATCGAAAATAAATAAGCTTAAAAATATTTGTCCTTCGAATAGGGGTTAGTTAAAGTTGAATTGTCTTGCTTTTGAAAACTCAACAAGATGAAACTAAAACTAATCGTATTGCTTTTGATGGGAATTATCTCAAGCAATAAAATCGAAGCTCAAAAGATTGATTCAACCTTATATACAGCCTTATCTGAGGTATATTCTTTAATGCAAGTCAAGGCGGATAAAAGTGATTCGCTTTTTGTGAATACGGTTTCAAAATTCATTCAACAAATCGAACTCACATCCCCTACACAACCAATAATAAAAACCGATTCGTTAAATAACTCGAAGCCTAAAGTTGATAACGAAAATAAACAGGTTGATTCCTTAAAAAACGTTGCCTTTCAATTCTCATTTGTTCCACCAGTGAGTAGCAACGGAATGGATAATTCCAAATGCCGGAATCAGTTTTCAGTCAATATGTTGGCTGGTTATGCGGGTGCTGTAAACGGACTTGAAATAGCTGGTTTTGCTAATGTTCTTCGAAAAGAAATGCATGGATTACAATTAGCTGGATTTGCCAACATTACAGCTGGTGAAACAGAAGGAATCCAATTAGCTGGTTTCTGTAATGTAAATCAGAAAAAGGTAGATGGAATTCAAGTTTCAGGATTTAGCAACGTCGTAAGTGATTCGGTTCAAGGTGTTCAAATTGGAGGATTTTGTAATGTGAATAGCGGTTCCGTTTCGGGTTTCCAACAAGCAGGATTTGCCAATATTAATGGGGGAAAAACAGATGGATTCCAATGTGCTGGATTTGTAAATTCTGTATCCGATAGCACCACTGGATTCCAAATAGCTGGATTTGTAAATCAATCCTCCCAAAAAATGGATGGTGTTCAACTAGCTGGCTTCATGAATGTGGCGCAGCAAGAATTAGCCGGCGTTCAGGTTTCGGGATTTATCAATACATGTCGTCGTTTAAAAGGAACACAAATAGGATTTATCAATTATGCCGATACGCTTGAAAGTGGAACTCCATTCGGTTTTTTAAGTGTCATTCGAAAAGGAGGATTTCAAGCATTGGAAGTAGGAGCATCAGAAACATTTCCAGCCACTTTCCAATGGAAAACTGGAAGTGATGTTTTCTATAACATCTTCAATATTGGCGCAATGCCAGGAAATAACTTTTACTGGGGATATGGCTATGGCTTTGGTAGCAATTTGAAAAAGACTGGAAAATTCCGGATCAATCTCGATTTGTTAGCTATGCATGTGAATAATGGAGAAATCTGGACCGATCATGTTAATCTACTCAACAAAGCACATCTCGGATTTACTTGGCAAGCTGCTAAACACTTTGCTATTAGCGGTGGTCCTACTTTCAATGTTCTGGTAGTAAATAATCCCGATTCAGAATTAACGGTGCAACAACCAACCGTAGCACCTTGGACTGTATCCGATAAAATGTACAACAATACGCGAGTACAGATGTGGCCAGGAGCCCAACTAATGATTCGTTTCTAATTCCAATTAACCCAACCCAATTTTTATGCTTAGATATTTTCTTCTGGCTTGCTTTGCCGTGCAATCTTGCCTAGCAATTTCGCAGAATTTAGTACAAACCATCCGAGGAACAGTAGTAGATCAAACGACCGAAAATCCAATACCGGGAGCGAGTGTTGTCATCCTTAATTCCAATCCACTAATTGGAACAACCTGCGATTTAGATGGGCATTTCCGTTTGCCTCAAGTTTCCATTGGCAGGTATGATTTGAAAATATCCCTCATTGGATATCAGGACTTAATATTGCCTAATGTGCTGGTAGGCGCAGGAAAGGAAATTGTTTTGAATATTAAAATCAGCGAACGTGTTACCGAAATTAAAGCAGTTGAAATAGTAGCTGGAAGTAATAATAAAGCAGAGGCAATCAATGAATTAGCATCTGTAAGTGCGAGACAATTTTCAGTAGAAGAAACGAAGCGATATGCAGGCGCATTGAACGATCCGGGACGAATGGCACTTTCATTTGCAGGTGTTACTAGTAATTCGGATGGTTCAAATGAAATTGTAGTACGAGGAAATTCGCCTCGCGGTTTGTTATGGAGAATGGAAGGAATTGAGATTCCAAATCCCAATCACTTTTCAAATCAAGGCTCAGCAGGTGGTGCAATCAGTATGCTAAGTGTGAATATGATGGCTAATTCTGATTTTTTCACAGGTGCTTTTCCAGCAGAATATGGAAATGCAGCATCAGGTGTATTCGACATCCGACTTCGTAAAGGAAATAACGAAAAGCGTGAAACTGCGCTGCAAATTGGTGTTATCGGGACAGAAGCTGCTTTAGAAGGTCCAATAAAGAAAGGTTATTCAGGATCATATCTGATTAATTATCGGTATTCATCTTTGGCATTATTGCAAAAGTTAGGAGTTAAGATAGTAGGTGATGCAATTCCTAAATTCCAAGACCTCTCATTCAACATTAATTTACCAACTAAAAATGCTGGGAATTTCACTCTTTTTGGAATTGGTGGAATTAGCCAGATTTATGAGGAATATCTAGGAAAACAAGTGCAATACCGAAGTAATTTCAAAACGAATCTTGGTGTTGCAGGGATTACACATAGCTATATGTTTAACGAAAAAACTTGGCTAAAATCGGTTGTTGCTATGACCAGTACAAGCAACGATTACCTCAATTCACGTTATGACACACTGGCTGTTTTTCAACACGATGATATCGATGAAAAATTTATCCATTCTGCCCTACGCGCTTCAATTACATTAAATCATAAATTCAACAGAAAACACAGCCTGAAATCAGGCTTTATAGCAAGTAAATTAGGCTATTCAATGAAATCAGTTATGTATGATTATGAATTAGAAAAACCTATCGTAAATCTCGATAAAAATGGAAATACAGGGTTATTTCAAGCATTTGCAAACTGGCAATATCGCATAAGTGATAAATGGACATTAAACTCTGGAGTTCATTATTCACGCTTTTTATTGAATGGTTCTGAAGCGTTTGAACCAAGAATTGGAGTGAAATGGAATGTGAAAGGTTCGCAAATATTGAGTGCTGGAATTGGTTTACACAGTCGCTTAGAAGATTTGCCCATTTACTACGGACAAGTGCAATTGAGCGATGGAAGCATAATAAATCCGAATAAAAATTTAGGTTACTCTAAAGCAAGACATTATGTATTCGGTTATGAAACAATGCTAACCGAACATTTGCATGTTAAAATGGAAACTTATTATCAGGATTTATACGCCATTCCGGTTGATAAAACAGAATTGAATGGTTTATCGATGATAAATATGTCGCAAGGATTCACAACAATTGCTGCTAAAAATTCTGGAACAGGTTATAATTATGGGTATGAATTGACATTAGAAAAATACTTCTCAAAACGTTATTACTTCATGTTCACAGGGTCGATTTATGATTCCAAATACCGTGGTTCTGATAATGTCTTAAGAAACACTTCTTACAATGGAAATTATGCAAGTAGTTTCTTGGCAGGGAAAGAATTTAAAATGGGAAATCGAAATACGTTAAGCTTAAATATTCGAGCTGTTTTCGCTGGAGGAAGAAGATATACGCCTGTTTTATTGGAAGAGTCAATAGCACAAGGTTATGGTATTTATGATAATTCGCGAGTTAATGAACTTCAAGCTTCGGCCTATTGGAGAACCGATCTTGGTATTAGCTACACGATAAATAAAAATAAGACCACTCGAGTTTGGAAAATCGACATTCAAAATGCAACAAACCGATTGAATGAGTATGGTAGATATTTCAATGATGATTCGAGAAAGGTTGAAATTGCTACACAAGCAGGAATAATTCCAACACTAAGTTACCGACTAGAGTTTTAATGTATCAGATTTGAATACGTAAGAGTTTTAATAATTTATTTGAGCAAAATGGAACATTTTCATAAATTTGAAGATTGTACCTGACCACAGCTTATCAAAATGCTAAAACTCTTACGTTTAATTCTACCTACACTCCTTATTCTGACAGGATTCTTGTCGAATGGGCAGGTTGTAATCAATGAGTTTTCATGTTCCAATATTTCAACCATCGGCGATGATATTGGAAACTTTGAAGATTGGATTGAACTTCACAATCCAACAGGTGCGGCAGTAAATATTGGAGGTTGT
>DAOOQW010000176.1:0-5027 GCA_035388945.1 Flavobacteriales bacterium
CCTTTTTTACACGAGCAAGGTAGTCTTCTACTTTCTTCTCATTTTGCACATAAGCTGTTCCGCAATCACTAATGGAAGATGCTCCTAAACCAATCAGGAGTTCACTTTGGGTTGTGGTATAACCCATGAAATTCCGATTGAGTCGTCCTTCTGCTTCGGCAAGCATGAGGGAATCGTTTTTCAAAGCAAAATGATCCATGCCGATTTCTGTAAATCCAGCATTTTCGAGCATTTCACGACCTTTTTCATATAGCTCCCTTTTTTGATCGGGGAGAGGAAGATCCATTTCGGTGAATTTGCGTTGACCAGGTTTTATCCAAGGAACATGGGCATAACTATAAAAGGCAATCCGATCAGGCTTTAAACGAACCACTTCTTCGATGGTAGTCGTAATACCACTTAATGTTTGAAATGGTAATCCGTAAATTAAGTCGTAATTGATCGATGTATAGCCAATTTCGCGAGCCGTACGTGTAATTGTTTCGACTTCTTCTACCGTTTGAAATCGATGGATAGCATCTTGCACTTTTACATCAAAATCCTGAATCCCAAAACTAACCCGACGAAATCCTAACTCAAATAAAGTTTCTAGATGTTCGCGTGTGGTGTTGCCTGGATGTCCTTCAAAGCTGAATTCCGCATCAGGTGTAACGACCACAGTACCTAAAATCCCATCCAGTAGAAATTTCAAATTTTCGGGACTGAAGAATGTAGGAGTTCCTCCACCTAAGTGCAATTCTGCCAACCGAGGTGTGGTGGCAAAAAGATCGAGGTATTTGCTCCATTCGTTGAGAACGGCAAGTATGTAAGGCTTTTCAACTAAGTGATTGCGAGTGATACGAGTCGTACATCCGCAGTAAGTACAAAGACTTTCACAATAAGGTAGATGGATGTACAAACTGATTCCGTTTTCACCATTGTTCCTTAAGTAGGTTTGGAGAGAACGATTTTCCCATGATTCCTCCTCCGGCCGTCCCGAGTCCCAATAGGGAACCGTTGGATAGCTCGTGTATCGAGGTCCCGGGACAGCATATTTACGGAGAAGGTCAGTTTGCATGGGAAATTAATGCTCTTGTTGCATTCCCGGTTTGTGACAGCAGGAATGTTCTGTATTGTCTTTATGAGAAAGTTCCGGACTGATATACGGGATACCAAGTCCAAGTCCTCTTAAAATGAGCAGACATGCCATAACACCAGCAACGATAGGTGCTAATTTACGCATAGAGCTGCGGAATGATGCAGATAGAGAAGAAAAGAGGGTGACACTGAACATAGCGGGCAAAGTACCCAACCCGAACACCGCCATGAACAGTGCACCCAAGAAAATATCGCCTGAAGCAGTAGCTCCGGCAAGTGCCATATATACTAGTCCGCATGGCAATAAGCCATTGAACACACCAGTTAGAAAAAGAGCTGTGTACGAACGTTTGCTGAACAAATAGCTGAAACGCGCTTTAAGCCAAAATGCTAACTGAGGAAACACAACAGAGAAAAATCCATCTTTTTTAACTGAAGGAAGTACAACTGTTAGAAGTAAGAGAACACCTAAAACAATCGAAAGTGTTTGTTGGTAACCCGCTAGAATTACACCCATTCCAAGTGCGCCGAAAATGGCACCTAGAACGGCATAGGTAAATGCACGACCAACGTTGTAAAGGATGATACCAGCAATTCTTCCTTGTGGACTAAGTTGATGAACCGGTAATGCTAATGCTATAGGTCCGCACATTCCCACACAGTGGAAACTTCCAAGTATTCCTAAGCTAAATGCAGCAATCAGGAGTTCCATGACAACCTAGTTTAAAACAACAACACCTTCGTTGTAATACGTTTGAGCATCAGCCGACCAATCGATACGGAGCTTGTACATGCCTTTTCCAAGCGTTCCGGTTGGAATTTCCTGTTTCATTTCAGCATTTGCTTGAACGGGGAAGTTCACATCCGAATTGTTGTTAGAAGGCTTGAAAAGCGTAATGGTTCCGCCAATTTTCTTTCCAGTAAAAGATGCTGGATAGCTAATCAGTAATTTTCCGGTTTCCACTTTCCAGCTGAGCGGCTCTGCTAAAGCTTTCGAACGGTTCGATTTATCGATTTGCTCTTGAAATACAAGCTCTTTAGCATAGTAATCTTTCGAAGTAAGGTCGAGCTTCTTGCCGAAACTATTTACGACCATTCCGATAATTCCGAGGGCAAACAAAGAATAAACGATTGCTATTCCAGTGCCCCATGTCCAGATTTTTGAATTTTTCATGATGGTTGGGTTTTACATGAAATTACTTAACAGGTCCGAGGAAGTTCGTTTTGGTATTTTCCAGCGTTTCTCCGTCGACATTGAGTTTGAATTTTATCTCATTCTTTCTGCCTTCCAGATCTTTACGAGCAATAGTTACGAAGAATGTTCCTTCTGCTAATCCTGCTGATGGAATATTGAACTTTTCTTTTGATCCAACATGTTTAATAACACCTGCCGGAGATTCAAGAATTAAATCCAGTTTCATCTCTTCCTTAGTCTTATTGACTATTTTGAAATTGTACAGATTACTGATACTGTCTTTACCAACTTCTTGGAACATCATTCCTGGAGCACGAAGTATAGTAGCTTCTACTTTGCTTCTACCTGCGATTCCAAAACTTAAGCCGACCATTAGTCCTACTAAAATGATTGAATATCCAATCATTCTTAAAGTAAATGTTAGCTTTTTGCCTGATGCAATACCGTTTTCAGAGTCGTAACGTATTAATCCTTTAGGCTTATGGATTCCTTCCATAATACCATCGCAGGCGTCAATACATGCAGTACAATTCACGCATTCGAGCTGAGTACCGTTACGAATGTCGATTCCAGTTGGACAAACACGAACACATAAACCACAATCGATACAATCGCCTAGTTTGGATGTGTCATCTCCTTTATGATGTTTTCCTCTAGGTTCGCCACGAACATAGTCGTATGCTACCATGATAGAGTTCCGATCTAAGAGTACACCTTGTAATCGTCCGTAAGGACAAACAACTAAGCATACTTGCTCGCGGAAATACATGTAAACGAAAAAGAAAGCTCCAGTGAAGAAGATCATCGCAGAGAATCCCCCGTAATGTTTGCTGAGCGGCTCTTGTACGATGCTAATCAATTCATCCATCCCGATGATATAGGAAAGGAAGAAGTTTCCAAACAAGAAAGAAAGAACAAAGAAGATGAACGTTTTGCTGCCTTTTTTTCGGATTTTCTCCAAGTTCCAAGGACCTTTATCGAGTTGACGTTGCTTGTTTGCATCGCCCTCAATCCAATATTCAATCTTCCTGAAAACCATTTCCATGAAAATGGTCTGAGGACAAGCCCATCCGCAGAACAACCTTCCAAAGATGACGGTAAATAGCACGATGAACACCATAAATGTGAGCATCGCCAGTGCAAACAGGAACAAGTCTTGAGGAAAAAAGACAAGTCCGAAAATGATGAACTTTCGTTCAACGATATTCATTAAAACCAGTGGATCACCATCAAGTTTTATGAATGGAATGGTAAAGAACAGAATCAGGTAGACAATACTTACAATTGTCCGTCTGTTGTAGAACTTCCCTTTGGGTCTTTGCGGGTAAATCCAATTCCGTTTTCCATCAGCAGTGATGGTGTTAATGGAGTCGCGGAAGGATTCATCGTGGGTTGGGTTTTCCCTTTTAGGGTCGGAATCCATGGTGTGGGTTGGGTTTTATTTGACTTCAGTGGCAGCCATCGCTTTGGTGGTGTCGGTTTTTACTGTTGATGTATCGCCTGGAGTGGTAGTTGGCTCAACCCAAACTTCTCCTTGAGGAGCTTTTGCGTTTGCCGGATTGGTTCCTTGTAAAGTGAGGATATAGCTGGCTACTTTTTGCATTGCTTCAGGTTTCAACTGAGCTTGCCAAGCAATCATCCCTTTTGCAGGAACACCATATTTGATGGTTTTGAATACATTTTGAATTCCTCCTCCATGTATCCAGTTAGGATCTGTCAAGTTGGGACCAACTCCACCTTCACCATTTTGACCATGGCAGGCAGCACAGTTGCCAGTAAAGATTTCTTTAGCAGAAGCCATAGAAGCAGCATCTGTTAAGATGGTAACATTAGTCTCGTCAACATTTGATCCTACTTCTTTCAAATGCTCTTTTTTCAACAACTCAGCTTCAATCATTGAAGATTGATATTCCTGTGTTTGGAGTGGAGAGCTGTGTGAAACGTGATAGTTGAAGAGATACACTATACCGAATACAATCGTAAAATAAAATCCGTATTTCCACCAAGGAGGAAGATTGTTGTCCAACTCACGAATACCATCGTACTCATGGTCGGTCATAACAGTAGCTTCTTGTTCCAATGGAACAGCATCTGTTAATTGACGATCGAGCCATTTCCAGTTAATCCAAGGTTTAACATTTTCCATATCTGGAGCTGGTTGGAAGCCAAATCCGATAAGAAGTTGTTTGATTGACTTAAGTAATCCTAGAATAATGATGAATTCTATAATAATCATTACTAGCATTAATACGAAAATCCAACTGTCGAGTCCTGCGATTTGAACAGGAGGCATCCATTTATCAGTAGTTGGTCCTGTTGCAACTTCTTGAGCTGAACTGCTAAGTGGCAATAAAAACGCAAGTGCTAAAATCGGGCTTAGACTAGAAATTTTGTCTTTGCGAAGTTTAGCTCTTCCTGATTCAGAAAGGTTGCGTATGGCTCCTGACAAGCTCAAAATCACTCCTAATAAAACTAATGTTGTTACCAGAAGGATGATGAATGTTGGATTCATCATGAGTGATGGAGATTCTACTGGAGTTGCTGCAGCTGCTTCAGGAGCAGCCTGTTGGGCAACTGCTGACAATGTTGTAAATAACATTGCCGGCAGGAGCATCCAACTTGAATTCAAACGGGCGTTAGATTGAACTGTTTTCATAGCTGCTGTTTTTTACTGTTCGTCTTGCTCAAATGGGAGATTTTCCATGATTGCTACTTCTTGTTTGCTGGTGGTAAATAAATGCCATAACAGCGCAAT
>DAOOQW010000177.1:0-5015 GCA_035388945.1 Flavobacteriales bacterium
TAGTCCTACCGGAACCCTGCATATTGGAGGTGTTCGTACGGCTCTTTATAATTACCTCTTTGCCCACAAATTAGGGGGCGATTTTATTCTTCGTATTGAAGATACCGATCAAAACCGTTTTGTTCCCGGTGCCGAAGCCTACATTATGGAAGCTTTAAATTGGCTGGGAATTAACCCAAGTGAGAGTCCGCTGCATGGTGGTCCGCATGCGCCTTACCGTCAAAGTGAGCGTAAAGCGATGTACCGTGAGTATGCTGAGAAATTGTTGGCGAGCGGTCATGCTTATTATGCATTTGATACGCCCGAGGAATTAGAAGATATGCGTGCTAAGTTAACGGCTGCTAAAGTGGCTTCGCCGCAGTACAATGCAGTTACGCGTATGTCGATGAAGAACTCGGTCACGCTGTCGGAAGATGAGGTAAAACGTCGTTTAGATGCGGGTGAGCCCTATGTGATTCGGATGAAACTGCCACGTCAAGAAGAAGTGCGTTTTCATGATATTATTCGTGGATGGATTGTGGTTCAAACACAGAACATGGATGATAAGGTGCTGTTTAAGTCGGACGGCATGCCTACCTATCACTTGGCGAATGTGGTAGATGATTATTTGATGCAGATTACGCATGTGATTCGTGGAGAAGAATGGTTGCCTTCTGCCCCACTCCATGTGTTGTTATATCGCTATTTAGGTTGGGAAGAGGTGATGCCACAGTTTGCGCATTTGCCTTTGCTTTTGAAGCCCGATGGAAATGGTAAATTGAGCAAACGTGATGGAGATCGATTAGGATTTCCGGTTGCTCCATTAAATTGGGTTGATCCACACACGGGCGATACCACAAGCGGATATCGTGAGAAAGGATATTATCCTGAAGCTGTGCTGAACTTCTTGTGTATGTTGGGCTGGAATCCGGGTACAACTCAGGAGATGTTCACTTTGGATGAGCTTGTTCAATTGTTTAGCTTGGAGCGTGTGAGTAAGGCAGGAGCGAAATTCGATTTTGAAAAAGCGAAATGGTTCAACCATCAGTATTTGTTGAAGCATTCGGATGCCGAATTAGCTGCTGAGTTTATGCCTTTGTTGCAGGCGGCTGGATTTAATCGTCCAATTGAGTTTGTAACTACGGTGGTAGGTTTAGTAAAAGAGCGTGCAAATTTCGTGAATGATTTTCTAGAGCATGCTCGTTTCTTTTTTGAGGCACCAACAACTTGGGATGAAGCAACTTTAAGCAAGAAATGGAAGCCCGAAACACAAGGGATTTTGGAAGGCTGGCGCGATGCTTTAGCTACAACAAACGATTATTCGGCTGCTAATTTAGAAGTAACATCCAAGGCATATTTGGAATCGATTGGAGTAGGAATCGGACAGGTGCTTCAAGGTTTTCGAATTTTGATTACCGGCTTACCTGCAGGACCATCCATGTTTGAAGTGTGTAGTTTGTTAGGGAAAGAAGAAGTGGCAGCCCGTTTTAACAAAGCCTTGGAGTATACCAAAACTAAGTTTGCGTGACCAAAGGGAAGATTTTACTCGAAGGCATGGAGTTCTTTGCCTACCACGGGCTTTATACCAAAGAGCGCGAGGAAGGACAATGGTTTCGTATTGATCTGGAAGTAGAGACTGATTTGAGCAAAGCTGCCAATACAGATGCGTTAACCGAAGCGATTGACTATGTGGCTTTGTATGCCTTGATTCAAAAGGAAATGAAGATCCCTTCGAAGCTATTGGAACATGTAGCTAAACGGATTATTGATAGCCTTCGGATGAATTTTCCTGCATTGGGTAAAACAAAAATCAAGGTTACGAAGTTAAATCCTCCGATAGAAGGTAAAGTTGCCGGAGTTAGCATCGTGATGGAGTCGTGATATGTGGAAATTCCTCAAACAGAAGATTAGCAAGAAAAAGGTATGTGGCAAATGTGGCCACAGCTTTACCTGTGTAGTAAAAGAAGGCTGTTGGTGTGATAAGTTAACGATCTCGAAAGAGAACTTGGCAAAGATTCGCCGGATGTATATGGATTGCTTATGTCCGCAATGCTTGGCCGAATTTGTCGATCCAATTAACTCAGAGAGAAGCATTTCCTAAATTTTCACGTAATCAGTAGATTTTCGCAATTTTTTTCTTGGCTACGTGACTGATTTTACTACTTTTGTCACCCCTCAAAACGGTTCCGTGGCCGAGCGGTTAGGCAGAAGTCTGCAAAACTTTGTACAGCGGTTCAAATCCGCTCGGAACCTCCAAATGCGAAAGACGCCTTTTCGGCGTCTTTTTTCGTTAATGACTGTTAGCGGATTCACGAATACCAATAAAAAATAAACATATCATGAGCTAAATCCGCTCGGAACCTCCAATAATTAAAGACGCCCTTTCGGCGTCTTTTTTCGTTTATGCCCTTCTCTACTCGAATTTTGATTATAACTCTAGCAACCCCGGATTTCAATCCGGGGAGGGACGAAATGCCCCCAAAGCAAATTCTGAAAAGACGCCCTTTCGGCGTCTTTTCTAGTTTATGCCCTTCTCTACTCGAATTTTGATTATAACTCTAGCAACCCCGGATTTCAATCCGGGGAGGGACGAAATGCCCCCAAAGCAAATTCTGAAAAGACGCCCTTTCGGCGTCTTTTCTAGTTTATGACTATAAGCAGATTCACGAACACCCATAAAAACGCACTTAATCAGCTCTTTATCCACTCAGTACCTTTTCTTTAAATTGTGAGCACTAATACTTAAGGATCATTTACCCAATAAAAACGATAGACAACTAACATGATGTAAGAAACATATTTATAATAAGTATAAATAATTAGCTATTTATTAGCGCTAACGCACTCATTTACACCCAAAACCCATTAAATCGTCTTAATTGTGAATTAAATTGTTATTAAACGACCATTTTAACAAATAGGGCAATATGTAAGAAATATACATTTGTTGTCATACTTTAAAACCTAACACCCATGAAAACTAATTACACATTAAAAATGGCGGTTGCTGCACTTGCTCTTTCTGCAGCTACCCAAACGCTCGAAGCACAGGTTTACATCAGTAATGTAATCTCTTCTCCGCAAGGAACTATGGCAGATGCTGTTTCTCCAGTTATGGCCACTCGTTCTGATTTGACTAAAACGTATGGTGCTCCTGAGAACAACGATATTCAGGGACCAGAAAACTTCTACGCACTTGGATTTGGTGGTGAAATTACGGTAGAAATGTCGGGACCAATTTGCAATGGTGCAGGCGATGATTTAACCGTATTTGAAACAACATGGGGTTATGATTGCTCTACCTATCCAGAAAAAGCACGCGTTTGGGCTTCTCAAGATTTATGTAATTGGGTTGAACTTACTTCTGCTGCAAATCCAATTTGCCACAATGGTTCATTAGATTTAGGTTGCCTGCCTTGGGCGAAATACTTGAAAATTAAAGACGTTTCCGACATTACACTCTTTACTATCGATGCAGACGGATACGATGTAGATGGTGTTAGCGGAAATTCTACTGGTTGTTCATTCCCAGTCCAAACAGGTTTGTCACGTTATGCAGCTAGCGGATTCTTAGGAAATCCACAATCAACTCAAGGTTTGACCGAAAACAATGCTCCTATTCCTGTTGCTCGCGATAACCAAAACAAAATGTTGGGATTACCAACTAATCCATTCAACGTTTACGCTAACGACGTAACAACTACACCAGCTAACAATAACTTCTACTCACTTGGAAATGGTGGTTCAGTGATTCTTTCATTCCCTTACAGTCTTTACAATGGTCCGGGAGCTGATGTGCAAATTTTCGAAACATCTTTTAACGATGTAGCTAGCCGTACTTGCGGAAACTATCCTGAAAAAGCTCGTGTACAAGGATCTTGCAATGGAGTTGATTTCTACGATTTAGTTATCCTTCCGGGCGATGCTGGAAATGGTGAAGTAGCAGGTACGAACGTAATTTGTCGCGATGGTAAATTGGATTTTGGAAGTCTAGCTGTGGTGAATTACATCAAAATTACTGACATCACTTTCGTAGGAGTTTCTAACTTCCCTGGCGATGGCGATGGCTTTGACGTGGATGCGGTGTTAGGTTTACAAAACTGCCAAACAAGTGTTGCTAAAATCACTGCCGAAGAATCAAGCAGCGATATCATGGAAGATGCTATGATGGTTGAAGCTTATCCAAATCCAGCAAGCGATTTCATGAGTGTTTCTGTTCGTATGAACATGGCTGATAATGTGACTTTCCGTGTAATGGATTTAACTGGTCGTGTGTTATCTAACGAAACCATCAATACGAATGGAGATAACTTCAATTATGTATTGAACTTGAACAACTACAAAACCGGAATCTACCTACTATCTGTAGAAGGTAATGGAGCTCGTCAGGTATTGAAAATTGTAAAACAATAATTGATTTTAATTCGAATAAAAAAGGCTGCTCATATCGGGCAGCCTTTTTTTATTTAACGAAGTAGCGTGACAGCTCCCGTTTTTACAATGTCTTTATTGAGCTTACTTCTCATTTCTAGTCGATACGAATAAACTCCCTCTGGCATAGGTTGATTCCCCGGAGTAAGTCCTTTCCAGCCTTTTTCAATATTATCGCTGGTAAAAATCTCATTTCCCCAACGATCGAAAATGATAATTGAGAATTCTTTTATCTCAGAGCCAACTACTAAGAATTCATCATTATTTCCATCATTATTCGGAGAGAAGGCTGTTGGAACATAGTATTCTGTTCCATATTCGACAGTAACTGTATGAGTGATTTCATCAGTACAACCCAATGCATTCAATACTACTTGAGTTATCGAATAAACACCTTCTTCGGTGAAGTTATATGTATTGGTACAGCCTAAAATGGTGTCGTTACCAATCACATAATAACAGTAAAGAGCATTTTCCGATAAGCTGGTTAATTCCAACTCATCACCACCAATAAACACAACTTCAGGACTTGTTCGGAAACCAGCAACAGGCTGTTCCAGCACTTGAACTACATTTTGTTCTGTGTATGAAGCTGAACAACCATT
>DAOOQW010000178.1:0-3796 GCA_035388945.1 Flavobacteriales bacterium
CAGTAACCATGTTCTTTACGTAATCCGCGTGACCTGGACAGTCAACGTGAGCGTAATGACGGTTTGCTGTTGCATACTCAACATGCGAAGTATTGATTGTAATACCTCTTTCTTTCTCTTCAGGAGCATTGTCGATTGAAGAAAAGTCTCTGATTTCAGCTAATCCTTGATCTGCTAATACAGATGTGATAGCTGCTGTCAAGGTAGTTTTACCATGATCAACGTGACCAATAGTACCGATGTTAACGTGCGGTTTGGAGCGGTCGAATTTTTCTTTTGCCATTGCAATTATAAATTTAAGTTGTGTTTATTTATTTAGTTAATGAGAAATCTCAATTAATTTTTTAATCTTATTTAATTTTTTTTGAAGTTGTTCCTAGCCTTTTGAGCCGTTGGAGGGAATTGAACCCTCGACCTCTTCCTTACCAAGGAAGTGCTCTGCCACTGAGCTACAACGGCCGGTAAGAATTTAGCCGCAACTTCTAAAAAAATGGAGTGGAAGACCGGTCTCAATTGTTTATATTATCATAAACTTTTTGCACGCTCTTCTCTCCTTGGAGCGGAAGACCGGGCTCGAACCGGCCACCCTCAGCTTGGAAGGCTGACGCTCTACCAAATGAGCTACTTCCGCTTGACCATACTTTCTTGTTCAAGACCAAAATCCTAAACTTTCGAATATGCACCTGTTCTCTTTTCCTTGGTGGGGAGAGAAGGATTCGAACCTTCGAACTCGGAGAGGACAGATTTACAGTCTGTTGTCGTTGACCGCTTGACTATCTCCCCAACCTCTTTGAAGAAATAAAAAAAAATTACTACAAAGAACAGAGCCGAAGAAGGGACTCGAACCCCCGACCAGCTGATTACAAATCAGCTGCTCTACCAGCTGAGCTACTTCGGCTTTTACCTTTTTTGATTTATGATTTTTGCTATCGCATCTATCACCCTTCAAAAAAGGTGTGCAAATGTAGGTAAGAAATCATTCCCACCAAACATTTTTAAAAAATTCTGCAGCTATTTTTACACAGCGCAAATCAAAATCTTTAGAATCAGAATTTTAGACCTGTCGAATTTTTTCTTTATGCTTAATCATTTGGTTTCTCAATGCATCAATTGATTCATCTACCGCCTCCTCAAATGTAGCACATTGTCGTTTTGCAAACAAATCATTTCCAGGCACATGCAAACGAATCTCAACAATTTTATTCTCATTGTTGCT
Organism: Flavobacteriales bacterium; assembly: GCA_035388945.1. Classification (GTDB taxonomy): domain Bacteria; phylum Bacteroidota; class Bacteroidia; order M30B66; family M30B66; genus CALQRR01. The sequence goes on from DAOOQW010000178.1 coordinate 1,217, forward strand.
CGCATTGTCCAAACGAAGGGTCACTTCACTTTCTATTATCTTATCATAGTGTGTTGCTAGTTTTTGAAGTTTTAGCTCAATAAAATCAAGTAATTTCTTGTCTGCATTAAAATGCACGGATTGAATGTTCACTTTCATAGTTGAATTTGTTTAGAGTTGAAATCCGGATTCCTTATTTCAAAAGCCGGACGACAAGAATCGCTAAATTATATATTTGTGCGCTTAGTGGCAATGTGAATTTTACCCATTACACTTGTTAATATCCTGTTTATTCTCTCATGAACTATTCCTATAATTCTCTGCTTTCATTCACTCACAACGTTTTCCGTCAAATGGGCTGCTCCGAAAACGATGCTCAAACTGCTGCGAAAGTTTTAGTTTCAGCCGATTTACGAGGCATTGATTCGCATGGTGTTGCTCGTTTAAGTGGTTATCACCGTCTTTGGGAGAAGAAACGAATCAATACGCAACCCATAATTAAAATTGTTCATGAAACTCCATCTACAGCTACTGTTCAGGCAGATAGTGCTCTTGGATTAGTTGCTGCACCATTTGCTATGCAACTTGCGATTGATAAGGCTAAAATCGCAGGTTCGGGTTGGGTAGCAGTAAAAGGTTCAAACCATTTTGGTATTGCTGGTGAACATGCCATGATGGCTCTAAATGAAAATATGATTGGCATCGCCATGACTAATGCAAGTCCACTTGTTGCTCCAACTTGGTCAACCGATCGTTTATTAGGCACCAATCCAATGGCATTTGCTATTCCAGCAGGAAATGAACCTGCTTTTGTTGCCGATTTTGCTACTACAACAGCAGCAAATGGTAAACTTGAAATATTACAGCGCACAGGAAAACAAGCTCCCGATGGATGGATACAAACGAAAGATGGAAGTTCTTCAAGTGACCCCTTTTCACTTTCATCTGGAGGCGCTCTTCTTCCATTAGGTAGTGATAAAGAACACGGTAGTCATAAAGGCTACTGTTTAGGTTCTGTTGTTGATATTTTTTCAGCAGTACTTTCTGGTGCCAATTATGGTCCTTGGGTGCCACCTTTTGTTGCTTTCCTTGATCCACCTAATGATCCTGTTGGCGAAGGAATTGGACATTTCTTTGGAGCCATGCGAATTGATGCTTTTCGTCCAGCAGATGAATTTTTATTTCACATGGATAACTGGATTAGAACATTTCGTTCTGCTGCAACTGTAGCTGGACAAGAACAAGTAGTAATACCAGGTGATCCAGAAAGAGAAATGGCCATCATTCGTGAAAAAGAAGGAATCCCCTTAAATGAAAAGGTGATTAGTGATTTAAAATCGCTTGCTGATAAACTTCAAATTACCTTTCCTAACCCAAATAACTAGCATTAGGGAATTAAATTATTGCTCCTCTCCTACCCAATTCAATAACTTCAGCTGAGTGAATTCGGCTATCATCTATTGAAAAACGAATCATAGTTCTAATTAAATGAAACCCATGCTGACCTGCAGCTCCTGGATTCATGTGCAATAACCCAAATTTTTTATCGGGAAGTATTTTGAGGATATGCGAATGCCCACAAATGAAGAGTTTTGGTGGAGCAGTTCGAATTAATTGCGCTGCATGCTGGGAATACCTGCCTGGATATCCACCTATATGGGTAATTAAAACATCAACTCCTTCACAGATAAACCGATTATCCTCTGGGAATTCCTTTCTAAGGTCATTCCCATCTATGTTTCCATAAACAGCTCGTAATGGTTTAATACTAGCTAATCTATCTGTAACTTCTTTCGATCCAATATCACCTGCATGCCAAATTTCATCACAAGAATGAAGATGTTTCAATATGCCTTCATCCAAATACCCATGTGTATCGGATAGTAAACCGATTCTCATGAGCGATGAAAATCTTCAATTAATAAGCGTCGATTGCAGAAAAAATATTCGGGCTCTTGATGATTGGAGCTGACTAAAATAGTCCGACTACCACCAAATTCCTCTAAAAGAGCTCGATACCATTCAGAAGCACGTGAATCCAAATTGGATAATGGTTCATCCAGTAAAAGCAATGGAGTATCACTCAAAATCGCCAATATCAGTCGAACACGTTGCTTCATTCCACTGGAGAAATAACTGATTCGCCTATCAGCAGCGTGGGTGAGACCTGATTTCTGAAGTATCTCCGATTCGCTAAGATTATTAATCGATTTCTTGACGGAGAAATGGAAATGAATCAACTCTGTCAACGTAAATTCCTCTATTAATTCAAGATAAGGTGCTGCAATACTCACATATTGGTAAACATGTTCAGGTTCGATTTCCTGTTCATTAATTCGCCATTGAATTTTACCTGCTGAACTTAAAATAGAACCGGCAACTATCTGAAGTAAAGTTGATTTTCCTGAACCATTGGCACCCAAAAACACACATCGATCACCTGATGCAATATGCCAACTTAAACCGTTAAATATCCAGTTGAAGTTATAGCGCTTACCAACCTCATTAAGAGTAATTTCCATCTGATTGATGGTTTCTATTCTTCAGATCCGTAACCCCGAATTATTCCTCTTCTTGCAGCTTGAACAAACAGAACAATTT
>DAOOQW010000178.1:3806-4982 GCA_035388945.1 Flavobacteriales bacterium
CAATTTCATCTCGTTCTGGGCTAGCAGGCATGTCGGTTTCGATCTTCTGAATGGCTTTAGTTGTATTCAATCCACTTTGGAATAGTACCCGATAGATGTCTTGAATTTCACTAATTCGTTCGTTAGAAAAGCCTCTTCGACGTAAACCAATGGAATTAATCCCCACATATGACATCGGCTCTCGAGCTGCTTTAACAAAAGGAGGAATGTCTTTACGTACCAAAGAACCACCCGAAACCATAACGTGAGCTCCGATATGCACAAACTGATGTATTGCTGACATACCACTTAAGATGGCATAATCGTCAACTACAACATGCCCAGCCATATTCACAGCATTACCTAAAATGCAATAATTACCGATGATACAATCATGTGCAACGTGAGCATAAGCCATGATATTGGTATGGTGCCCAACGACTGTTTTCATCCGATCTGTAGTACCTCTGTTTATGGTGGCACATTCACGAATGGTCGTATAATCGCCTATTTCGACAGTAGTAACTTCACCATTAAATTTGAGGTCCTGAGGAATTGCTGAAATGACAGCTCCAGGAAAAATTCGGCAGTGTTTACCTATTCTGGCTCCGTCCATTATGGTAACGTTAGGACCTATCCAGGTACCTTCACCAATAGTTACATCACCGTATATTGTTACAAAAGGACTAATTGTAACTCCTTCACCGATTTTCGCATCGGGATGTATGGAAGCAAGTGTTTGGTTCATTCGTGTAATTCGAAGCCAAATGTAGTCAAATGTGAATTAATCGCTAAGTCCCTTCTCTTTTACAATCTGAGCCATCATTTCGGCTTCTGTAACAGGTTTATTATTGACGTATGCAACACCTCTCATGTGACAAATACCTCTGCGAATAGGAGAAATCAATTCAAGTTTAAACACTAATGTACCACCAGGAATAACCTTTTGTTTGAATTTGACATTGTCGATCTTCATGAAATAGGTTAGATAATTTTCCGGATCTGGAACAGTATTCAAAACCAAAATTCCACCGCACTGAGCCATTGCTTCAATAATCAAAACACATGTGGTGGGAGTGAAAAACGTGACAATGAACGAAGATTTCTTCCGTGGTCACTTTCCTGGAAATCCAGTTATGCCGGGTGTTTTGATTATTGAAGCAATGGCTCAGTGCGGTGGAATTTTGGTTTTGAATA
>DAOOQW010000179.1:0-4967 GCA_035388945.1 Flavobacteriales bacterium
GTATTACTTCCAATTTTACCTCGATGGGTGCGAATACGTTTAACATCCGAAATCGTGGATCTAACATGCGTATTGGAAAAGGCGGGAAGCGTCCTCCTGTTTATAAAACAATCTCGTTTGAAGAGGCAAGTCGGTTTAAAGACGAATTTCGGTTCCCTTGTAAAGTTGGTATTAGCTGTGTGGGATCGCGTATTTCAACTGTGAAATCGGGTTCATTAAAAACAAATCCGAACATTACAATTTTTGGTGGGGACGAAAACTACCTCATCACTGCGGGTTATGAATTATCGGAGGGAAGAAATTTCTCTATGACTGAGATTAATACTGGTTCTAACGTTGCACTGATTGGTCAAGAACTCAAGAAAAATTTATTCCCTAAATCTTCTCCTATTGGAAAAGAAATTTCGGTTGGTGCGCTTAAAGTGAAAGTGATCGGATTATTGAAAGAAAAAGGCTCCAGCTTTGGCTTTGGAGGAGATAAAATTGTTTTGTTGCCGGTATTAAATGTGCGTCAACATTTTGGTTCGAATTCCATGTCATTCGTTATTAATGTCTTGGCTGATTCTCCTGCAACCATTGATGCAACTGTAGCAGAAGCAACCGGATTTTTCAGGAAAATTCGAAAACTCAGAACGAAAGAACCCGCCAATTTTGAATTAACGAAAAGCGATAATCTATCGGCGATGCTGATTGATAATCTTTCGTTTGTGACCATCGCAGCTACATTAATAGCTATTATCACTTTAGTAGGTGCTGCTATTGGCTTGATGAATATTATGCTTGTTTCGGTGACCGAACGCACACGCGAAATTGGCGTTCGTAAAGCTATTGGTGCGACTTCAATTACGATTCGAAATCAATTTTTGATTGAAGCCATTGTTATTTGCCAATTAGGAGGAATTCTAGGAATTGTCCTCGGAATATTAATGGGCAATGGTGTTTCGATGTATTTCGATCAAGGATTTATTATTCCTTGGGCTTGGATGATTTTGGCTGCAATCCTTTGTTTTATCGTGGGACTTTTATCGGGTCTTATTCCGGCCATTAAAGCAGCGAAACTCGACCCGATTGAAGCCTTACGTTTTGAATAAAATTAGTTGAGTGCTTTCAAGCTAACTTTCGAAGTGGTATTCATTTGAATTGGGAATTTTACTCCCATCATATTCATTTCACCAGTGATTTTCATTTCTGAGCTATTCATCAATGGCAAGCCTGTCTTTTGATCTAACTCAATCGTTCCGGTTTGATCTCCTTTTAATTCAATCATCTTAGCCATCATTGCCATCATGCCTTTTCCGCCTTTATTGGTTTGAATTGTACCTGTATTGGATAGGATGATTTTTCCTTCTTTCTCCTCTTCGAAAACATATTTCTGTTTAATCAACATGGGATAACCAGCTTCATATTTCTGTTCAATTTCCCAAGAATCTTTTGGCGAAACCTTCTTCTCCGGATATAAAGCAAACATGAATTCCATGCTGTTTTTTAAATTATCATCCGAAAATTGTCCAGCCATTTCTTCCGCTTCCTTAGAAATTGCACCTGTACTATCCGACATAACTGCTTTTATAGCTTCTGACAATCCTTTTAAATCCATCACCTTCCCAGTTTTGCTGATTTTCATTTTCATGGGAACGTTCAGAATCTCCGTGTACATTTTTTGATCTTCTGTACTTGAAGTAGTATCAATATTGTCGGAATCCATTTTAGTTTCTTTTTTCATTGGAGATTCCATTGTTTGATTTACTCGGATGCGTGTATAAGTAAGCGTTACATCATACGAACTATCACTTCCCATTGCTCCAATCTCATACACACCATCATAAATCATCTCCTGATCCATTTTCATATTTTGTCCCATCATCTTCTGGTCCATATGCATGGTTGTGACGTTACTAAAAGCAAAGCGGGTATTTGCAGTTGGACGATATTTTAAATCGTATTCTTTTCCGCCCGAACAAGCAGCTAATAAAAGGCTAAGCCCAATTATTCCTCGTGTGAAAAAACGTGTAAACATGTGTGTTGATTTACTGTTGGTTTAGTTATAAATGTCGTCGAAAGAATCGGTCAATATATTCAACCGATAATTGCCCCGAAGGTCCGAAACCGGGATGATTAAACAAGTGTGTTGCCCAAGGTAATAGCACCAATTGTTGATCTATATGTGCTTTTGCAAGCGCATCTGACAATATCTGAGCATGTTGCCAATGAACAATTGGATCTTTTTGTCCGTGAATGCTGATAGTTGGAATTCCTCCCAAACTACATTGAGCTACCGGATTTATCTCATCCAAAGAAGTTGAACCACGATATGCATCTAACATATCTAGCGGTTCTGTTATACTTTCCCATAGTTCAGCTTGGGACTTATCAGCCGAAGTAATACCATATAAATTAGCAACCGCTCCGATTTTTGGGTCATGTAGTGTATAAGCTGAGTTGAGTGCTATCGTTGCTCCTGCGGATTCGCCAGCTAAGAAAATTTTAGTGGTATCAATATCCAACTCATTAGCGTGATTCCGTAAGTAGCTAATCCAGTTTTTTACATCTTCAATTTGTCCTGGATAGGCTGTTTCAGGTGCCAATCGATAATCGACACTAGCAGTTATCCATTCGTGGTCGGCTAAGCATATGGCTAGTTCGGCACCGTGGATGGCGCTTCCGGTAGTAAATCCACCACCATGTAATATGAGTATAAGCGGACGTTTACCTACCAATCCATTTTTGTGAAAGACAAATCCTTCCAGTTTTTTGTTGTCGGATGCTTGTATCTCGACTCTTTTAGAGGCAACGGGAGGTTTGTTTCCTTTGATCCATCTTCCCCAGGAAAAAGCTTTTAGAGCACCTGGAGTAACACTTTCATCTAATTTATGAAATTCACGAGATGCTCGAATTGCCGGTTGAAGTAGTAGGAGGAAAGCAAGTAAAGGCAACCAACGGGTAAAACGATAAGCAGGAATTAGATTATGCTTGGGAATTAGAAAAAGTACCAAACTCATTCCGCAAATCCCACCACTATCCTCGAGAGCAGTTAGATTATATAAAATACCCTCATTCCACCAAAGCGGAATGAGGGTAAGTAAAGAATACAGAAATAGAAATATAGAAAGCACTAACCGAATGATACCCCATATCGGTTTAGCAGAAGCTTTCTCGGATGGAATCATTCAGTAACTTCCACTGTCGATGAAGCTACATTCCCATTTCCATTTGGAGGGCATTCACCCACAACTTGAGTTATTGTATTGTGAAGTGTTACAGTATAATAACCAGCATTGTCGAATGTATGCTGAACATTAGGAACTTTTGTTACGGTGTCGCGACCATCACCAAAATTCCAATGGTATAGATCTAATCCTTTGCTACATGTTGCATTGAAATTAACACGCTCGTTTACTTTCGGAGTATTATTATCGGTTTCGAAGCACATGCGAAGCTCATTGTCTTTACATGAACTAAACAGAAATATACTGAAAATACAGGCTGAGAAGATGATTTTTACTGATTTCATGTGAGGGTACTTGATTGATTATGGGTGAATTGAGCTGAACGAATTTAGTTGAACTGTTTTAATTACACAACGGTTTTTCAAACGAACTAATAATTCATTTCGTATGTGCTCATAATAATTGATCAAATGCTCGAGCTACAAAGAAAGCTGCCGCAGCCGCAAAAACGCCTATGAACGTAACTTTCAGCGCACCTTTTATGGCCGGTTGTCCGGTAACTTTACTCTTATAATATCCGAAAATAAATAAGCACAAAACGGTAAGAATAGCCGAAATCATCAATCCCGAATTGGGTGTATCGGTAACTACATATCCACTAAGCGGAATTACTCCTCCTACAATGTAGGCTATTCCAATAGTTGCCGCACTGTTTCGAGCACGATTGACATGTGGTTCTTCTAATCCCAATTCGAAACGCATCATAAATTCGATCCACTTCTTTTTATCCTTAGCCATTTCATCGGCTATAAGATGTTGGGTTTCTTCGCTCAAACCATATTCGGCAAAGACTTCCCGCACTTCTGCTTTTTCTCGTTCAGGAATGCGCTCCACTTCTTCTTCTTCCCGTTTCCATTCGGACGCATAATGCTCCTGTTCTGTCTTCCCAGCTAAATAACCTCCCAAACCCATTGCTATACTACCAGCTACAATTTCGGCAATCCCTGCAGTTATAACAACCGAATTGCTTTGAGCTGCACCACTTAATCCAGCTGCTAAAGCAAAGGGGACAGTTAAACCATCAGCCATTCCAATTACGATATCGGAGATAAATGCCGAGCTTTTTAAGTGATCTTCCTCGTGGTGATGGTGCGACATGCGGGGAGCTTTCGGGCAAAGATAAATAAATGTGCTTCCTTCGACAGGCTCAGGAACCACATATTCGTCCAACGACTGCTGAGCTTGTCCGGCCGCTGAGCTTGTCGAAGCGGATCGAAGCGGGACTGTATATTTATTTTTCTTACCTTCCAGTTTCAATCGGAATATTATGCAGGTACATCTTTCCTCTCCTTGTAAAGCGGGAATTGCTATTCCTGAAAAGGCTTTCTTCTGCAGCTCTTGTCAAAAACAGGTGCACGATATTCGGAATTTGGAACCGGAAGAAATAGATAAACTGATACTGGCGAATAAAGGAGAATTGTGCGGAATAGCTCGATTGGAACAGGTCGAATTTACACATGAGCTATCTTGGAAAATATTCTCTCGTCCGGTTTGGAAAGGGATGATGGCTTCGATGATGGTGTATTTTCAACCTAATTTATCTCAGGCACAAGCACCCGTAAATCCACCTCAAGTGGAAATTAATGCTGCTGGAAAATGTGTAAATCCTGCATATCGTAAAGCGCCTGTTGATACTGTTTCGGAAGCTGTTACTACCACACCACCACAAACTGCAATTAGGAAAAAGCGGTTTTATGGAATCCGCCTGGCCAGAATCGGAAAACGGACGTATTACCTCAA
>DAOOQW010000180.1:0-4923 GCA_035388945.1 Flavobacteriales bacterium
AAAATTTACCGCATCAATATGAGCACCGGTGTATCGAATGTGATGGCTCAAAGTCTTGTACAAAGTCCAAACGGTATCGTTTACGACCAAGCTCACAATCGTTTGGTATTTGTCAATTGGGGAAGTAATGCTCCCATCAAAGCACTTTCATTAACCGACTCTGTGGTGACAACTATTGCCACCACCACACTCGGCAACTGCGATGGACTAGCTTGGAATGGTCTCGATACTTGGTATATCGCAGCATGGACCGGACAAAAAATTGTGAAGTACGATCGTGATTTTGCGAATGCCCCAATCACGTTGGCAACAAACATGTCGAGTCCGGCAGATATTTATTACAACCAAATCACCGATACACTCGCCATTCCGAATTCGGGAAATAACACAGTTGCTTTCTTGGGATTTCCAGCCATACAAAATGTAGCATGCTCACTTTTACCACTCAACACTGCTGCTGATCAAGCTATTTTCGAAGGAACTTCTGCTTCTTTTGGTGATTCGGTTCTACGTTTCAACTTAACCAATACTTCCGGGTTAGGATTTGCCTATCCACTGGCGCGTATTACACCATTATCAGCACTTCCAGCAGGTATGGATTTCGGAACGAGTGGTAACGGTTTTCAGGTTTTTGCTTCTGCTTGGAATCCAGATTCGGTGGTTGAAGCCAGCTTTTTCTTTACAGTTACTCAAGCTATTCCCGAAAACACCATGCTCGATTTTAAGCTCGACATTACCAACCTATTTCCTTCTAATGCCGACACTTGCTTTTTCACAGACACTTTTCATGTCAACCTAAATCCCGGTACTATTTTAGGAATTGAAGCACTTCAACAAGCATTAACCGTTTATCCAAATCCTTCAAACGGAATCATACAAATTGAACTGCCCAATAACCAAGGAAACTTGAGCTTATATGATGTGCAAGGTCGTTTAGTTCGCTACCTGACTAAAGCACCTAAAAGTCTTCAATTAGGCGACGAAACCTTTGATCATGCAGGTATTTACTTGCTTCGTTGGGAATCGAACGGACAAATCATCCAACAAAAACTCATTCGTACTCGATAGATTATTTATTTGGGCAGTGCCCGGGCTATTCATTACAAGGCAATTTTCGATCTGATTTTTTAGTATAAACTAAAAGCTCGTTTCGAAAATTGCCTTTTCATTGCTATCCCTACTGCTTATTGGTGGGAGCAATTTTGCGGTAGGTAAAAATCATTTTATTAATCTGTATCATTAATCCTCGGACTAAAGTCCGAGGCTACCGAAGGGAAACTAATGCATTGTCAAACCTGTTCCATCCGAGGCTGCCGAAGGGAAACTAATGCATTGTCAAACCTGTTCCATCCGAGGCTGCCGAAGGGAAACTAATGCATGGTCAAACTTGTTCCACACGAATAATATTCACCGGGCAATTTCGTGCTGCTAATTGGTTCAATTCCAATTCATCATCTCCCACTAAAACCGAATACCAACCTTTCTTCTCCACTCCACCAATCAAGGTACATTTTCCATCTTTGGTTGATAATCGCCAACGGTATTTTGCTACTTCTACACAGGCATTACAACCAATGCATTTGATACGTTGCTGTGTGATACGTACCATCAGGCATCCACAATTTTATACAGCTTATCCGAAGGACGAACTTTAGCTTCTACCGAAACCGAAAATACATCACCTTTCTTCACTTTATCGGTTTTAACATTATCCAACCTCAACTCTTCAACAATTTGCTGGATAACTCCGGTAGTCGGACCTGTGATCAATATTTCATCGCCCACTTCCAAGGAATGTGATTCCAATTGAAACTCACCCACTTTTACTGCATCATAGTACTTCAAACCTTTACCAATAAAGATTTTGCGCTTTGTTGCTTTCGAACCATATTCATCGTTCCACTCTCCCATGGTACGACCTAAATAATAGCCATCCCAAAAACCACGATTGTAAACTGTTGCAAGTCGATAAGTCCACGCTTCTACTTTTTCACGAGAATAACTGCCATCATAAATCGAATCAATCGCTTCACGGTAACAAGTAATTACAGTATGAACATAATCGGCACTTCGTCCACGACCTTCGATTTTCAAAACGCTGACACCTGATTCCATTACTTTATCAAGGAATCCAATCGTGCATAAATCCTTCGCCGACATGATGTATTCGTTGTCGATTTCTAGCTCGTTACCGGTTTCTTTATCGGTCACTACATAAGCATGACGACAATTTTGCAAACACGCACCACGATTAGCAGAAGCGAAATTCGAGTGTAAGCTCAAATAGCACTTACCCGAAACTGCCATGCATAAAGCACCATGACCAAAAATTTCGATTTTCACCAAATCACCCGATGGACCGCGCACATCACGGCGAGCTATTTCTTTACTAATCGCTTCCACTTGCATCAAGCCTAACTCACGCGCCAAAACCATCACATCCGCATAGGCCGAATAGAACTCGATCGTATCGATATTGGTCACATTAGCTTGCGTAGAAATATGCACCCGCATTCCAATTTTTTTGGCATAATTCATCACAGCATGATCCGATGCAATAACAGCCGAAATATTGTTGGCAAAAGCAGCGTCTACAATCTTCTTCATCAAGGAGATGTCGTGATCGTAGATAATGGTGTTAATCGTGAGGTATGTTTTAACCGAATGTTCCGTACAAATTCGAGATATTTCAGCTAAATCTTCTAATGTGAAATTGATTGAAGAGCGCGTGCGCATGTTCAATTGCTCAACCCCGAAATAAACCGAGTTTGCGCCCGCTTGAATAGCAGCCATGAGTGATTCATACGAACCAACTGGCGCCATTAGCTCCATTTTAGTTTGTGTCATTGCGTAGTTTGAAAAAGGACTTTAGGAATCCTAGTGCAAAAATAAAATATTCCCCGCAACCCTAGATTATAATCGATTAACCTAGATTTTTATTCCCAGCAACCCCGGATTTTAATTATAGCCCCGGATTTTAATCCGGGGAATTAGGATGAACGATACGCCATCTCTGTTGGAGATTTCGAATGCGGCCCCAAAAACACCCGAGCAAAAATTCGGATTATCGACAAGCCATCCACCACAAAACTCAAAGCCGTAAAAGAGGCCAAAAGATATTGATCGGAATGTATGTGAGAGAAAATCAAATCCTCTCCCAGAAACGTTGGAGTGATAGGAAAACCTGTCAATCCCAAGCAAGCGATAAGGAACACAAAGGCAATTTTGGGATGTTTGTAGGAATGACCATGAAACTGATCTAAGTCGATACTATGCTCCAATTTTTTAAGTCGGCGCAGACAGAGATAACCAACAAAACCCATTACCACAATACCACTCAAATACAAATGCACCTGCTCGAATTTGAATTTCTCATTAAACGAAATAGCCAGAGCTACCCAAAAGTGATTCATGATAATCAACAACCAGCTCAGCTTCACACGTATTCGTTCCGAGAATGACTTCAACACCATAATTACCCCAAACAAGGAAAATACAAGTGGTAAATAATGTTGAACGTTTTCGGATAAAAAATCTCGATGATAAACGGTGTAAAGCCCTATGCCATATACGATAACAAAGAATACTAAGACCCGATTAACACTCATAAAATCGAGTTTTTTACCAATGAGTTTCATCGGATTCCACAGGCGGCGATACATGAACGAATCGAGATTCCATTCTTTTAAACTAAGCATGTACAAGGTATACTCGATTTTTTTCGGCAGACTGTCTTCCACCGTGTGCTGTTTAGGAACGAAATTGTAAAACTGCTCCCGAATCATGTAACTCACTACCGAAGGAGAAACTAACAGCTGATAGGTTCTCAAGAATGCATTTCCGGCAAAATGGAAAAGCGCCAAATTCTCAAATCCAGCAGCAATTTCGATAAAGATTAATCCAATTTGTGCGATCGATGAATACGCAATCTGACTCTTGACAGAAGACTGAACACGAGCAATTAAAGAAGCTACAATACTGGTTGATAATCCTAATAAAGCAATTAGAATTCGTACCGAAAATTGGTGTTCCCAAAATGGAAAAGTTCGAAGCAGAAGAAACACACCTAAATGCACCGAAAGTGAACCGTAAAAAATGGCACTCGAAGGTGTTGGACCTTCCATAGCACGTGGCAACCAAGATGAGAATGGCAATTGAGCCGATTTTGCAGCTGCCGTAAGTAAGAATGCTAATGAAATGAGAACTCCAATCCAACTATGTTCTTGCAAATGCGCACTAACCATGTGCGAATCGCTCAGTTTAGCAAAGGTGATGTTCTCATGCCACAGGTGATGACTCATCCACATAGCCAGAATAATTCCCACATCTCCAATTCGGTAAATAGAAAATACTTTAACAGCATTCTTTACTGGTAGATAACGATCACGATAAAATGCAATCAGCAGGAATGAGGATATTCCTAGCATTTCCCAACCAATAAAAAGCGTTTCAAGATTTCCCGAAAGAATGGTCAAATTGTATCCGAGATAAAAGAACAAAGTGGTATTAAAGAAACGCTTGTAGCCCTTTTCACGGTGCAAATAATAGCGACTGTAAATCGTCACCATAAAAGTGAGTATAGCACCTACAAACAGATAAACAGCTGTAATTCGATCAAAACTAAAATCGAGATAAAACTCATAATCATCGGCTGTGTAAAGAGCTATATCGCGCAGATTTAATCGTGGATGTCCGCCTAATAACCATATCACCAGAAATACCATTAACACGGCAAGATGAATTCCTACGGTGAAAAAAGCTGTCCGAGAAATGAGTGTTTCGTTTTTATCGGGCAAGAACAAGCTGATCAAAAATCCCAATAAAGGGATGTAGAGAAATAAATGAAGGAATGCGATCATGATTCTGAAATAAGGTAAACCGGAAGATTCTCCTCGTGCGTTTCAAACACAGGTTCGAGATTAG
>DAOOQW010000181.1:0-1163 GCA_035388945.1 Flavobacteriales bacterium
CTGATACTCTTGACGCCAAATACTTGCAATCGTGCGTAAAGTAGCCAGTAAAGTAGTTGGACTAACTACCACAATATTCTTATCAAATGCTTCATTAAATAAAGCTTGATCTAATTGCACGGCTGCAGCAAATGCGGGTTCAATAGGAACAAACAGCAATACAAAATCGAGACTTTTTAAAGAATGCAATTGCTGGTAATTCTTTTCCGACAATCCTCTAATATGCGCTCTGAGCGAAGCCAAATGCTCTTTCCCGGCAATAAGTCGCTGTGTTTCGTCATCGGCACTCACCATTTTCTCGTAACCGATTAAGGAAACTTTCGAATCAATTACAATCGATTTTCCTTCTGGCAAACGAATGATCACATCAGGCTGAAACCTCCGTCCTTCCTCATCATTATGACTTTCTTGCACGACATATTCTCGCCCTTTCGTCAATCCCGACTTTTCTAAAACCGATTCCAAAATAAACTCACCCCAATTTCCCTGAGTTTTCGTCTCTCCTTTTAGAGCTTTAGTGAGATTTATCGCGTCTTTACTCATTTGCTGATTGAGTTCTTTCAAACTACCAATCTGCTCGCGCAAAGCTGAAAAATCCTGCAAAGAAGCTTTATGGGTGGTATCGACCGTTTTTTCAAATTCGGCAATCTTTTCCTTGAGCGGTTTCAGGATTAAATCGATGTTTTCCTTGTTGGTTTCGGTAAAGCGCTTCGATTTATCTTCTAGCAATTCGTTAGCAATATTGCGAAACTCCAAGTTGAAACGTTCACGTAAATGCTCTACCTCTTGCTTTTGCTCATCCATCCGCTCTTTCAACGAATCAAAACTACTTTTCCATAGCGCCGCTTGAGCACTCGATTGCATGTGTTGTTCACGTAATGATTCAGCTTCCTTTCTAAGTCGGAGCACTTCATCTTCTTTGCTATTCAATAGCTGTTGAGCAGACGCAAGTTCCGACTGTACCTTAACAGTATTCTGCAAATTAGCCTGCTGACTTTGAGCCAATTGCGACTTCGACCAAAGAAAAACAAGCAAGGCACCAAGAGCTAAACCGCCAAGTAGAAAAACAATCTCCATGTGAAAATTTCAGGTCCTGCAAATTACGCGATTCTATTCCCAGTATTTCGGGTTCGGCTATTTATCAGAAAATGTTTTTGGGCGTG
>DAOOQW010000181.1:1263-1373 GCA_035388945.1 Flavobacteriales bacterium
TTCTATTCCCAGTATTTCGGGTTCGGCTATTTATCAGAAAATGTTTTTGGGCGTGTCCTTCGGTCGCATTTTCAGTTTCAACTTCCCTCGTATGCCATAGCCTTGGCGAA
>DAOOQW010000181.1:1473-4917 GCA_035388945.1 Flavobacteriales bacterium
GGCATATTCAACTTCCCTCGTATGCCATAGCCTTGGCGAAGGCATATTCAACTTCTCTCATATGCCATAGCCTTGGCGAAGGCATATTCAACTTCCCTCGTATGCCATAGCCTTGGCGAAGGCATATTCAACTTCCCTCATATGCCATAGCCTTAGCGAAGGCATATTCCATTTCAAATTCATTCATATGCCATAGCCTTGGCGAAGGCAAATTCAACCACTCACGCATCATGCTACTCAACTTATCATTAAGTTAAGCACAAACTTATCAACTACACTGTTCAAAAACAGTCGTTTATAAACGTTTAACAGACGAATCATGTGCTCGGGATTTTGTTTCTTTCAGCCGGTGGGTGGTTAGTGGTCGGCCCCGCGTGCGTGCGAGGATAAAAAGATGAATTTCAATTTATTACATGAATCATAATCGCAGGCGTATTCATCATTTAAGAAGAATCAACCTCAATTTATAGACTTGAAAAATGCATATTCCAGATTCAAGCTTAATCCAATCTACTTAAAATAAACTAGTTATACCAAAATGTACTTTGGCCGACTTAAACTCAACAGGATTGTCGAACTGTTTACCCAAAGCGTATGAGATGGAGAAAATCCCTGCCTTAGTCTCGAAACTCATTCCCGCACCAAAGCCAAACGGCCTATCAACCACATTTCGATTCACTGCTTTATTCTCGTAATACGCCCCATTCCAAAAGGCAAATAGGAATGAATTCTCTTCTAATAAATATCGATACTCCAAATTAACAATTGAGTAAGTAGAGGCAAAAATCGATTCCTCATTAAATCCTCGCAGTGTATTATTTCCTCCTATTCGAAACAGCTCATTTTCGAAAATACTCGAGCCATTGATCACGCTCGCTAATACTCCCAAATTAATCGTAGATCGGTTACGAATTGGAAAGTAAAAATCAGCATCCACATGTCCGCTATACTGCACCGAACGTAAAGTAAGCTGATCGTATAACTCAGGTTTCAATGCAGGATTCTTTTGAATGTTGCGTGTTCCGGTACCTAATCGAGCTAAAATCCGATATCCTTTTCGTGGATTGAGTCGATAATCGAGTCGGGTGAGATTTGCTTCAATACCATACAAATTTGCACGGATATCGGCATAATCGGGGAGAGTCAGAATATTCTCCAAGCCTTTAGTAGATAGCAGATTAGAACTTCGATTCTCGTAAAATGCTTTGAGGTAATCGGTTCCTTTCATCAAATACTGCAAGCCCAAATTCTGCTGAACATTAATGAAACTGGTGTCGCGCTTATACAATCCAAATGAGCCCTCAACCCCAACGCGGGTATTAAACAAAAAGGGCCAGCCTAGCTTAATATTCAAACTCTGCGTCCCTTGTTGAAGTCGCCGCCATTCCGCATCAATCAGTTCACCACGCCCCAAACTGTTTTTCAGTTTCAAGTTAACCTCACCTGTTAGAAGTAATTTTCCATTATTAGAGGTATTCGGCAGTATCCCCACAATCCCATTGAAACTACTCGCTTTCCGATCATTCAAATAAAGCCTCACCAAAGCAGAATTCTCCAATAAAAAAACATCTGCAGGACGTGTTTCAGTCAAGAAAGGTAACTCCTTCATACGCGTCGAAATCTGACGCATAACCGCTTCATTGTATACATCACCCGGCTTAACACCAATATAATTATACAGATAGCGAGGTGTGATGCGGGCAGTTCCTCGTATCGTTACACTATCCACATGAAACAATTCACCCTTATTTACCTTCAAACCAGCCTCAATATGAGTTGAGCCGGTTTTCAAGCTATCAAAGCTCAAACTCACAAAAGGATATCCGTTATTCTCATAATAGGTAATGACTTTACGCATCATCCGGCGTGTTTGAGTATATCGAAATGGTCTATTCCGATACATCTTTTCTCGAAAACCACTACTACTTAGCGCTTCCTCATCTACATTAATGGAATGCAATTTTGCCCACGTGTATAATTCACCTTTGTGGATGTACGCTGTTAGTGTATTATCACGACTTAATGAGTCTTTTTGTATAGAACTACTATCCAAACTAGCTGTCAGATAACCATCAGCTTGTAAATTGCTTACAAACGTATTGATGGCAATTTTTCGTTGTTCTTCAGAATTAAATGACGATTTTGGTGCTTGTCGGAATGCTTTATTTGCTGGCATTTCAATAGCTACCAATCGATACGTTTGCGCCTGTAGCGATATCGAGAGTAAGCATAAAATGAAAAAGCCAATCCGCATAATTAAGGCAAGCTCCAATCGATAGGTGTTAAACCTTGATCGAGAAGAATTTTATTGGTATAACTAAAGTGCTTACATCCAAAGAATCCATTATAAGCAGATAATGGTGAAGGATGTGCAGCTTTAAGAACAAAATGTTTGCTTGTATCGATGAGTTTTTCTTTGAGTTGAGCGGGTCTTCCCCAAAGTAAAAAAACCAAGCCCGTTCTTTTTTCGGATAGCAAACGAATCACCTGATCGGTAAATTGTTCCCAACCTTTTCCTTGATGAGAAGCAGGTGAAGCTGCCCGAACTGTTAATGTTGCGTTAAGTAACAACACTCCTTGATCAGCCCAGCGTGTTAAATCGCCTTCTCGTCCTACTTCTACCTTTAAATCTTCCCGAATTTCCTTGAACATATTCATCAAAGAAGGTGGTATTTTCACTCCTGGCGAAACCGAAAAACTCATTCCATTTGCCTGCCCTGGTCCATGATAGGGATCTTGTCCCATGATGACCACTTTTACTTTATCGAAAGGTGTATGATCGAAAGCAGCAAATATTTTCCCGCCAGGTGGATATATGGTAGCCTCAGCACGTTCTGCCACTAAAAACTCTTTCAACTTGGCGAAATAGGGCTTTTGAAACTCATCTCCCAAAGCTTTCTTCCAGCTTTCACCAATTTTAGGCTGAACTACGATACTTTCCATGAATTATTCTTTCCTGCAAACATACGTATTCGCCTTGCCACCACGTTTCATTGTGGAAACCTTTCATTTTTTATCCCGTAACTAATCAGAATTGCCCGCTCGGGAAGAAAAATGGACTAAAATAAATATCCATGCAGCTTGTTAAAAACTTCTTGATTCTCTGCTTCGCCTTGATGCTGTTGTCTTTCACAGCTTGTAAATCGCATGTCGACTGTCCAGCTTACGGTAAAAACGTCTCACATCATAAAGAAGTCAGGAGCTAATAGTTAATTGCTTATTTTTGCCCTGAATAAAAAAGAGATGAGTCGACCAAAATTTGTTTTAGTAGCCGTATTATTTATTGGTACAAGCTTGATGATGTCTTGCAGATCAAGAAAGCATGTTGATTGCCCTGCGTACGGCAAAAACACAGTACAATCAGTAAATAAACAATCCTGATTATATGTTGAATTGGCTCCCATTAGAAACGGAGCAACAATTAGATTCTATCGTTCAACTATC
>DAOOQW010000182.1:0-4909 GCA_035388945.1 Flavobacteriales bacterium
CGTTCCAAATTGGAAGCGTCATTCTTAATATTTGATACTGATTTTAAGTGCTTTGCTAAATCCTGAGACGAGCTCTGTTTGTTGCTCGAAATCTTCTGCATGATGTTGTCCTGATAATAAAACAAGACTGCTGCAACGACTAAAAAACCACTGAAAACTACTCTCCAGTTTACTTTCAAAAGGAATATTAAGTAAACAACATAAGCACCAGCAATACTGAGCCAAGCAGCGCGTGTATAGGAAACGATGATGCCAATAAAGATGATGAAAAAGAAAATCAGAGACGTAAATCGTGCTTTGGGAGAATACGATTTATCAAAGGCAAATACGAACATCACCGGAAGCATCATCGCAATCACAGCTCCGTATATGGTGTGATCTTTAAAGAATGGTTGCATCACCCAATAAAGGGCATTTTTATCGATGTTGTAATGGAAAAACTGGATGATGGAATAGATGATAACGATACTGAGTGGAATCGTAAAAAGCCAAATCCAGAAACGAATGTTCTCTTTTTTGCGAAATACCTGGCTGGCAACGAAATAAAACGAAACCACGAACCACATACGTGCAATGGTAAACTTGATCGAGACCAAAGGCATGGTGCTCGTTAAGGATGTGATGGACATCCAAAGAAGCATCACAATTATGGCAATGGTTACCGGATGTTTGGTAATTCGCCGATCAAATCCTCCTTCAAACAATAATTTGAAAAAGAAAACCAACATCACCCCAAATAGCAAAGGCTCGGTGGGTAAGGTAAGTGCCGCATATTCATTAAACTCAACGGTTAATGAAAAGGGAGTGAAAAACAGAATGAAGTAAACCAGCTTATCTAGTGAAACAAGCGCCGAAAAAAGAATGAGAAGCACTACTGGAATCAACGGCAGCAGATAAAACTCCTGCGTCAAAAGCCAGGAATTTAGCGCGATAAAAGCACTAACAATCCCATAAAACCAAGCCGATGGGCGGGGCAGCAAACGGGCTAATTGCTCATTCAAAACGACTGCGGATTCGCTGAATATTTTCGATGATGATAGTAAGAACTACAGCAAGCAAGAAAGTCGCAACGGTCGATACCAATACAATTAACCAACGTACTGGATAGCTTTTCTTTTCAGCAGGTTTGGCGAGATTCACCACGAATTTATGTGGGATTTTATCCGTCGCATCAACTTTCGCTTCCTCGTATTTGGTTTTCAAACGACTCAACGATTCGCGGTCGTGTTCCATGTCTTGTGTAATAGACGTGTACAAACCTCCGTATTTAGCAAGGATGGCCATTTTCTCATCAATGCTTCGGGTTGCTGATGCACTTCCTGCCATCAATGCTTTACCATAAGCCTCACTCAAACGTTCAACCTGAGCATCGTAATCGAGTACACCCAAATCGCGCAGCTTGTTCAATGTGTCTTCGCGAGCTTGTAGGTAATGTGTGAAATCGAAATATTCCTTTTGTACAATTGCCAAAGCTTGTGAAGCACGTTCGTGTTGCATACGGGTTTTAACCGTGTCCAATAAAGTACAAATCTCATTCGCGATATCGGCTGCTAGCTTAGGATCTTCATCCATTACATCCACACGTACCGATAAATATTCGGTTCGGTTAAACGAGATGTTTTCTTCAAACTTCTTGTTCAACTCGGTCATGGGATAGCGACCATCGGTATCAATCCGATAGTGCTCCATTAGGTTGTATTTCGAGATCAAACGTTCCCGAATCTCATCCGAATTAAGAATTTGAAGCATTTGCTCCACTTGCTCTTCTTCCCCAAATTGGAGGATATTCTCCTTCTCAAAAGAATTCTCACTCAACAACGATTTCGAAATCGAACTGTTGGTGGTCGGGAACATAATCACCGATGATTTGAACCGAGGCTTGATGAAAAATTCAGAAGAAAAAACGACTGAAGCAATCAGAGCTGCCAATGTTGCGATAAGGATAGGCTTGCGTTTCTTCCAGAGAAATATCAACAGATTTGTTGAATCAAACAGGCTTCCCGGTTGTGTTGACTCCATAAGTGGATTAAATTCTTACTTAATGTTTGCCCGCAAAAGTAGCATTTTCAGCGCATTTGCCTTACTTACCCGTATTTAAGAATCCGGAATATCGATTTTACATGCAGTAAACCAATGGAAAAAGCAAAAGCTGCCGAACTTCCAGAGAATACAACCATGCCCAATATCCAATTCTGAAATAGGGTTTGACTTACCCAAGCCAATATCACCACACACGGAATAAAAATGCTCAACTGAACCATTAAACGTGTATTTACTTTGAATTTGAAAATCCGTTGGGCAAGGTAAATCTGCAATAAAGCGGTTACAAACTGGGTGATAAGACTAGATAAGGCAGCGCCTTGGGCTTTAAAATGCGGAATGAGAATGTAGTTCAGAGTTAAATTGAAAACCATTCCCGAAGCTGCCATAATGTTTAACTGAAGCAGATTTCCATTGGCTGTCAACAAAGTCCCGAAAATGTAGGATAGGGAAGAGGCAATAAAACATCCCATTAATATTGAAAATACTTGAGCCGATTCAAGTGCATGTTCTTTACACATCAAAACCATCAACTCCTCATTATAAAAAATACATCCGATGGTAATGACGATTGCCGGTGTGAGTAAAATCGTAAATGCCAGTTTAACCAATTGCTCAACCGATTCTTTATACCGTAGCATGCGAGCAAACATGGGCAATAGCAAGCCGGCGAATAAAAATGAAATCATATTAGCCGAATCGAGCAAACGATAGGCAGATGCATAAATCCCACTTTCGGTAGCTCCTTCGGGTAAGATACGTTCTAACATCACAGTATCAACCCGATTATAAAACGTCATCAACAAAACTAAAATGGCAAAAGGGAAACTCTTTTTTAGAATGAGAAAGAAGAATGGACGATTCCATTTTAACCGCTTAAAAGCTGCTTTTCGTACAACTATGAAAAAGGTAATCAGGGTGGTTAATAAATACGAAAAGGTTTGGGTGTATATAAACCATTCAATCTGAAAAGGCCCTTCTGTAACATGTCCCCAAAGCAAAATGCTGCAAAACAAAATCATCAAACTCCTATCGAGAACCGAAATAATACTATCGGTTTTAAATAGATGCAGTCCGGCTAAATTCGAACGCATATACAAAATCATGAAAGCTAGAAACTGGTTGAAGCCTAGCATGGCTAATAAACCCAATTGTTGAGGTGAATAGCCAATCAGAAATCCTGCAGCCAAGGTGACCACCATAAATACAATCCCTAACAATAGCTTTAAGGCTAAAATGCTTGAGAAGTGTTTGTTAATCAGGTGGTTGTTTTGAGCAATATTTTTATTGTTGAAATTGGTAATTCCAAAATCCAACAGAATATTGAGCAGAAACGAAAAGTTGAAAATAGCGAAGTACATCCCGTAGGCTTCTGTACCTACTGTTTGCTGCACAGCCCGATCAATACCAAGTATCCAAAATGGCTTGATAAGCAAATTAAGCGTGAGCAGTAAAGCCAGATTCTGGATGAACTTTTTTTGCATGGTTGGGTGCCGACTTAACGCAAACGATCAGCAGAACGTACTAAAGCATCGTCTTTTCTAATTGCACGATTGGCTAGGAAAATAAATAACACTCCAATTAATGGTAATGCTAATCCCCATCCATAGGTTCCTTCTGAAACTGTACCTGAAATTTTTTCTAGTGTTTTATTTATGGTTGCAATGAGCAATAACAACATCGCAGTATTCGCGAGCATTAAAGATGCTGTTAGACGTAATTGTAACGCTCTTTTCTTAAACAGAAATAGGATAATTAAAGGGAAAATCATCAAAATAATTCCCACTGCAACTAACGATGGTTGGCTTTGAATTACCTCTTCACCTTGAATTAATCCACCTAAATAAACGGTGTATGATTTATCCTCAACAGTAGTATTGTAAAGTGGTGCGGCTAGCAAAACTCCTGAACAAACTGCTGCAAGAAATAAATACAAACTTTGAATGCGTTGAATCATATGTTACTTTCAAAAGGTTGCAAAAATAGCGAAGCTTAAGTCTATTCCGGAGATAAAAATGATTCAGGTGGCTTGCAAAAACAAAATGTTGTATTATTGCACAATCATATTACCCTAATTCATTTCGGTTTTGCATCATCTTTCAGCCCTCAATGCTGAAAAGCTTCCCCGAATATCCCCCACATAATTAAGAATCCGAGTCATTTTAATACGGTAAATCCGCATGTACGACATTCTCGAACTGAATGCCAAGCTTGTAGGTGAATTGCGTGAAATCGCCCTAAAGCTTAACATCCCCAAAGCAGAAGCCCTTAAAAAACAAGATCTGGTATACCGGATTTTGGATGAACAGGCACTTAACCCTACTGAAGCCAGTCGATTGAAAAAGAAAGAAGAAAGTGCCAAAGCGGCTAATAAGCCTGCTGCTGATGTCACACCTAAGAAAAACGTCGAGACGGTAAGAATAACGCTCGATCCGGCAGAAGTTAGGAAGCTTGCTTCTCAAGCAATTCGAGACGAAAAAACACCTGCAGAAAAAACTCCAGTAGCTAAAAAAGCAGCGGAAGAAAAACCGGCTCCAACAGAAGTAAAACCACTTCGAGGCCGCCGTCCAAACGCATCTAAAGTTCCTCCTGCCGTTTTACCCGAAAAAGTAGAAGAGCCAGCTGCTCAAACACCTTCGCCAACTCCTGCTCCATCACCTAAACCACACGTTCGTCAACCTCACCCAATTAAACGAACAGATGTAGCAATCCCAAATTCGGAATTAGCTTCAGAAAAACCTAATACACCTCCACCAGCCGAAGGAGAAGTAGTTCGCAACGTTCCTACTCCTCATCCAGATGGTAAAATAATTCGTAACGAACGTCGTGATCGTACTAATAGATCACTTTTCGATAAACGTTCTGATAA
>DAOOQW010000183.1:0-1998 GCA_035388945.1 Flavobacteriales bacterium
ACTTGAACTGTTGTTCCAGCTTCTACTTTAATGCTCAGCTTTCCTGCCGATTCTGCATTAATTGTTAGTGTGGCTTTGTCGGAATCAATTTCACAGAGTTCTTCATCCTTTTCTACATAATCGCCTTCTTTTTTTAACCAGTTGGCAATTTCTACTTCACTTATTGATTCTCCTGGAGAAGGTACTTTCAGATCGATAATCATGTTGATTTAATTCTTTTTGTTGGGTGTCAATTTTATGAATTCGCCTTGCGGATTTTGTAGACTCCAATTGCAATCTGGAAAAATTAGAACAACGGAGAGAACAAATTGATCATCCTAAAACCGATTTCAGTAGTTTTTTCTGTTCAACGGCGTGTCGTTTTGAACTTCCAGTTGCCGGACTTCCGCTTTCGGCGCGGGATGCGACTTGTATATTCAAATGACGAAGATTGCGAAGGATATATGACCAAGCTCCCATGTTTTCGGGTTCTTCTTGAGCCCATACGATTTGCTTGGCTTTGTTGTACTTTTTCAAAATAGCATCCAATTGTTTTTGAGGTAATGGATACAACTGTTCCAAACGAACCAATGCAATTGAATCGAGTTTGCGTGTTTCTTTTTCCTCGAGTAAATCGTAGTAAATTTTTCCTGTACAAAGCACCACTTTCTCAACTTTTGAGGCAGAAGCATTTGCATCATCAATTAACTCTTGAAATTTTCCTTTTGTTAAATCAGCCATTTTGCTCACGCAGCGCGGATGACGAAGCAAACTCTTAGGTGTAAACACGATGAGCGGTTTACGAATGTCGCTTTTCAGCTGACGACGAATCATGTGGAAGAAATTCGCAGGAGTAGTTACATTCGTTACATACATGTTTTGTTCGGCACACAGGGTGAGAAAACGTTCCATTCGTCCGGAACTATGTTCGGCACCTTGTCCTTCGTAACCATGAGGTAATAACATCACCAATCCACTCATGCTTCTCCATTTGTCCTCACCAGAGCTGATGAATTGATCGATGATAATTTGAGCGCCATTATTGAAATCGCCAAATTGTGCTTCCCAAACCGTTAGCGTATCGGGCATAGCGAGTGAATAGCCATAATCAAAACCAAGAACTCCATACTCGCTTAGCAGTGAATTGTAGATTTGAAATGAAGCTTGATCCTTAGCTAATTGCGTAAGCGGAATATATTCTTCCTCTGAATCTTCAATTTTCAATACCGCGTGACGATGAGAGAATGTTCCTCGTTCCACATCTTGACCTGAGAAACGTATTGGATTTCCTTCTTTCAATAAGGTTCCATAGGCTAACAATTCAGCCATTCCCCAGTCTAAAATACCTGTTTCCTCAACCATCGTTTTACGGTCGTTGAGGAGTTTCTCCATTTTTTTAAAGACGGTCATACCCGTTGGAACGGTATACAAAACCTTAGCAATAGATTGAAGTTGTTTGAGCGCAACTCCAGTCTCTGGTGAAGTATCAAAATCGGATGGTTTAGATGGACGAACATGTTTCCATTGATCACCTAAAAATGGATTAATCACGGTGCGTTCACGTTTACGCGCATCTTCCAAGGCCGATTCTAGATTTTTCTTCAGATTAGAATCAAGTTCTGTGGCTTCTTCTTTTGAAATAACACCTTCTTGAACCAATCGATCAAAATAAATCTGACGAGGATTCGGATGTTTGGCTATTGCTTTATAGAGTATTGGTTGGGTGAAACGAGGTTCGTCACCTTCGTTGTGTCCGTATTTTCGGTATCCAAGCAAGTCGATAAATACATCGCCTTTAAATTGCTGGCGGAATTCCATCGCTAATTGAACGGCATATACCACTGATTCAACATCATCTGCATTCACGTGAAACACAGGGCTGAGTGTAACTTTAGCAACATCCGTACAATAGATTGAAGAACGACCATCGAGGTAATTGGTAGTAAATCCAACTTGGTTATTTACCACGATGTGGATGGTTCCACCTGTTTTGTAGCCATCGAGTTTGGCCATCTGAAC
>DAOOQW010000183.1:2098-4874 GCA_035388945.1 Flavobacteriales bacterium
CCTGAGAATTCGCCATCATCATCGTATTCTTTCCCTTCGAATTCGGTGAAAATACTGCGCGCGTCTTTCTTGAAAATATTTGAAAGAACATTCAATCGGCCACGGTGTGCCATTCCCATAACAAACTCACGAATTCCAAGCTTAGAACCGTTTTCAATTACCTGATCGAGTGCTGGAATAAGGGCTTCGCATCCCTCGAGCGAGAAGCGTTTTTGTCCGACAAATTTTTTGTCTAGAAAACTCTCAAAACCAACGGCATCGTTCAGTTTAGCGAATATTTGTTTTTTATCCTCCACGCTGAATTTAGCGTGACCACGGCTACTTTCCATGCGAGATTGAATCCAAGCAACAGCTTCTTGATTGCGCATGTACATGTATTCAACACCTATACTTGAGCAATAGGTTTCCTGCAAATGGCTGATGATGACGCTTAGTTTAGCCGCACCAATTCCAATGAGCGATCCTGCTTGAAAAACGGTATCAAGATCAGCGTCGCTTAATCCAAAATTGACAGCATCGAGTGTAGGCGTGTATTGACGGCGTTCGCGAACAGGGTTAGTTCGTGTAAAAAGATGTCCGCGGGAGCGATAACCATTAATTAGGTTAATGACTTTAAATTCTTTGCTAACGTTTTCGGGAATTGCATCCGAAGAGGCAGAATTGGGTTTTGTTGGATAGTTCTTGCCGGCAAATTCAACTCCTTCGAAAAACTTCCCCCAGCTTTCATCGACATTAGAAGGGTTACTTAGGTATTGTTGATACAGGTGATCCAAAGCAGAAGGATCTGCATTGGAGATATAGGAAAATGAGTCCATCGGGATGGGTAAAATTGGAGTGCAAATTTAAGAGAAAATGCAAGGCCAATCGGGAAAGAAGCAAGACAGATTGATTAAAAATCTTCTTCGGTAGTTTGAGGGCTTTTGCTGCTATATAGTTTTCGGAGGACTACTTTCTGTAATTCACGTTTGACAATGATTTCGGCGAATAAACGATCGTCAATTCCGGGAGTTGGCATGCCTTGAACGAGTTGTTTTTCGGACACATCTACTCGGTAAAGCAGATTAAATAATTGTTGGGCACTGCGATCTCGAAAGGCATTTTGTAGGTGCGTACAGAGTTCGTCGAAAGAATATTTCTGCGTTAAGAGCAGTTTAATGGGAAACCCTGCGGAAGCAAAATCTTTTTTAAGTTGAAGAATAAGTTCCCTTAAAAGGTCTTTCTGAATGAAATATGGTTCAATACTAGAAGCCGAATCTGTAAGCTGTGGGTATCGTTGCTCGTTTGAACTCATGCAGGAAAGGATACCCGAATGAACGGTTTATTTCAAATTGAATTTGTAATTCCCCATGAGTTTACCATCGAGATAAATCTCAGAAACATACAAGCCTGATTTAAGTTCTTCCAATTGATCCCAATCGAATATAACTTCCTCACGGTTATTATTGTACTGAATGGATTTACGTAATGTAAACTCCGAAGAACGACCATCTTCTTTCACAAATGTACCGCTGGCGTTATTCGGATCAGTAAGAGCGTAACCATCTGGCTTAATGATGCGAAGTACTATTTCGCGGTCGCCTTTGGGTGCAACTTTATTTTCTGCAACAACGAAAGTTGTAGTAATTCGACTCACCCGTTTAGCCTTTTCTGTTTCTTCCATTCGACCCTTACTTTTTTCGCGCAGGGTTTTTACAGATATACTTTCGGCTTTTAAAACAGATGCTAATTCAACTTTCTGACTTAAATCCTGAGTTGTTTTATTCAAGTTATCGACCTCTTGAGTAAGGTTGATATTGGCAAAACGGAGTTCTTTATTTTCTTTGATTAATTGATCAATTTGCTGACGATAACCATCGCGAATGGCCTTCATTTCAGCTAGTTGGCGTTTTAGTAAATCGATGTCTTTATTCTCTTTAATTAAGAAATCGATCTTTTGTTTTTGCTTAGCAATATCCCCATTTGCCTTTTCCAGTAGGCTATCGAGTTGAATATTTTTTCCTTTGAATTGATCGAGTTCAAACGTCATTGCCTGGAAATCGTTTTCCAAAGCAACTTTAAATGAATTAAGAGAATCAACCTGAGCACGTTCTTCAACAACTTGTTTTTCGGCCGTGGTAGAACGGTTTAACAAATACACATTGCCAACAACAGAAATTAAAAGCAGGATCGCAAGGATCCACACTAAGCGGTTGTCTTTTTTTTCTGTCTTTGCTTCCATAGTATTACTAAGAGATGCGTTTGTGAAAGAATCTCAGCGCTGCAAAAATAACAATTTTTAAAGGGGGGAGACTCGTTTGAAGGGTTAAAAATCAGTGAAACTTACACAAGCCTAACTGGATGAATTTCATGCAAATACGAATCTTACATGCAAGAAAGAAATCACTTAATTATACCGTATTTTTTCTGGTATTTCTGGTATAAATCTTTTTGAAAGGTAGAATTATCAACGATTTTTCCATCAATATAAATTTGATTCACAGTCAAATACATCATGTCTAAAGCATTCCCGTTCGAGATAAAAAAACAAGCTTTCTTACCCACTTTCAGACTTCCATCTTGAGCATCAACGCCTAATATTTTAGCCGGATTAAGGGAAATTAAATTGAGAGCTTCCGAGTTGCTCAAACCATAAGCTGAAGCAGTTCCAGCTAAGAAGCCCAAATTTCGGGTTCCCATGGCTTCCATATCGCCTTCATAGGAAAGGGCTGTAAGAATTCCAGCTTGAATTAATTGAGCTGGGAGACGATATATGGCTTGAGGTTGTTGATCCGGCAAG
>DAOOQW010000184.1:0-4847 GCA_035388945.1 Flavobacteriales bacterium
ACGATATACGATATACGATATACGATATACGATATACGATATACGATATACGATAATGAATCTTAGATGCTGAGAAAGAGGGAAAATCGGGCTTGTTGTACATCTGTTTAGCGTGACAGATGTCATGGACTAGGGAGATTGCTAGGGCGTATTTTTGTGGTAGATATTAAAACGATGGCAACATTTCAGGAATTAATAAACGACGAGACGCCTTTACTGATTGATTTTTCGGCGGAATGGTGTGGGCCGTGTAAAATGTTGGCGCCTATTTTAAAAGAGGTAGCTGGACAACTGGGCGATCAAGTGCGCATTATTAAAGTGGATGTAGATAAAAATCCCCAAGCGGCAGGAGCTTATCAAATACAAGGTGTTCCAACCTTAATTCTGTTTAAAGCGGGAAAGCAATTGTGGCGGCAAAGCGGAGTTGTTCCGGCGAATCAATTGATGCAGATTATTCGTCAGCAGATTGCTCAATAGGAACGCTTCTTTATAGCATAAACGCTCGCGGCATGCCGTCGCTAAAGCTATGGCATGCAACGCGATTAATAGCTTGGGAGCGCCCTAAAAAGAAAAGCCCCCGTTGAGGCGGAGGCTTTTGGTTTAGGTGGTTTGTTCGTTGCTGAAAAACACCTTGTAGTAATTCATTCCTTTTTCGTCGTCGTAGCCGCGTTCGATGAGTTGGCGGTTTCCGTGGACGTAGATGTGGAAGTTTTTATCGAGTTTGAGGACGCTCTTGAACATACCCGCGTGCTTTTTTACGGCTGCTTGAGAAATGTCGAAATTCTCGCTAATGCTGTGGTCGGGATCTTCTGAATACGATTCGGTGAATTTGCGGAATGCACTAACCACTTCGGGCTGCTGCATGACTTCATCAGCAAAATTGTCGAAATCGAACTGCTGCTTTTCCTTGAAGAACTTAGAGCTGCGGTTCAATAATGCAATTTGTTCGGCAGGATTCACTTCGAAATTTTCGGGAAGTTGTTCTTTCACAAATTCCTTCGTGAGCTGCATGTATTGCTGGGTAAAATGGTAGCTGTCTTCGAGTGTTTCTAGTTCGAGAAATGCATCGGTCCAGTATTGTGCTTCTGCAGAATTACCATTGGTTTTATCAACTACTAACACACGATAGCCATCACCCGGCTCTAAACTGAAAATGAGGCAGGCTTTGTCGATACGATCGAGGCGATATCCATTAGAAAGCT
Organism: Flavobacteriales bacterium; assembly: GCA_035388945.1. Taxonomy (GTDB): domain Bacteria; phylum Bacteroidota; class Bacteroidia; order M30B66; family M30B66; genus CALQRR01. The sequence goes on from DAOOQW010000184.1 coordinate 1,203, forward strand.
TCACCTGACTGTGTTTATCAGCCCATTCTACTTGTGCAAATTTATCTTCTACCTCAGCTTTGAGGAGCACGATGCAATCAGCATATTCGTTATGCAGACTTACTTCGCGGATTCGTGCTACAAATAAATCACCAGCTAAAATGCGTGGATGAGTTGACACGTCATATAAGTGACTAGCAATGGTTTGAGACGCTTCGAGGAAATTTCCGTTTTCGTCGAAAAGTTCTTTTACTGCATCGTAAACGAGGTTGCCGTTTGTCGTAAAATGGTAGAACGCTTCCGGCTTGAAAGCGCGCATGAGGTAGTTAAGAATCGGTTCCTGATCATCGTCCTGAATTTCGAGGAGACTTTCGGAAAGTGTGAGCGGATCATCGTTAGAAGGGTTTCCAACAAAGTGAACAGCGGTTTGATGCAGCGAAGCGGACGAATAAACGATCATGCGGCGAAGGTAATGAAAGTGTATTCGATAGTTGCAATCTGCTTCGTAGGTTTGCAAAACTATGATTCGATACAATCCCAAAGACTGGTTTACCTTCATTTTTCGCTTTCACAAAGCCGATACGTTCCGCACATTAGCTCCACTCATTTTCCTTATTGGCTTATATGCTGGAGTGATAGCTTGGCTCGAAATTGAAGTTTGGCAAGTGGGTGAAAAAAGCCACATTAGAAACTTATCGCTCATTCATAGTACCTTAGGATTAGTGATTTCGTTATTGTTGGTTTTTCGAACGAACACAGCCTATGAGCGCTGGTGGGAAGGGCGAAAAGTTTGGGGCAGTTTGGTGAATTCGAGCCGGAATTTGGCGATGAAACTATCTGTACTTGCTACCGATGATCGAGCTTTTTTTAGAGCCATGATTCCTAACTACGCATTTGCCATGAAGAATCATTTACGCGGTGTTTTTTTGCATAAGGAATTGGTGGATTGTGATGATTTTGTTTCTTCCGAATTGGTTGAAAATCAACATGTACCGAATCAAATTGCTCAGATGATGTTTCGTCGATTGGCTGAGATGGAACAACAGGGTAAATTGAAAGTTGAGCATTTACTGTTGATCAATACTGAAATGGTCAATTTTACAGATGCAGTAGGCGCTTGCGAGCGGATTAAGAAAACACCAATTCCCTTATCATACAGTGTGTTTTTAAAGAAATTCATTTTTCTGTATGTGATGACATTACCTTTTGGATATGTTTTTTCGTTGGGTTATTGGGTGATGCCTGTGGTTGCGATTATCTTTTACGTGTTAGCGAGTTTGGAATTAATTGCAGAGGAAATTGAAGACCCTTTTGGGAAAGACGCGAACGATTTACCTACTGATGAAATCGCCAAAACGATTCGACAATCGGTGGAAGATTTGTTGTGAAAATATGTTTGGCATTTGTCGTTTTGAAAAAGACATGTATCTTTGGGGAAAGGTTTATTTATGAAAACATATCCTATAAACGAAACACCTATTTCTTATACAGTAGCTGAAAGTGCTGCGGCATATGGGCTTATTAATTTTATTCGAGGCGGTTTACCATTCGATTTTTTTGTTGGCTTAGGCAATCGCCTGAACTTTAGTTTTCGAGAATGGGCAAGAGTGCTACATTTATCTGAACGTAGTTTGCAACGTTATCAGAAAGGCCAGAAAGCATTTGATGCCATGCAATCGGAACGCATTATCGAAATTACCATGTTGAGTAATTATGGTAAAGATATATTTGGTTCGGATGAACGTTGGGTAGAATGGCTTTCTATGCCTAATCTCGCTTTGGGAGGAATTACACCGCAATCCTTATTAGATAGCAGCATGGGAATTCAACTCATTAAAGACGAGTTAGGTCGCTTAGAATACGGTATCGTTTCATGATCGTATTTCGATTAACACGACGCGAATTCTCTCTTGATTTGAGTGGGATAGGAGCGGAGAAGCTAGGCGGAAGATGGAACAGTAGAGGGAATCCAGTTCTCTATACTGCGTCGAATCGGGCATTGTGTTTAACCGAATGGCTTGTGCATACGCCATCTGTTTGGTTACCTACCGATTTAGTCATGGTGCAAATTGAAATCCCTGATTCAGCCTCGATCCATCAATTTCAGGACTTACCGAAGGATTGGTATCAATTTCCGCATCCTTTATCCTCACGAAAATTGGGTGATGAATGGTTATTGAAATCAGAAACATTGGTCTTGTCTGTACCATCGGCAGTTGTTCCGGAAGAATTCAATTACGTGATAAACCCGAAACATCCTGATATGAAAGAAGTTCGTATTCTTTCTAGTGTGGATTTTAGATTGGATGAACGATTTATGACAGCTTAACCAATAAAGTATCAGTCTATAAAATCAAGAAGCCGATTTCACCATTACAATTAAACTCGAACTTCCGGAAGCAATAATTTTCCCATCATCTTCCCGAAGAATATCAGCAGTAGCGTGGAGTAATGTTTTCCCAGCTTTGACTAATCGTGCACGACACAAAATCACATCACCTGGTCGACATGAATTCAAGTAATCGACACTTAGGTTGATGGTTGATTTGAAATGTGGTTCACCCGTGTAATACATCATGGCTCCAATGGTTTCATCAATGATGGCAGCTATAACGCCACCATGAACCGTTCCGGCAGGATTTCCTTCTTCGGGGCGTAAGGCAAATTCGAGGTGTAATTCTTCCCGTTCGACTTTTTTAATAATCGGTTGAAGCCATGCTCCAAAGGTGTTCATGTCTTTGGGATAGCTTTTTCCGATATGACTTTTGAAGTACTCGAACAGTTCGTTGGATGTATGAATCATGCGGAATAAGCTTTAAGTATAACACTGGAATTATGTCCGCCAAAACCGAACGTATTGCTTAGAACAACTCGAATTGGATGTGCTTTCGCTACTCCTGACACGATATTCAATCCCGCTGGAATCTCCGGATCACGGTTTTCGAGGTTGATGGTTGGAGGTGCGGCTTGACGTTGAATCGCACCCAAACTGATAATAGCTTCGGCAGCACCGGCGGCACCTAGGAGATGTCCGGTCATAGATTTAGTGGAACTAATTAGCAAACTACTTCGGTCTCCAAAAGCACTCCAAACCGCTTTCATTTCACCTGGATCGCCCACTGGAGTTGAGGTTGCGTGAACATTGATATAATCTACTTGGTCAGGAGATAATCCAGCTTCTTCAAGGGCTAGTAGCATACATCGACGTGCGCCATCACCATCCGGAAGTCCAGAACTTAAATGATAGGCATCGGCAGTCATGGCAGTACCTGCAACTTCACCCAAGATATTCGCTCCGCGAGCAAGTGCGTGAGAAAGAGATTCCAGAATAAGCGCTCCGGCACCTTCACCCATTACAAATCCGTCGCGATCTTTATCGAAGGGACGAGAAGCTTTTTGAGGATCATCGTTTCGGGTGGAAAGTGCTTTCATCGCGCCAAAACCACCGATAGCTGAATAGGTTATTGGTGCTTCGCATGCTCCAGCAATCATTACATCGGCTTTCCCCAAACGAATGTAATTTGCAGCATCCATGATAGCTGTATTCCCAGTTGCACAAGCCGATACAGGCGTATAAACAATTCCCCGGAAACCAGTACGAATTGAAACAACACCCGAAGGCATATTTACGAGCATTTTGGGAATGAAATACGGATTGAATCGAGG
>DAOOQW010000185.1:0-4806 GCA_035388945.1 Flavobacteriales bacterium
GATCGGCTCATCACCCGAAGCACAATTGCAGGTAAGCAATAGCAAAGCGCACATCTATCCGATTGCGGGAACCTTCAGAAGATCAGGTAATGATCAGGAAGATGCGGCACTTGCAGAGAAATTGGCAGCAGATGAAAAAGAAAATGCTGAGCACATTATGTTGGTTGATCTTGCCCGAAATGATATGAGCCGCAATGCTGATCATGTTCACGTGGAAGTCTTCAAAGAAATTCAATTTTATTCGCACGTCATTCATTTGGTTTCAAAAGTTACCGGCAACATTAGCAAAGATGCATCGGTTGTGCGCATGGCTGCGGATACCTTTCCGGCCGGAACATTATCCGGTGCGCCCAAACACATGGCCATGACTTTAATTAATAAGTACGAAAATGTGAACCGTAGTTTTTATGGTGGAGCAATCGGGTTCATTGGTTTTGATGGATCGTTCAATCATGCCATTATGATTCGAACGTTCTTAAGTCATGAAAATAAGTTGATTTGTCAGGCGGGAGCAGGTGTGGTTTCGAAATCAAGTGCAGAAAGTGAATTGCAGGAAGTGAATAATAAACTAACGGCATTGCGTAAGGCGGTGTCGATGGCAGAAAAAATATAAGCGGTTACCGGTTTTCAGTTACCAGTCATTGGTGACTGGTAACCGGCAACTGGTAACTAAAGAAAAAGTATAAATCTTCGAATTAAGAAAAATGAAAATCCTCGTCCTCGATAACTACGATTCGTTTACCTACAATCTTGTACATATTATTCGTGCGCTAGATTATCCGCTTGATATTTATCGAAATGATAAAATCACAATAGAAGATGTGAAGAAGTATGATAAAATTCTTCTTTCGCCTGGTCCGGGCATTCCGGATGAAGCAGGAATTATGAAGCAGCTGGTGAAAGAATATGGAGCCACTAAAAGTATTTTGGGTGTGTGTCTGGGTCATCAGGGAATTGGTGAAGTGTATGGTGCCGAGCTGTATAACATTCCGAAGGTATTGCACGGAGTGACATCCATTGCAACCGTATCCGATTCTTCGGATTATTTATTCAAGGGCGTAACACCCACTTTTCAGGCAACGCATTACCATTCATGGGCTGTGCGTCCTGAAAGTTTTACGGATGATTTACGAATCACGGCTACAAATGATGAAGGACTCGTAATGGCGTTGAGTCATGTGAAGTTTGATGTGAAGGGTGTGCAGTTTCATCCTGAATCCATCATGACACCAGAAGGACCCAAGATGATTGCCAACTGGTTGAAGAATTAAAACGATGTATTCCGAATAACTAACAACATCAACGATTCTATGAAAAAGATATTAGCTGAATTAATCGACCATCGGTCATTAACAAAAGACACTGCCAAGCAAGTGCTGGTGGATCTGGCAACCGGAAAATTCAATCCGAGTCAGACAACAGCTTTCATGACAGTATACATGATGCGCAGCATTACGGTAGAAGAGTTGCAAGGCTTTCGCGATGCAATGTTAGAACTTTGTATACCTGCACGTTTCGATCAACCTGTTATGGATGTATGCGGAACAGGGGGCGATGGAAAGAATACGTTTAACATGTCAACGCTTTCATCCTTTGTGGTGGCCGGTGCTGGACAACCTGTGGCGAAGCACGGAAACTACGGTGTATCATCAGCATGTGGATCCTCCAATTTGCTGGAGCATTTTGGATATAAGTTCACAAACAATGTTGACGAATTGAAGCGGAGCTTAGAGCGGGCAAACATTTGTTTTATGCACGCACCTTTGTTTCACCCGGCTATGAAGAATGTAGCACCCATCCGAAAAGAGCTTGGCGTAAAAACATTTTTCAACATGCTTGGCCCAATGGTGAATCCTTCTTTTCCTACACGGCAACTTGTTGGAGTGTTCAGCCTGGAGCTTGCGCGTCAGTATGGATACCTCTATCAAAATACCGATAAGGACTTTGTAATCCTTCATTCTATAGACGGGTATGATGAGGTATCGCTAACCGGATCGTTTAAATATTTTTTCAACGGTGGTGAGAAGATGGCAGAACCTGCTGATCTTAATTTACCTCAACTCAAGTATGACGATATCAAAGGTGGAAATGCCGTAGAAGAATCAGCCAACATTTTTATGAATGTATTGAATGGCAAAGGAACACCAGAACAGAATGCAGCAATAGTAGCGAACGCAGGCATGGCACTTTTTTGTGGCCACCAAAAGGAAGGTATCCCAAAAGCAATGGAGCGCGCAAGTGAATCCTTGAAATCGGGGAAGGCGTTGAATGCATTCAAAAAGTTAATGGAGAATAGTTAATCGTTAATAGTGGGTGTGGGGTGTGTGCACGATTAGCTTCCTTGGTAAAGAATATTTAAAACGAACAACAAAATGACAAAGCTGGAGACTATTAACCATTAACGATTAACTTTTAACTGACTACATGAACATACTCGATCAAATAATTGAACATAAGCACAAGGAGGTAGCCGAGCGAAAAAGTCTGTATCCGGTGAAGTTGCTGGAGCAAAGCATTTACTTCGCTACGCAACCGGTGTCGATGACAAAATACATTCAGCGTGACGACAAGACTGGAATCATTGCCGAGTTTAAGCGCAAATCGCCAAGCAAGGGAATTATCAACGCGCATGCATCCGTAGAACGTACGTCCATTGGATATATGCAGGCGGGTGCATCCGCACTTTCTGTTCTAACCGACAAACAATTTTTCGGGGGAAGCAATGAAGATTTAATGGTGGCAAGGAAGTTTAACTTTTGTCCCATCATTCGAAAAGACTTCACCATTGATGAGTATCAAATCATAGAAGCAAAGTCGATTGGTGCGGATGCGATCTTGTTGATTGCTGCTGTGCTTGACCCAAAGCAATCCAAGGAGTTTACAACACTGGCGCATTCCTTTGGATTAGAGGTATTGCTTGAAGTTCATAATGAAGAAGAACTAAATCAGAATCTGGAAGTCGGTGCGAACATGATTGGGGTAAACAACCGGAACCTCAAAACTTTTGAAGTAAGTATTGAGAATTCAAAAAGACTTGCACCCCTTATTCCGAAAGACGTGGTGAAGGTTTCTGAAAGTGGGATCTCATCGCCAGAGGCAATTCTTGAATTGAAGAAGTTTGGTTACGAAGGTTTTTTGATGGGAGAGAATTTTATGAAACACAGCAGGCCGGAGATTGCCGCGCGCGAGTTTACAGAGTTGCTGAGGCAGCAGTTAATAGTTAATAGTTAATAGTTAATGGTTAATAGTTAACAGGTTTGATATGAAAGTAAAACTGAAGATATGTGGAATGAGGGATGCCAATAACATCATGGAGGTGGCTTCTTTGAAACCCGATTACTTTGGTTTTATTTTTTATCCGAAGTCGCCACGGTTTGTGGCAGATGACTTTATACTACCCGTTAAACTTTCACCAGACATTCTGCGTGTTGGTGTGTTTGTAAACGAAACATCGTCAGCTATTATTGAGAAAGCCAAAACGTATCCATTGGATTACATCCAGTTGCATGGAAGTGAAACGCCTGAACAATGTCAAGCACTTCGCCAACTCGGGCTTGGAATCATAAAGGTATTTTCTGTGGGAGATGATTTTGATTTCGAGATTACCAAACCATACAAGAGTGTTGCCGATTATTTTTTGTTTGATACAAAGGGTAAACACCATGGAGGCAATGCTTCAACCTTTAATTGGGATTTGCTAAAACAGTACGATCAGGATATACCTTTCTTTCTTAGTGGAGGATTGTCGCCAGAGAATATGAATGAGGTAGCTAAATTGGATGGCATGAATATTCATGCGCTTGATGTGAACAGTGGAGTGGAGGCAAGTCCGGGAGTAAAGGATATTTCGAAATTAAAGCAGCTAATTAATCATATTGAACTTATTGCTAAAGACTAATTACTAAAGACTATATACTCATCTTATGAAATACACAGTTGATGAACGCGGATACTACGGACAATTTGGTGGAGCCTACATTCCTGAAATGCTGTATCCAAATGTGGAAGAACTTCGTGAAAATTATCTTAGGATAATTCAGCAAGAAGATTTTCAAGCAGAGTTTCACGACTTACTTAAAAATTATGTTGGCCGCCCGACACCTTTGTATCATGCCAAACGGATGTCAGAAAAGTATGGTGCTACCATTTACCTTAAGCGCGAAGACCTTTGTCATACCGGTGCGCACAAAGTCAATAATACCATTGGGCAGATTCTGGTAGCAAAGCGTTTAGGTAAAAAGAAAATTATAGCAGAGACCGGTGCCGGTCAACATGGTGTGGCAACGGCAACCGTTTGTGCATTGATGGGGATGGAGTGTACCGTCTACATGGGCAAGATTGATATGGAGCGCCAAAAACCAAATGTTGAACGCATGCGCATTCTGGGTACTACGGTTGTTCCGGCATTGAGTGGAAGTATGACGTTGAAAGATGCAACGAACGAAGCGATGCGGCACTGGATCAACAATCCTACTGACACACATTATATTATAGGGTCAGTCGTTGGTCCACATCCGTATCCGGATATGGTAGCACGATTTCAATCCGTGATCAGTGATGAAATTAAAAAGCAGTTACAAGAAGAGATCGGTAATCCATTTCCGGATTATGTTTTTGCTTGTGTGGGAGGAGGAAGCAATGCAGCTGGAGCTTTCTATCACTACCTGAATGATGAACACGTTAATCTGATTGGTGTAGAGGCAGCTGGCAAAGGCGTTGATTCTGGAGAATCCGCAGCAACCACTGCACTTGGAAAGCCAGGAGTTCTTCACGGAAGTAAAACTTTACTAATGCAAACTGAAGACG
>DAOOQW010000186.1:0-4781 GCA_035388945.1 Flavobacteriales bacterium
TTTCTCTGTTTCCGAATCTCCCGAAATGCTCAGTTGATAAGCCCGTTCCGATTTTAACGTACTATCACCAATCTCGAAAGAAGCAGCACTCTGATGTACACCATTGCCGTATAATTCATTCACGTTAGGAGCTCTCCAAGCAGAACCTGCATGAAATGACAAACTAAACTGTTTCGTCCAATCGTAGGTTGCACCCGAGCTAAACGAAACATTGCTAAAATCGCGTTGAACAGCATAGGTTGCAAGCGTGGAATAATCGAGGCGATAACATTCCAGCCAACGATAATCGTAGCGCAATCCTGCTTCAGCTTGCCATTTCTTCCATTGACGTGTTAAAGCAGCAAAGACACCTGAACCATAATTACGGAAATTCGGAATCAAGGCTCGATATTCCAATCCCTGAAATACATTGCCCTGCGTCATTAAACTCAAACCAGAATTCAACGTGTAATGCTTACCTAAATTAGCTTGATAAAGCAAATCGGCCGTATGTGTGCTAATTTTGAAATCGGCTTGAGCAGCTAACATCACCGCTGGATCATTACTATAGGGCAAGCCTGAATCATACTCTTTTCGACGGTTATGTTGAAGTCCGTATATCAATTCGATCTTTTTGGTATCCGAAAAATGATAGCAAACTCGCGCTTTACCTGTGCCATGAAGTACAGTTTGATAGCCTCTGTCGATTTTACGCTCAAATCCAACACTATCGATTGGTTTAGAGCTTGAAAAAGCAGCTAGCAAATCATCCACATTTCCCACATGTGAACCCGTAAAGATTCCAACCTGAGTGCTAAACACAGAACCCGAAAGTTCGAGCGCTAGTTTCTTCCGATTGAGCTGCCAACTGACCGAAGCATCGCGTTCCCGCATTCCCGTATTGGCTAAATAATAATGGGGCGTTTGAACATTTCCACCATTTTTCAAAGTACCCTGAATGCGTAAACCCATGCCTTGCAACTTGCCACCAAAAGTCTTTTCGATTCTTGCAGAAGCGCCTCCTTGTCGGCCGTTGCTATTTCCAACTAAACGAACATCCGCCTTCAAACCCTTTTCGGAACTCATTTCATAAGGCTCCATCAAGACCACACCAGCAATCGCATCGGATCCAAAACGCAAGCCTGCCGCACCTTTGAGGACGGTTACTTTGGCTACATTAAATGGATCGATTTCAGGAGCATGCTCTGTTCCCCACTGCTGACTTTCCAATCGAATTCCGTTATTAATCAACAGAATACGGTTACTGTGCAAGCCGTGAATGATCGGTTTTGAAATGGTTGGTCCCGATTGCAGACTGCTAACACCACTCACCTCTTTCAACATTTCGCCCAATGGTTTTCCCGCATTGAGTTGAAATGCCGCAGCTTGTAAGGTGCTGGATTGCAATGTTCGGAAGCCATTTTCATCGCTACGATCATCATGGATTTCTACCTCATGTAGTTGTTTTATTTCGGGTATAAGTTGAAGATGTAAATCCAAGGATTGGGTTAATACAAAACTGGTATCAACCGGTTGATATCCCGATTGCAATATCACGAGTCGGTAGTTACCCGGACAAAGTGTATTGATAGAAGTAGAAGTTTTTAGATTAACAATACGTTCTGTGCCTTTAAAAAATAACTGCGCAGAAACTGCCTGAGTTGATGGATTAGAAATGCTGAGTTGCAAACGACTGTCGCAATCTTGTGCTTGAATGCTTGCCAAACATGCAAAGAATAACAGCCATGCAAGCAGCACTTTCCTTTCCAGGGAAAATGTGAAAGACATGCCTCAAATAATTAGGAAACCTGAATACCGGCTGAGCCGGAAGAGTTGAAATCAGGTTAATGAGGGCGGCCCTTTATTACACAGCAGCAGGGTAAATCCGGAATAACAGCTGCTAATAAAATCAGCCCTCTCCGGATAATCTATCGTGGTAACTAATTCGAAATTACCAATGCTCGATTCAAAATTCTTGATGAAATCAAATCCACAAGAAGCACATTCCTCATTGGATTCTTTGATGTGGTTCTTATCCGAACAATGGCCACTAAAATCCCAGCCTAAAGCATCGGTTAATTCACATGAACTGAATTGATCACGATGATCGGAATGCTCTTGCATACAGCGTTCCCGGTCGGTACGATGATCGTGCATTTCCAATGATGGAAGGAAGCGCAGACAAAATACCAGCAACAGAAATAGTCCCGATAACGACTTGAAGTTCACGCGACAAAGCTATACAATTTGTCAAAATACGAGTTGGCTTTAGGATTAACCCAATCATATTCCTTGATGCTTCCTGACAATGTGATTTTCTTAAAAGATAATCCAGTTAAAACTTACACGGTTATTTCCATATGAGTTCGAATCACATTTCAATTCTCAACTTAATCAACCTATTGATATGAGTGCTTATTCAGCAAACATATCGATATCATAACGATCAAAACGAACAGGAAAATTTACCTGATTGAGTTTATTCCTATCAGGCATTTGAGCTAGGTGTTGATACCGGGTATGGTTTAAAAGTAACCCATTAGTGGTATTGAGGTATAAAAGCCCAACAAAAAAACACGGAAATGCTCAGCTTTTTGACTAAAAACAAGACTCGATCTGGATGAAAATCCGCCTCACAAAAGACCTACAAGTCTTGCCAGTCAAGAGTTTCAACAAAATCAAACAAATTTAGATTGCTTATGAATATAAGCCTTACCTGCCAACCGAAATTGAAAAGCAGCAAGAGTCAGCGAAACTGGCTTAAGCGTGCTTTGTTCATTTCAAGCCTATTTATCCAGCCCATATTGGGATATTCCCAACCTTTGGCATCGCGCACGAATACTGCAGCTGGACAAACGAAAAATGATCCAGATGTTGAAAGTCTGCTTCATTACTTCGAGAAACAAATTCACTTCACCGAAAACAAAGGTCAGTGGAAATCGGACATTCTCTATAAAGCAGAATTTCCTCAAGGAAAGGCTCTTGTCACCCGCGATGGTGTGGTGATGCGCTGGTTTAACGAAGACGACATGTCTCGTCACAGTGAGCAAAGTATGCGGGAAGAAGAAGCGCATCGAGATGGAGTTCCATTTACGGAGTCGATGACCAAAATCCGGTCTCATGCTTGGAAAATGAAGTTCCTCAATACCTCCGAAAAGATGAGTATTGATGCTCGACAGAAGCATGGCGATCAGATGAGTTACTTTTCCGGAAAAGGACAAGCCTCGTCGGTTGGTAGCTTCCAAGAAGTTTGGTACAATCAGGTTTATCCGCAAGTGGATGTACGTTATTATCCTTCCTCAGAAGGAATGCTCGAATACGACATCATTTGTAAGCCTGGTTTCAAAAAGGAAAATATTGCCATTCAGCTCGAAGGTGTTTCGGGCTTACGTCTTTCTGAAAAAGGCGAACTCTTAATATCCACCAGTGTGGGTGAAATGAGTTTACCTCAACCTGTCGTGTATCAAAAAGTAGATGGTCGTCAAATCGACATACCTTCTAAATACCTGTTAGATGACAAAGGAATTTTACGTTTCGAATTAGGAGAATACAATAAACAACTCCCTTTAGTAATTGACCCCATTGCATTGCGTTGGGCTACTTGGGTGAATTCAAATTCGCAAGTTGTTGGTTCAGGAAAATCGGCTACCAGTGGTGATAATCACGGTCACGGTATTTGGGTTGATCCAACGGATGGAGCTATTTATGTGGTAGCTCGTGTGGATGGGATTACGAATGAGATTTCAGTTGGCGGATTAGACAATTCGGCTAACGGTGGAATTGATTTAGTTGTTGGAAAATACTTGGAACCTGCTACAATTGGTGGTTCGGGAACACGTGTTTGGCAAACGTATATTGGTGGTTCGGGTGATGATAATCCATACGCCATGGAAATGGGACCTGATGGAAATCTTTATATCACCGGTTATACTTCAAGTTCTGATTTCCCATTAATTGGTGGAACAGCTTTCGGTAGCTCAGGCGGATTAGATCAACGCTCACAAAAGACAGATAATACATTCATCCTAAAAATTAACCAAGCAGGTACAGCCATGAAAGCGGCTGTTATTGGTGGTGATGGCGATGATGGATCGTTCGATTTACGTTTAACTGCTTCGGGTGATGTTGTTGTATGTGGAAATACAACCAGTAAAAACCTCGCTACGCTATATGCATCCAGTGGTGCAACAAATCGTAGTTCGGGTTATACTGGTAATACAGATGTGCATTTGTTTAAAATCAATCAAGGTCTCTCTTCGATTGTTTGGATGAAAAACTTTGGAGGAACAGGAAGTTCCAAAGATGTTTCGAAAGATCAAGCAACCATCATGGCAATGAACCCAACAAATGGCGACATTTTCTTAGGTGGTTATACGACTTCGAGCAATTTCCCAGTAACTAGTAATGCGCGTCAAAATGCTATCGGTGGAACGCAAAGTGGTTTCATCCAAAAAATTAAATCGAACGGTACTACTGTTTGGTCTTCTTATTTCAAATCTGCTTCGAGTAAATCGACTTCCATTTTATGTATGGAATTCAACACACTCAAAAACCGCTTGTACATTGGTGGTGTGACGACAGGTTTGGATTCGCCTTCGAATATTCCAGCTTCGGGTTCTTACGATAATTCGTACAACAGTGGCGACCACGATTTCTTTGTGGCGAGTATGGATACGAATCAAACGTTTGTCAATTCATCCTATATCGGTGGAAGTTTGGATGAAGTAAACATGATGGGATTAAACGTAGATCTCAACAATGATGTGTATGTATTTGGATATACCAACAGTACCAATTTCCCA
>DAOOQW010000187.1:0-4746 GCA_035388945.1 Flavobacteriales bacterium
AATTTTTTCAATAGAGTTGGTAATCCAAACGTCGATTAATGCTCCTCCGTATAATCCTTCTTGAGAATTGTGAGATGGGCTCTGACGATAAACGCGTGCATTCAAGGTATCATTGTCCATTATGTCAGGAACAATTTTACCTAAGCCCAATTGTTGAGCACTGAGTTGCATCCTCACTTCAGTAAGCGTTAATCCTAATAAATCTGGTACTGAAATTAATCCTCCACCATTACCTCTTCCAAGAACCAAATCAATAGAAGAGCCTTTATCGATAAGAGTTCCTGCTTTAACTGGAACACCTTTATATAATTGTTTCATTACTGGAGGAAGCCCTTCTACATAACGCTTTGCACCAACTTTCAATCCATAGGTTTCGAGTAAAGAAGATGCTTGTCTTAAAGATAAATCAATCAGGTTGGGCATTGCGACCTTTTGATTCAACATGGCGTTAACTGTCAAGTAAATTACTCGACCAGGTTTAACCTTTGAACCCGGTTCCGGATCTTGATCCACAACTGTTCCTTTATCTTTTTCGAGATTATAGATTGAGTCAACAATCTCATAACGAACATTATGGCCTTCAACAAACTTATCTAAATCACGTATGTAAATCTTTTCAAAATCAGGAACAACCACCTCATCTCCATGCTTGGTATAAACATTCAGCAAGGCAAATGATCCCCAAAGCACCAAAAAGGCTACTAAACTGGCAACTACCAGATGACGCCAGAATTGGCTTGTTTTGAGGAGTGATTTATAGTCCATTGCAATTAGGCCGGTTGATGTTTCTGTTTAGCCGACTGTTCCGCAAAAGTCATGATTTTTTCAATGAAATCGTATGGTTTATATCCATTGATTGCACTCTGATGAAAGATACAGGTTGCTGGTGTCATTCCGGGTAATGAATTGACTTCAATAAAGATCACTTCAACCTTACTATTAGCGTATACGCGAACGAAAGCATCAATCCGACAATATCCTCTTACATTAAGAGCTCTCGCAGCTTTTTCGAGTTCCGATTTAACTATATCGGAAATTTCCTGACGACGTTTCGAATCTTTCGCATAACGAGCAGGAGTGATATTCTGACCTTGTCCAGCTAAGAATTTTTCTTCCAGTGATAGAACTTCCCCTTCTGAAAGGGCTTCAGAGGCTTCGAATAACTCATAGCTGATGTTTCCTGAAGAATCAAAATGAGTGAGCATTCCACCAGTAATTTCAAGGAATGTTTCAGCTCCATTTGCTGAGATCAGGCTCTCAACTAAAAACTGACGTTTCATTGGAAATTCTTCCTTCGGTTTAATCTTCAACTTAGCTGCATCCGATTCTATCAATTCTTCTTGTTTGCGGAAAATTAATCTGGCAAACGAACTGAACTCTTCTACGGTGTGAATTTTCTTCACAGCAGAACTACAACCATCATCTACCGGTTTCGCTATTAATGGAAATCCAGTTAAAACCGCTTTTTGTAACACTGCTTCTGCGTTGGAATTCCAAGCTTCTTCACTTACAAGAAAATGCTCCGCCACTAAGAGCCCATTATATTTAAGGATCTCGTTCGTGCGATATTTATCTATCGTAATGCTAGAAGAATCGGCATCTGAGCCATTGTAAGGCAATCCAACTTTACTTAATTGAATTTGTAATGCTCCATCTTCACCGGGGCGGCCATGTAAAGCGATAAAAACTTCCGAAACACGCTCAGCCAGTTGCTGATAATTCAATTGTTCAGGAGCTTTTAAATTTTGAATATCCCCAAACTTAATTGTGAGTCCTTTACATTCTTCAATTATTTGATGGATTATTGGATGCACTGAAAAGTGTTGGATTTTTTCCAAGATATCATCCGCATTATCCTTCAACATCAAGTTGATAGGTAAGGTGAATAATTCGTGCTTTTCATCATTCCCGCTGAGGAATACCGGAATTGGTTCAAAAACCGAAGAGGAAGAAAGTTTCTCATACACATTTCGTCCGCTTTCTACTGAAATATGCCGTTCGGATGAATATCCTCCAAAAACAACGGCAATGCGTTTCTTGGTGTTACTCTGTCCTTCGTGAGATTTCATGAGAGAATCAAGTTGGGCGAGAAGTATTTCTGCAGTTCCGTTGTATTTCAGTTCCTCGCGGCGTTTGCGTAGGGATGTATAAAGAATGTAAGTGATGAATTGTGATGGATTGAATCCAATTTCGGCAGCTTGGTGGAAGAAAAAAGAGGAAGGCATCATACCCGAAGTGGTGTTCGGGTCGTTCAAAAATATTTTACCATCGCTTGAGATAAAGCCATCGATACGGGCATAAACACCAAAACCTAAAGTGGTATATAGCTTTTCACATGTTTCGCGAATGGCAGCTATTTGCTCATCCGGAATCTGTATGGGAGTGATTTTGCGTGATAATCCAGGTAGGTATTTTGAACGATAATCGAACACTTCTTTGCCTTTGCGAATTTCAGTTGGAGGAAGACAAATAGCTTTCCCATCTAACCCTTCAATTACAATGGAAGAAAATTCTTTCCCTTCAATAAAACCTTCGATGATAATCTCACTTTCTCCATCAAGTGATTCGAGAAGCAAACGAGCCATGGGATTGGTCGCTTGCTGATTATCCAGCCATGAGATTAATTCATCGGGATGATACAATACAGCTTCACCAATTCGAATCGGAATTCCAATTCCTTCTCGGATATCACATAAAGTTCGAACCCATTCAATTTTTGCAGTTTTGCTCAAAGTCGCCCATTCAGAAACGGCTAAATATCGAATGAAGAAACTACGATCGATGGCTTCTGAAAGAGCTTCTTTACTAATTTCTTGAAGCACATTTACTCCTATGGATGAACCTTGAGTAGGAGCTTTTACAACACAAGGAAAGCCAGTTGTTTGTTTAACTTCTTGAAGCAAATCGGAAGCGTGGCGTTCACGAATCCATTTTTCACGGGTTAAAGTGAAGAATTTTGGACCGTTAAAGCCTGCTTGTAGCATGAGCTTTTTTTGGACGATTTTATTGATACCAATAGCACTAGGCAATATACCTGAACCCGTATAAGGAATGTCGAGGTATTCGAACAAGCCTTGAATACGACCATCTTCGCCGTATGGACCATGCAAACACAAAAATGCAATATCGATATGCTGCTTTAAATCACCTGCTTGGATTTTGCTTCCTAAAGTCGATATAAGGTTTTCTTGTTGCTGAGCATTCAGATTACCTAAAGACTCTGCATAAATTTGAAATTCACCCTCGCTTGTTGGAATAGCGTCTGGAGTAGGATAAAAATCACGAATACTTCCTTTATAAACGTACTCCCAGTTGAGGAGAATGAAATTATTGAAGCTATCAACAAAAATGGGAACAGCCTCAAATAAGCTCTTATTCAGGTTGTCGTAAACGGTTCGTCCACCTGCAAATGAGATCTCACGTTCTTTGGAACGGCCTCCGAAGACAATGCCTACTTTAATTTTCATGTAATTTGGGATTCTAACCCTGTAAAACTAAGGCTTTCATATCCCTGCATCTAAATAGAACTAGGAACTTATGAAGATGTTCGGGTTGAAAAGCAAAACGTAAAATTCTACCAATTGGTCTGTACCTAAATAATGGCAAAAGAATTTTATTCCTGTGTTGAAGCTGGAAATTGATATACACTAAGGCTATCATTTCTTAGTAAATACAAGCGGTCTTGATTTATTCGCATGTCGATATAGTCCTTAACCGGAAGTTCCAACTGACTTTCTTGTAATGTTTTTATCTGAAAAGCTTGAAGCAAACCGGGTTTTTTCGAATAGTATAAAGTTGTCCCCAGCACTTGAAATCGATTGATTCCTATGATTGGAATGGTGCGGATATAGGTCCCAAAAATGTCAAATTGAAGTATGCCTCGATCAGGAACGCTCATGTAAAGGTGGTTGTCGTGTTCCATCATAAAAACAGGCTGTGGAGCGTAATTCAGTATTTGATTCAGGTTTAGAATCTGAACAGTTTTTTGCATTTGCTGATTGAAGCGCGTAAGTGTGTATGCCACTCCATCAAACACCCAAACACCGTTATCGTAGGAAGCACAAACTTGAGAAGCTTGTTCGAGTTCCATTTTCTCGAGCTCGATAGGTGTTCCATTTTCAGTTAAGGTATTATCTAAAAATAGTACACGCGAAAAATCTTTGTAGAAAACAACAATCTTCAACGGATTCATTGCATCTACAGAAGTAATCTTTCCCAATCGTTTATTGCTGTATAGCCGGAACAAAGTGCCATTATCCCGAAATTTGGTTAATGCATCACCTTGGATTACAATTGGATTACCAAGATTATCGGTGACTAATGTTTCTCCTTTCGCTGGAACAGTCCAAATATGTTTGAATCCACTTTGGTAGGTGAGAAGAAATGAGAGAAAAAGCAGGATAGACTGGATCATGGTATTAGTTGACGCCAGCACCAATTAATTGTAACAATTCATCCAAGAATCTACGATCATTAGATAAGCGAGGAACTTTATTTTGACCACCTAGTTTTCCACGTTGTTTCATCCAATAATAAAACGTACCCGGTTCTAGCGTTCGTATACGTGGAGCACGAAGTGTGATGTTTTTATAGCGCTTCGCTTCGTAATCAGAGTTTAACGACTTGAGAGCATTATCTAACACTTCAGTAAAGTAACCGAGATTATCGGGAGCTTTCTCAAATTCAATTAGCCATTCATGTGCTCCATTGCTGTCAACTTCCATGAAAATTGGCCCAGCCGTGTAT
>DAOOQW010000188.1:0-4731 GCA_035388945.1 Flavobacteriales bacterium
ACAATAAAAAAGCTTGGGGACATAATGGAGGAATTGATGGATTTTCGTCGATGATGGTATGGATGCCGGAAGATTCGGTAAGCATTGCTTGCGTGTTCAATGGCTTGGATATGGAGATGAACGATTTACTTATCGGGTTATTTAGTATCTATTATAACTATCCTTATAAGTTCCCTGATTTTAGTCGGCCAGATGTGGTTTTTACTTCGGATGAATTGATGTTATATCCGGGGACTTATTCGTGCAAAGATTTACCCTTGAAGATTAGCATTCGAGAAGAAAGTGGAAAGTTTTATGCTCAAGCAACTGGACAGGGTGAATTTCCACTGACAGCATTTTCAAAAATCGATTTTCGTTTTGAACCTGCTGGAATTACACTTTTATTCAAGCCAGCTGATCCACAAAATGACCGACAGTATTTTACTTTGATACAAGCAGGTAAAATCTATGATTTTGTAAAAGAGGTTAAAGAATAAAACAAAATCCGATTCGTTTTCTGTTTTTAGGCGAAAATGAGGTGTGAAAACCCAATTTCTGTTAATAACTAGCACTTACCAACTACTCGCTGTTGATGTTTTCCATCCCAAAAAGGAGATTCAATAGCTATATTTGCCGTGATTTCAGTTGAAACCGGATTCAACTGATTCAGTAAAAAAAAGATATGACCCGAATAATCGCAATCGCCAATCAGAAGGGAGGAGTAGGGAAGACGACCACTGCCATAAACCTGGCGGCCAGTCTGGCAATTCTGGAACATAAAACCTTGTTGATCGATGCCGATCCGCAGGCTAATGCTACTTCAGGGATCGGATTTGATCCGCGCAACATCAAAACGAGCATTTACGAATGCATCATCAATGAGGTAGAACCGAAGGATATCATCCTCAGTACCAATACACCAAATCTGGATTTGATTCCAGCGCATATCGACTTGGTAGGTGCTGAAATTGAGATGATTAATCTACCGAACCGCGAGCACATGATGCGTGCGGCAATCAATAAGATTAGTGATCAATACGAGTTCATCATCATCGATTGTTCGCCATCTCTTGGTTTGATTACTGTAAACTCTTTAACAGCTGCCGATTCGGTTATCATTCCGGTACAATGTGAGTATTTCGCCCTCGAAGGTTTAGGTAAACTCCTCAATACCATTAAGATTGTACAATCTCGACTCAATCCAGAATTGGAAATTGAAGGAATTCTACTCACCATGTACGATAGTCGTTTACGCCTGAGTAATCAAGTGGTGGAAGAAGTTAAAACGCATTTCCAACAAATGGTGTTCGATACTATTATCCAACGTAACACCCGATTGGGAGAAGCTCCAAGTTTTGGATTATCCGTAATTATGCACGATGCAGGTTCATCGGGAGCAATAAATTACCTCAATCTAGCTCGCGAAATTCTACAGAAATACGATCTTACTCGTATGCCTAGTGCCGAAAAGGTTATTGAACCTTTGAACGAAAATTTAAATTGACAGGCAGCCCTGAACATACATGAATAATAAACGGAATGCCCTGGGAAAAGGACTTGGAGCTTTGCTTACAAGCCCCGAAACAGATATTACAACCAAAGGTCCAGCACCGACTGATGTAGCTGTTGTTGGCTCAATTTCAGAATTGGCGGTTGATCAGATTGAAGCAAATCCATTTCAACCACGTACTTATTTCGAAGAAGAAGCTTTGCGCGAATTAGCGGAGTCGATTCAAGAAATGGGACTTATTCAACCTGTTACCGTTCGGAAACTAGGATACGATAAGTATCAGTTGATTAGCGGTGAACGCCGCTTCCGTGCTTCTCAAATGGCAGGTTTGCGCACCATTCCAGCTTATATCCGAATTGCCAACGATCAGGCAATGCTTGAGATGGCTTTGGTAGAGAATATCCAACGGGAAGAACTCGATTCAATCGAAATCGCTTTAGCCTATCAACGCTTGATTGAAGAGGTAAAACTTACTCAGGAAGAAGTGAGTGAGAAAGTAGCCAAAAAGCGTTCAACAGTTGCCAACTATTTACGTTTGCTCAAATTACCACCCGAAATTCAACTCGGAATCCGCGAACGTAAAATCTCTATGGGACATGCTCGCGCGCTCGTAGCTATTGAAGATCCTAAGCAACAGCTCAGTTTGTACAACCAGATTTTGAGCAGTGAGATGTCGGTTCGACAAGTGGAAGAAGCAACGCGCAAGAACAAACAGCCAGAATCCAATCCGGCTCGTAGTGCGAAAGCTATCCTTCCTGCCGAACTCAAAGCTGCCATTAATAGTCTGCACAAGCGTCTCGAAGTTCCAGTGGATATCAAAACAACTCAAGACGGAAAAGGTCAGTTAAACATTCGGTTTAATTCACCTGAGGAATTAGCTCAGCTACTCAGCAAACTTATTCCTTGATGTGGTTTCGTTTGTCGATCGTCTATCTGATTGTTCGGATTCTTTTTCCGATCTCAGGTGCTCAGGCGCAGGTAGATACGACATCAAGAGGACTTCGTGAGTATAAAACTTCCCAAGGGAATGTAATATCTAAGGTTGATCAAGCACCAACTGCTAAACAAGATACAGTTGTGAAAAAAGCTGAAGTCAAACCTCCTGTTCATTCTCCTAAGAAAGCAGCTTTATTGTCGGCTATATTACCCGGTGCTGGACAGGTTTATAATCGTAAATACTGGAAAGTTGGCGTATTAGCAGCTGGAACAGGAGCGCTTATTTATGGCTTGAATTTTAATCAGCGGAATTACACCTTGTTTAAAGGCGAACTCATCAAACGACAAAAAGGTGAAGGCGGCTTAGATGTTAATTTGGAGCAATACTCCAATGCTAATTTGAATGAATTACAGGATTTTTATCATCGGAATCGTGATTTAACACTAGTTGGATTAGCTTTGGTTTACACCTTAAATATTATTGATGCAACGGTTGATGCTCATTTATTTGATTTCAGCGTCAACGATGATTTATCGATGCATATTCGTCCCCAACCCGTTTATTCATCTCTTTTGACTTTTCCGGCTCCCGGAATTGGATTAACCATGAAATTTTAAACCATGAAACTTGCACTTATAGGTTATGGAGGTATGGGGAAAGCCATTGAAGCACTGGCAATTGCTCGTGGACATGAGGTGGTTTTGAAGGTGAATAAAACATCTGGTTCAGCTTGGAAAGATCAACTTTCATTAGCCGATGTAGCCATTGAATTTACCCAACCAGAAGCAGCTGTGGAGAATATCTACACCTGTTTCGAACATAATATCCCCGTTGTAACTGGCACAACTGGCTGGTATGCTCATTTACATGAAGTGAGCGACCGCTGTTTAGACATGAAACAAAGTCTGTTCTATGCCACCAATTTCAGTATTGGTGTGAATATGTTGTTTCAGATGAATCGATTTCTTGCACGCTTGATGGCTACTCAAAAAGATTACGCTGCAACCATGGAGGAAATTCACCACATCCGTAAAAAAGATGCTCCTAGTGGAACTGCTATCACCTTAGCCGAAGGAATCATAGCCGAGCATCCAGTTTACGACACTTGGAACCGTTCAGAAGAATCAACTCCCGATAATTCTATTCCTATTCATTCTATCCGCATTGATGATGTTCCGGGAACGCATCATATTGTCTATCAATCGGAAATAGATGAAATTAAATTATCCCATACAGCATTTAATCGACAAGGATTTGCGCTTGGTGCTGTGCGGGCCGCCGAATTTCTACATGGGAAAAACGGTGTTTATACTATGTCTGACCTTTTAAATTTCTCAATGCCTCATGGATTATAAGTGGATTATAAATATTCTGCTGCTGGTACTCTTGTTTATCGGCCTATCGAAAATCTTCACAAAAGCAGGTCGCCAAGCTTGGGAAGCATTTGTTCCCGGATATAATTTCTGGGTATGGCTCCGTATCATTGATAAACCATGGTGGTGGTTGATTTTACTGCTTATTCCAGGTGTAAATCTCATGATGGTGCTTATCATGGTTTTTCTAACCATGCGCAACTTCGAAGTAGAATCTCCTATAGAAATCGTTGGAGGGATTATTTTCTTTCCATTTTACCTCATCTACCTAGGTTTTGGAGATAAGTACCGTTTTATGGGTGCTGATTATTGGAAGAAATACGAACGTACCAAAGCTGTCGAATGGTCTGAGGCTATTGTATTTGCCGTGGTTGTAGCAACCATCGTTCGAACATTCTTCTTCGAAGCCTTCACCATTCCTACTTCATCTATGGAGAAAACCTTATTGGTTGGAGATTTTCTTTTCGTGAGTAAGGTGAGCTATGGTGCCAAAACACCTAACACTCCGTTAACAATACCATTCACGCATCACACCATGCCTTTTACCGAAACGGTTCCTTCTTATTCCGAGTGGATCGAATTACCGTATTTCCGTTTTCCGGGATTTGGCAAGGTTCAAAATAACGATATCGTTGTTTTCAATTACCCCGATGGTGATACTGTTTCCCTCAACATGCAGAACATCAGTTATTACCGACTCGTTCGTTCGTTGGGTTGGGAAAATGTAAATTCTCCTGAAAAGATCAACCCATACAATGGAAAACCTTTTGGAAAAGTTGCAGCTCGTCCGGTTGATAAGCGAGATAACTACGTAAAACGCTGTGTAGCGATTGCTGGTGATAAACTGGAAATCAAAAACAAGCAACTATATGTGAACGATCAGAAAGCTCAGAATCCAGAGATGATGCAGTTTTCGTATGATGTGCAATTTA
>DAOOQW010000189.1:0-4705 GCA_035388945.1 Flavobacteriales bacterium
CGTACACTACCTCCTCCAATGCGTTCTATTGTTGGAATATCTACTGGCAATAACAATGCAAATTGCTGAAGAAATGCTATTTCACTCGCTTCTAACGCATCCAATGCAGTGCTCGACAAAATAATCATCTTCTCCTCCGACGAATTGCGAACCTCCAACATATTTCCCGCAAATGCGGCCACTTGTTTTCGACTAATCAGCAGTAATTGTCTGCCCGATTTTCGCAAAGAATCTAACACCTCTGCACGTTCTACTTCAGGAATACTTTCGGCGCAAATAACCGCAAACTGCGTCCCAATACTCAACATCACATTCGTGTGGTAATAAGGCTTTCCTTGTTCATCGAGTGAATCAAAAATATGTGTTCGGTAGTTCAACAATTGACCTAATTCTTCTACCAAACGTGCATTTGTTCGAGACGATCGGCACGCATAAATACATGCATCAATATGATCCAAAACCACACTGCCAGTTCCTTCTAAAAATTCATGAGCTAACTCATGCGAACTCCAATCGGTATAGCTATATCCCGATAAATCTTGCTTTAATCGTTCAATCAAAATTGGATCACGTTCCAAGCGTCGATTCTCAGCTTCCATAGGGTAAAAAACAACCCGCTTTCCGG
This sequence comes from Flavobacteriales bacterium, assembly GCA_035388945.1. Classification (GTDB taxonomy): domain Bacteria; phylum Bacteroidota; class Bacteroidia; order M30B66; family M30B66; genus CALQRR01. The sequence goes on from DAOOQW010000189.1 coordinate 626, forward strand.
GATGAATTCCCAACCAGTTATTCGGAAAAATCGCATCAGGCTTCGCCGGAATAGGTTGATCTGCTTCCAACCAAATAACAATTCCTTCCGAACGTAGTAAATCTACCATGGCATCAAATTCTTCTAATGCCTGAGTCGAATATTCTGCCCCCAAATTCTGCTGAAACACATTGCTAGCAGCTGTTTCGGGATTGTACCCAAAGCTAGCCGGACGAATCATCAATACCCGATTGCTCGATTGGTACTTCATTGTGCCGGACTCAGTTTCAGGAATTTTCCATCTGCTTGCTTTTCAATTTCTGCACGATCCATTAACTGCGGTCGGAAGCCGTTCTTATTGTACAGATCGAATTGATCATCATAGTGATCAGCCATAAAATAACCCGATTGCCCAGTTGGTAATATGCTCCAAGAATGATCCACATCTTTAAAGTCAATAATGCGTCGCATAGCTGGACCAAATGTAGCCGGATAATAACCCGTTGAATCGATTTTGAAACCAATATTATTGATTACTTCATTCCCACCCGAAACACTTGCTGGACCAACGTTAAAGAGCATGTTAAATGGTTTTTTACGTCCGATCGGATGCACATGTTCTATTGTGTGAGCAATACTCCATTTCCATTTTGAACGGTCTTTCCCATATGTTTCAATTAACTCGTCAATGGTCTTATGCCATGCTTGTTGTATTACATGGTGACGTTTTTCAACAGCTTTGGTTGTCCAGATATCCCACCAAACCGATTCAGGTTTTTTCAGTAATTCGGGATAAGATGTTTTCATCAAATGCGAGTTCATGTAGGCATTGAACAATCCCGGACCAATTTTATCTCGCATCGCCAAACGTAAAATATTATAAATCCAACGGTAGTAAATAAGTACCCCCGATGCTTCCAATCCATGACCACCTTCCCAACTAGCCAAACGATTAGCTTCTTCCGAACGAACAGCAACAGGTTCAACTGTTTCCAAAATGCGTAGTAATTCTTTCGCTATGGCCGGATAAGCATCGCTAGTTCCATCGGTCATGAGTTTGCGCATCATCTCTATATCCCAACCATCCTTAGCGCTTAATGTATTCACGATACGTCGAGCTCTAAATTCGGGAACATAATAACCCGGATACAATCCACCTACAATGCTATCCGGCTGGTTATTGGCCGAATACACGTAGCCAACTTCCGGATCTTCTGATTGAGGATTCTGACTGAAATCGAGCCAACCCAATGGTTCATCTGCTCCGCTAGCGCCATCTAAGAAACGTTTGCTAAACAATCCCGGTCTACGCTGAACCAATTTAGCAGCAGCCCACCAAGCAATATGTCCGTCTTTATCACCATACATTACATTCAAACCCGGAGCATCAATTTGAGCTACAGCATTTCGAGCATCATCCAACGAACGTGCGTGGTTGAGCGCATACACCGCATCCAACGAGCGAGAAGGATATTTCAAATACGACCACCATACCGAAACGGCTTGATTGTATATTGGAAAATTATCAATCACTTGCTCCATCAAAGGACCATGCGTCGATTCGGCAACTTGTAAATTCACATCCGAAGAATCTTTCACATGAATTACTTCGGTGTACATTTTTAGTGGCGTTGGCACCTTGTTAAACAGCACATTATTACCATCACGCTGCTCAATGTAAAAATCCACATCGTCGTTTTCGAACATGGTTAAGCCATTCCCACAAAAATCGCTATGTCCGGTTAGGGCAAACGGGAAACCCGAAAGATGATTTCCGTAAAAATGAAATCCAGGATATTCGAGATGCGCTTCGTACCAAATAGAAGGCTGAGCATAGCCCATGTGCGTGTCGTTGCAGAGAAGCGTTTTTCCGTTTTTAGTTTTCTTAGGAGCTAAAACCCAACTGTTAGAACCAATCCAAGGTGATACCGGATAAGTTTCCAAGATATGATCGATGTTCTGACTGAGTTGTTCAGCATTCGCCATCACCCGCGGATGAACCGGTATTGTAAGACTTTCCTTGGGCCAGCCTAATTCAAGGTCCTTCATGAAAATCTCACCAGCCTTGCGATACATTCCTTCAACCATCGGATCAATACGAAATCCTTCGGCAAAACCAAAAGCCATGTAGCCGGTAATTAAAAAAACATCTTGTAAGGTGTAGGCTTCTTTCTCAATCCCTAAAATCCGAAATTCAATAGGTGTGCTGCCGTTTTCGATGTATTGATTGATACCGTTAATGTATGCTTGCGTACTTTTCTTAACTGCTTCCGGGGCACGTTTCTGAAACTCCTCTGCCGACCATTTGGCATGACGATTAATTCCCAAGGTTCGAAAAAAACGATCAGTCCGCACGAGCGAATTACCTAACACTTCCGACAATCTACCAGAAGCCAAGCGACGAATCATTTCGATTTGAAACAAGCGATCTTGAGCTACTACATAACCAAGAGCGCAGTAAGCATCTTCTTCGTTTTTAGCGTAAATATGCGGAACACCAAAATCGTCGTAAAAAACTTGAACTTCTTCTTTAATCCCTTTCAGGTTGAGATCGCCCGAATAGTCGGGTTTTAAAGAATAGAGCCAAATGCCCAATCCGGCAGCCAGTAAAACAAGAAGGAGCAATATCCCGAGAAGAATCTTTTTGAGCATTTCAAACGATTTGCGGGGGAAATTACAAAATGTTAGCGGTCTTACTAATCAACCGCAAGAGAATCGAGTTCTCCATTCATCACCATCGAATACACTTCCCCCAAACTGTTAATACTGTAATTAACGGTATTGGATAAAACAACAATGGAATTCTGATCGGTTACATTTCGCATGAAAAACGTCCGAAATCCACGCCACCAGCCACTGTGATACACAATTAACTTTTCGGGATTAGTACGATTAATTCGCCATCCAAACCCATAATTCCGCCAGCCTTTTAATTCGGGACTTCCCGGTTTAAATGCTTCTGCCAACGTAGTTTGTTTCACGAGTTGATTCCCGTATAAAGCCTGATCCCACTTATATAAATCATCTACAGTCGAAAACACATTTTTATCGCCCGTAATGCCATTAAAGCAATCGTTAGGAGCTTTCCATCTTCCGTTGCGTTCGTAGCCGCAAACATTCCCTGGCAAGCAATCTTGATCACATTTGGAGTACACGAGTGTATGTTTCATTCCCAATGGCTCAAACACCGCTTGACGCATGAAAGATGAAAACGTTACCCCGCTAATTTTCTCAACAATAGCAGCAAGAATGGCATATCCAGTATTGCTATACGAATGGTGCGAGCCTGCTTGGAAATAAGGATCGGGTTTGTTTTTCGCAAACTGACGCATCATTTCTTGATTCGAAAGCGGCTTGTTTTTATCGGGCCAAAGTGGATCAATAAACCAACGATAATCGGCTAATCCAGCACGATGCGTAAGTAAATGACGAATCGTAACATTCGGGTAAGGAAAATCGGGATAGAAGCGCGTAACATGATCGTAGTAGCTCAACAAGCCACGTTCCTTGAGCATCATGATAGCCATCGACGTAAACTGTTTCGACACCGAAGCCAGCTGAAACTGTGAACCAATTTCGAGGCTGTCGCGTTTTTGCAGATCGGCGTAACCAAACGCTTTTTTGTAGATGATGTGATTTTTCTCTGTAATGAGCACTACACCATTAAAGCCATACGTGGCGCGTAGTTTTTGAAAAATCCCCTCGAGTTTGTTGGAGCTTTTGCGCGCCTTTACTCGGTAATACACATGCTCCACTTCGCTAGCAACCACACTTTGCCGACTGCTCCGTTTTGCCAGGGCAGCTTTCGTTTGGAACGAAGCCAGAAAACAAACAAGTAAAACGACTGTGCGTATGCGCATGAAATAGGTTGGTATACAAAACTACCTTATACGCTAGGCTAATCAATTGGGTTGCTTAAATAACTTTTACAGTAGGAAATGTTAACAAACGTGTAGCGATTTTCGATCGCTTCGCTTTACGATATACGATGTACGAGAGAAACTGCTAGGTTGAAGAATTCTACTAAGGGAGTTACATTTGGAAAAGAATGCCTGTCCTTCCTTCATCTTCTTTATACTTCGTACTTTATACTTAATACTG
>DAOOQW010000190.1:0-4679 GCA_035388945.1 Flavobacteriales bacterium
CCAGTTCCGGTAAAATCAGCACATCCAAGGCTTACCAAAGTGTTGCAATCGCCAAAAGTAGATGCTACAAACAATTCTAAAACTAAATCTGCACTAGCATCAGTACCCGAAATCTCCACAGTCATAGCAGTATCAGATGCAAATACTTGGAACCAGATGTCACCATTATTTGTACCTGCACATCCTGTGGCCGGAGTAGAAACAGTTGAATTGGCTAAAGATGATGTTGTGATTCCGCAAGTTGTTCCTGCAATGACTGTAGTTGCTCCTTCACATTCGTCATTTGGAGCAGTAACCACTGTTTCCCATAAAGCACAAGCTCCAAATGATGGATCAGCTGCAATTCCAGAATTGTAATCATAAACTCTAAAGTAAATTACTGTCCCAGGAGTGATGCCAGTTACATCTACTCCTTCTGTTTCACCACCAACTGTTGCATCAATACAACCAATTGGAGAAAGCGCATTACAATTTCCTTGGAAAATTTCAATAACTGCATCGATAGTTCCATTGGGAATAACTCCAAATGTAACTCCCACATCAGTTGCTGTTGCTCGATACCATACATCATCTGTATTTGTACCTCCGCAAGTTGATGCTGGAGATGATGCTGTTGCACCTAATAAAGTTCCTGTAATAGTATTACAAACTGTTCCGATAGAAAGGTTAGTTGCCCCTGCACAATCATTATTAGAAGGCCCTCCAGATAGCGGCTGTTGAACAGCACAAATTGTAAAGTTCGGGTTTGTAGCTAAAGCAGTATAATAATCAAATATTCGAACGTAAAATACTTGTCCAGTTGTTGGTGCCAACAAATTTGCCCCTTCTCCTACTCCATCACCACCATTATCAACACATCCCAAACTTCCCATTGTATTACAAGTAGTTCCAGTAAAAACTTCCATTACTGGATCGAAGCCTGTTCCGTTTGGTGAACAAGTAATTTCTAAATCATTTGTATTTAATGATGTAACTCGAAACCAAACATCATCTGTATTTGTTCCTTCACAAGTAGAAGTAGGAAGCGAACCCGTAGCATTAGTTAAAGTCCCTACTGTTCCAAAACAACTCGAATTTACCGATAAGGTTACAGCACTAAAACATTCATCATTTACTGGTGTTGCTGATTGATATTGACGATACAGCAAAGTTGTATTTACTTGATTAACAGCACAATTATATTCATTAACTTGAACATTTAACAATCCAGTAAAAGTCGCTGTCCAAGTTATTCGCGCATCAGAACCACATGAATCATCAGCATAACCAATAGGCACAGTTGGATTTGTTGCATTAAACAAAGAAATCTGAGAATCATAAGCAGTTTCTCCTCCACCTCCATCAATTGCACAAAGTGAAAATTGATATTTACTTCCAGCAACTACACTAAATACCGAGTATTCACCTGCATACATATTATTTGCAGCAGCCTGAAAATTATAGGTAAAATTAGAAATTGTTGTTAGTGGCCATTGTGTTAATGTTGATGCACATTGTGCCTGAAGTTGCTGCAATCCTGCAATTGATAAAAGAACTAGCAACATTGCTAATCCCTTCTTTTGTAGTTTTAGTATCATTAGGTCAGATTAAAGGGGGCGCAAATGTAATACACATACCCCAAAAGTGTTAAGTTGAAAATGTTAAAAATTAAAATTTCATTAGAGAAGTACACCTAATCTCCCAAAATAATTGATACTGGTTATTAAGTCAAAAGAAAATTGACCCTATGCTTACCTAATCAAACCTGATTATTTTTCATAAAAATGCATCTCCCGCATATATTCCCAAGCTTTTACAGGCATAAAACATCTTACGTCTTTTTTCTGCTTAACTGCCTGTCGAATCATTGTAGAAGATAACTCCATCAAAGGAGCATCAATTATTGTTACCGATGGATGTTGCAAAAGATCACACGGTTCAAATCCCGGTCTTGGATATACATACAACCGATGCTCAGCTATAATCTGCTCATAATTCTTCCACTTATGGAAGCTCGCCAAATTATCTCCTCCCATAATCAATGAGAATTGATGCTGAGGATATTTCTCTTTGAGATAAGTTAGTGTATGTATCGTATATGATGGCTTAGGTAACTGAAATTCAATATCGCTTGATCTTAAATAAGGAATGTCCTCAATTGCCTCATTTACCATGGCTAAACGATGCCTGTCCTGAAGCAAACTCTGCTTGTCTTTCAATGGATTTTGAGGCGAAACAACAAGCCACACCTGATCTAAATTGCTAAACTGTGCCATATAACCTGCAATGGCTAAATGACCAATATGAATTGGGTTGTACGAACCGAAGTACAGTCCGATTTGCATGTTTAAGATTGTGATAAAAACGATTGCGCCATGCTTACCGCTTCTGGTAAACAAACGACTAAACTATCATTCACCAAAATACGATCGGCATGTTTTGCATACTCCATTTCACGTTCGGCTTTTGCAACACGTGTTTTGAAGCTTTTTTCTGTTTCCGTAGCCCGATTATATAAGCGCTCTTTTAATACATCAAGCGATGGAGGCATCACAAAAACCAACAACGCTCGCTTTCCATAATGACGTTTGATATTCAATCCGCCCTCTACATCTACATCAAAAATCACATGGTTCCCACGATTCCAAATGCGGTCAATCTCATTCTTTAAGGTTCCATAAAAAGTTCCTGGATACACTTCTTCCCACTCCAAAAACTCATCATGTGCTATTTTACTCGTAAACTCATCTGTATCAATAAAGTAATAATCTACTCCATTGACTTCATTGGGACGTTGCTTCCTATTTGTGGCCGAAACAGAGAATTCAATCCCCGGAATATTCTCCAAAATATGACGCACAATGGTTGTCTTTCCAGCCCCGCTTGGCGCACATACGATGATTAGTTTACCACTCACAACACATTATTCAGTTGTTCCTTAATCTTTTCCAATTCGTCCTTCATCATCACAACTATCTTCTGCATCTCAGCATGATTCGCCTTTGATCCAATTGTGTTGATTTCTCTACCCATTTCCTGACTGATAAACGCCAATTTCCTACCCGATGGTGTGCCCTCTGCTGATGTTTCTTTAAAATAGGTACAATGTGCTCTCAACCGTTGCTTTTCCTCCGAAATATCCAACTTCTCCATGAAGTAAATCATCTCCTCCTCAAAGCGATTTGCACTCGATTCTGTTTGAACAACTAACTCATCAATCTTTGCCTTCAATCTAGCTCGTACAGATACCATCCGGCTCTCTTCATGCACCGCAATCGACTCCAACAATTTTTCAATACTTGATACTCGATCTAATAATTCAGTTCCAAGTCCTTTTCCTTCATCCACACGAAATCCATCAACTTGCTTTAGAGCTTCTTTGATGTGTTCTAATACTAAAGTCCAATCAGTATCTTCAGCTTCAGTCTCTTCTTCTTGCATCAAATCGGGCGACTTCAATAATTCAGAAAACAAATTACTTGTGTCGGCACCTAGTTCATCAGCCAGATTTTTCAAAGTCGAATACCGAACTTTAAAGGCTTCTGTATTTAAGGTCAAACCAGCAGCTGCAGCAGAGTTTTTAAGTGATACGAAAACATCCACTTTGCCTCGTTCTAATTGAACAGAAACCAAATTTCTAACTTCTCCTTCTTTTTCTCGGAAAGCTTGAGGTAAGCGTAAATTCAGATCTAACTGTTTACTATTGAGCGCACGGATATCGATTGTAAGTGTCTTCAAGCCAATAGCAGCCTGACTTTTCCCGAAACCGGTCATGGATTTGATCATCGGCGCTAAAGTAGTAAAATTGATGCTTTAGTTGATGAGGGGATTAAAACAGAAAAAACTACTCTTACAACTTCTATTTTAGTGCTAATTTCCATCCTAACAATGGCATCAGACTCGCTTCAATCTTTACTCCCTTTTCTAGATCCACAGCTTAGAATTAAACTCGCAGAAACCTGCACGCTTATGAGTTTTCCAGCCGATACGGAAATCCTACGCGAAGGTCAATACATCAAAGTTGTTCCTCTCGTACTGAAAGGTTTGGTAAAGGTTGTTGCTCCCATCGAGGACAAAGAACTTCTACTCTATTACATCCAACCAGCGCAAAGTTGCGTACTAACCTTAAGTGCAAGCCTAAGCAATCTTCCAAGCAATGTGGTTGCTCGTACAATGGAAGAAAGTCAACTTCTCCTCATCCCCGGAGATATGCTTCCAAGCCTGCTGCAAGAATTCCCATCGTTTAACCGACTATTCTACGAACTCTATAACACACGCTACACCGAACTAGTCGATACCATTCGTCATTTAGTTTTTGACACGCTCGACACACGTTTAATGGCATATCTTCAAGAACAATCAACTCGAATGGGTTCTTCAATAATCAAATTCTCGCACCGTCAAATTGCTGAAGATTTAGGTACTTCTCGTGAGGTAATTAGTCGAGTGATGAAGAAACTTGAGAAATTAGGAAAGGTTGTTCAAACACCTGACGGAATAGAAATTTTGTAGTGGTGACTTTAGTCACCGATTTGAAAGTTCACCATGATGTAGGTTTGTCGATACAAAAGCAAGCATAATATTCTTTGCTGCTTTTCTAAAAAATTGTCCAACTAAAAAAACACAACTATGAAAGCAAACATGGGTTCAGCCGACAGAATCATCCGCATTATTGTGGCTATTGTATTCGGTGTATTATA
>DAOOQW010000191.1:0-4609 GCA_035388945.1 Flavobacteriales bacterium
CGTTTGCTAATACTCCATTTAATATGGTCATCAGTGCTGGGCATAGTCAAAACACAGCTACTAGAATCATCACACTTTCGGCTCCCGAATTACAAGTGAATATGAATAGGTATTATCCTTTCAAAAGGAAGAATCCTATCGGGAAACAAAAGGAATACGAGAAAATTGGTATTACCTACACGCTTCAGAGTAAAAATACCATTTCTCAAGCCGATTCACTATATGGTCGCCCAGGTTGGACTCAGAAATTCAACAATGGTGTTCAACATCAAATTCCCATTTCTACTTCCATTCAGTTTCTTCGGTTTTTCACTTTTACTCCAGCATTTAACTACAACGAACGCTGGTATTTTAATACAATCGAAAAATACTACGACGAAAAAACAGGTACGGTTGCATCCGATACAATCCGCGGGTTTAAATCAACGCGTGAATGGAACGCCAGTGCCAATGTCAGCACACGTTTATACGGATTCCTCAAACTCGGAAAAAACACACTACGCAACGTAATGACGCCTCAGGTGAGTTATCGGTATCAACCCGATTTTAGCACGCGTCGTTATGGTTTTTATGGAGCAAATGGTGCAGTTGGATATTATTCTCCCTATGAAAACGGATTGTATGGACAACCTTCTGTAGGCCGACAAGGAACTGTTGGAATTACATTAAACAACAATCTCGAAGGGAAATTCAAATCGAAGCGTGATACTACTGGAACAGGTTTGAAGAAAGTAGTTTTACTCGACGCATTCAATTTTTCTACTGGTTATAATCTTGCTGCAGATTCCCTTAACTGGCAGAATTTATCGATTAATGCACGAACCAAACTATTTAAGAAGATTGATGTGGTTTATTCGAGTTCACACGATTTTTATGCTTTCGATACAACTTCAAATGCACGAATAAATACGATCGAATACGATAAAACAGGACATTTATTTAGAAACCTTTCTACTTCCTTATCCTTAACAACCACGCTCGCATCGGGGCAAAAGCAAAAGCTCAGTTCACAAGCCGGAACCGATGAGGAACGTACAGATCTTTCACGAAATCCAAACAGTTACGTCGATTTTACCATTCCTTGGTCGCTAAATGCAGGATTTGTATTGGGTAAAACCAACACAGGAACTTCTACGAAAGTCAACCAGGTATTGAATGTTAGCGGGGATTTAAATCTGACTTCTAAATGGAAAATCGGATTTAGTACTGGGTATGATTTCGAAGTAAAAGAATTTTCACTTACTACCATTGATATTTTCCGCGATCTGCATTGTTGGGAAATGCATTTTTATTGGATTCCTTATGGATTCAGACAGAGTTATAATTTCACCATTAACGTAAAATCATCCATGCTACAAGATTTGAAAGTTAACCGTCGTCGCCAATGGTACGACTTACAGAATCAGTAGAGAAATTGACAATTTATTAAGCAGATTGATTCTTCTGGCGTATGACGATTCTTCTATAATGAAGCCATTCGTAAGTCACGCTTAAAACCAACATCAAAACGGGAAGGCAAATCAAGTAGGAAATAGATTCCAAATAAATGGTTCCAGTTTTACCAAATGTAATCGTTCCCCAACAAGCCAAACCAAATAGTGCAAGCGGAATAGTCCGGTACCAAAGATATTCATAGCGAGCCGTTATCCACGAAGTGATATCACCTCGTTTTACTTGTTTATTTAATTCTTCCGCAACTGTTTCGAGCGCCATGCTATACAAACTATATAAAGCATAGAAAACGATAAGTGGAGGAAAGAATAAAACGGCTGCCATCAATCCTAATATTCCCATCAATAAAAAGGCAGCAATGAGGAAAATAGCACCAAACAACAATCGGAAAAAGCGGTAAAAGGCGAATGTTACACCATTTAATTTGTCCTCTCCTGGATAATGTTTCTCAATTAATTCCTCGTACCATCTTCCTAATATGCTACCCGGCGTGAGGTTCAATCGAAACTTCTTCGAATGAGAATTCCACTTATTTCCCAATGCCAATTGAATGAGCTTAACCACGTTGTCGAGCTCTTTAACAATAGGCGCATCCACAATTTTAGGTGGTGGTGGCGGAGTTCGAAAAGGGCGTCGAACTACTGGGTCTGGTTTTCTTTGGGCTTCGGGCGAGTTAATTACTGCTTCCGAACGGTTTAAAAGGAACTCACTTGCTTGTCGTGCCGATATAAATTGCTTGGATGCTTGCTCTTGTAATCGTTCATCACGATGCCGGTCGGGATGGTACAATTTAGCTTTAGCCCGAAAAGCCTTACGCACATCGTCGTGGCTAACAGGTGATTGCAATTCAAGTATTGCGATTGCTTCGCGAATTGTCATCCAAAAATAAACTCAGCTGCAAACCATTTGTTGTATGATAGCTTGCAATTTCTTGCTGCAAATTTACACTACCTTTCGGCATTCTTCTTATTCATGAAATTAACGCCTGCCCGCACTCTGGCCGAAGTCGCCGGACTAATCAATGCTCGTTTCTCCGGAAACCCTGATCATCTCATTACAGGAATCAACGAAATTCACAAAGTTGAACCGGGAGATCTTTCTTTTGTAGACCATCCAAAATATTACGATAAATGCCTTAATTCTTCGGCTACAACCATTCTAATAAATAAAGAAGTGGATTGTCCCGAAGGAAAAGGTTTGCTCTTTAGCGACGATCCGTTTCGGGATTACAATTTCCTAGTTGATTATTTCCGCCCCTTTGAACCAGCTAAAGCTTTAGTTAATTCTTCCGCTAAAATTGGTCGGGGAACAATTCTTCAACCCGGTGCTTTTGTTGGAAATCATGTGGTGATTGGTGAAGATTGCCTCATCCATCCGAATGTGGTTATTTACGACCATTGTGTTATTGGTGATCGTGTTGTGATTCACGCAGGAACCATCATTGGTGCCGATGCTTTTTACTTTAAACGTCGCCCCGAAGGATACGATAAAATGAAAAGTTGTGGACGAGTTGTAATTGGTGACGATGTAGAAATTGGAGCCGGATGTACCATCGATAAAGGCGTTACAGGCGATACAGTTATTGGTCGAGGAACGAAATTCGACAATCAAATTCATATTGGACACGATACCGTGGTAGGTGAAGATTGCTTATTTGCAGCTCAAGTAGGTGTTGCAGGTGTTGCAACAATCGAAAACAATGTGATTATCTGGGGACAAGTAGGTGTTTCGAAAGATTTGACCATAGGAGAAGGAGCTATTGTGTTAGCAAAAAGTGGAGTAGGGAAATCACTGAAAGGCAAAACAACCTACTTTGGTATTCCTGTAGCAGAAGCACGTGAGAAAATGAGAGATTTGGCTAACATTAAACGTATTCCCGATATTCTCGACACAGTGTATAATCGCAACAAGGAATAAATTGAGCTTTCGAAATTAACGGGTGTGATAGATACGGTTAAAGGAACAAATGATCAGCATTACAGGAAGCAGTTATATGCGCTGCTTCAGGTTACACGTGCAATCAATAACAACTTCCCGGCTTCTGATCTATTCAGCATTTACGAGTATATTTTAGGACATCAACTCGGGTTTACCAAGTTTGCGTATTGCAGTTTTGACAGTATTTGGCGTTGGCCGATATGTGTGGGCGCTTTGCACGAAACCATGAGCATTCGTCCCGAAACCGATTTGCTCCCGTTTACCGAAATGACCTTTTTGGCCGAGCAGGACAATCCTCAGCTCCAGAATTTCGATTTAGTCGTTCCAATTCAGCATAAAAACCAGCCTTTAGCTTATTTGCTTATTGGTGAATTGGATGTGGAATCGATGAAAAATGAGCGCAAGTTTGACCTTGAGTTCATCCAAACCATCTGCAACATCATCGCCGTAGCAATTGAGAACAAACGGCTCTTCAAGGAGAATATCCAACAAGAAATGTATCGTCGCGAATTGGAGATGGCTCGAGAAGTTCAGGCGATGCTTATTCCTTCTTCCTTGCCTAACGATGAAGTGATTGATTTTGCAGCATTTTATCAGCCTCAACGCCAAGTTGGTGGAGATTACTACGATTTCATTCGTATCAATGAGGATGAGATGGTGTTTTGCGTGGCAGATGTTTCTGGTAAAGGAGTTTCAGCAGCGATCCTGATGGCTAATTTTCAAGCCTATCTGCGAGCTATGGTGATCAATCAGCCTGATCTGAAAAAACTCGTGAGCGACTTAAACGATAAAGTTGTTCAAAGTGCAAAAGGGGAGAAGTTCATCACGTTGTTCATCGCACATTACAATCAGAAAACACGTCAGCTTAATTACGTAAACGCGGGACATAATCCGCCCATTTTACATACTCCAAACGGTGTTGAAATCTTGAAATTGGGAACTACCGGATTAGGTATGATTGAGAAATTGTACCGGCTCGAATCGGGTGATGTGGAAATTCCCCCTAAATCGATTTTGGTATGTTATACCGATGGATTGGTTGAGCAAGAAGATGATTCAGGAATCGACTTTGGGATGGAACATCTTATCGAGTTTATTGAGCAACACGCCGAACTCAATTCAGATCAAATAAACAGCTCATTAGTAAAACATTTAGCCACATTTAAAGGTGATCAACCTTACGTGGATGATATCGCTTTACTTACTTGTCGATTTCACT
>DAOOQW010000192.1:0-4605 GCA_035388945.1 Flavobacteriales bacterium
GGCCAATAGCATAAACTTTAAACTGCTTCCCTGCGAAACCAGATTGGGGTTATTCAACCTGTTTACAAATTCCTGTGTCTCATCACTCATGTGTGAGCGTGATGCTACAATGCGCAAGCCGGATTGAGTTAGATCAGTGGGTTTGCGCTTTGTGAGTGGTGTTGTTTTTCCATCGCGTTTTACGAAACCACCTGCTATTTCATCAGCGTAAAAAACATCGCCTGTAACCGGTACCGCCACTACACCAAGAATGGGAACACCTTTATGTATGAGCGCGATGTTGACTGTAAACTCACCATTACGTTTTAAAAATTCCTTTGTACCATCAAGCGGATCTACCATCCAGAAATAATCCCAGTCTTTTCTTTCTTCGTATGGTATGCTTCTACCTTCCTCACTTAACAGTGGGAGTTTAGAAGACTGTAGATTTTTTACGATTGATTCGTGTGCTTTTCTATCCGCCAGCGTAAGTGGAGAGTTATCTCCTTTTGCTTCCGCCTGAAAATCGCCAGAATGATATACCGTTAGAATTTCTTTTGAGGCTTCTTCTGCAGCGGTTACTGCGAGAGATAAGAGGGGTTTTAGATTCATAGGAATTGTTCAAATAATATTTCATGTCTGAAGTTTGAGGTTTGAAGTCTCAGGTTCGAGGTTAACATCAAACTTAGGACATCAAACCTCAAACGGTTTTACACAATCATCCCCGCTGCCACAGTTTCATTCGTTCCTTCATCTACCAGAATAATACTTCCTGTAATTCTGTTTTTGCGGTAGCTGTCGAAGAACAAAGGTTGTGACGTGCGGATTTTTATGCGGGCAATTTCATTCAAGGTTAACTGATCTGCATTGTCAATTTTATGAAGACTGTTTATATCCAGCTTATATTGAATTTCTTTTAATACACCTTTCACTTCTTTCGTCATGTGACGCACAAAGAATTTGGAGCCTATGTTGATTGGACGCTGGCTCATCCAGCACACCATTACATCGATATCTTGTTCGGATTCCGGATGGTTGTTGGGCTTTGAAATAATATCACCACGGCTAATGTCAATCTCATCTTCTAATGTTATTGTAACGGACATCGGTGCAAATGCCTCTTGTAATATTTCATCTCCCAACCGAATCGATTTTATTTTCGATGTAAAGCCGGAAGGCTGCACTAACACCTCTTCTCCTGGTCTGAAAATTCCGCCTGCTACTCGCCCTGCATATCCACGAAAATCGTGATGCTCATTCGACATTGGACGAACAACATACTGCACAGGGAACCGGCTATCAATATGATTGTAATCACTTTCGATGTGAACGGTTTCTAGCATGTGAAGCAACGTAGCTCCCTGATACCAATCCATTTTTTCTGAACGGTTCACTACGTTATCTCCTAGCAACGCACTGATGGGCACAAACTGAATATCGGAAACTTCAAGCTTGGAAGAAAATGCTTTATAGTCGTCTACAATTTTCGAATACACATTTTCATCGTAGTTCACCAAATCCATTTTGTTTACACAAACAATCACGTGCGGGATTTTGAGAAGCGATGCAATATAGGAGTGTCTGAAGGTTTGCTCGATTAATCCTTTGCGTGCATCAATCAATATCAATGCAAGATTCGCAGTGGATGCACCCGTAACCATGTTACGCGTATATTGAATATGACCAGGTGTATCTGCGATAATAAACTTACGCTTGGGTGTAGCGAAGTAGCGATAGGCAACATCGATGGTAATACCTTGTTCGCGTTCGGATTTTAATCCATCCGTTAACAACGAAAGGTCGACATAATCAAACCCTTTTTTTGCACTCGATGCTTCTACTGCTTCAAGCTGATCTTCAAAAATTGATTTACTGTCGTATAGCAGTCTTCCAATGAGGGTACTTTTTCCGTCATCTACGCTGCCTGCTGTTGTGAATCTTAATAGTTGATTATTTGTGGTGCTCATGTTTTTAAAGTTTCCGGTTTCCGGTTTCTAGTTGCCGGTTGTTGGTTTAATTGATTTAGTTTCTTCTACATTATTCCAATTTGCTTCAACCCATTGGATAAACTTGTTTATTCTTTTGCTCAATGAATCATAATCACTTTTAAGATGCTGATAGATCCCCTGATCCATTATAGAGCCTGTTTCAAATAAAAAATCAAGATGGACTATTGTTTCATCACATTCTGATTGAGCATATATCAAATACTTTATAAAATCTGCCTTGTATCTTCTTCTGCCATAACCTTCAACAATTGAAGATGTTATTGATTTAGAAGATCTTCTTATCTGACTACCTTCCTCATAAAGCTCGTGCTTCGGAAGAATGATCGATAATTTATGTACTTCAATAGCAAGCCTTTTCGATTCAATAAATATTTCCAAATCTCTAAAGCTTTTCATACAACGGGAGTTGAATTGATTGCCGGTTTCTGGTTACCAGTTGCCGGTTTGTTTTCATAAGTGATGAGTTTCTTCTATCCTAATTTATATTTTCGTATTTCTTTACTTTATTTTCAAAGTTTCAACTGCCTAACCGGAAACCTGTAACCGGCAACCAGTAACTAGAAATACCCTGCTTTTTTTCTGTCTTCCATTGCGGTTTCAGAACGTTTGTCATCGGCACGGGTGCCACGTTCTGTTTTTCGTGAAGACGCTACTTCCTCAATTATTTTTTCTAAAGTATCGGCATCTGATTCTACAGCTCCGGTAATCGGCATGTCACCACAGGTTCTGAAGCGAACAATTTTCTTTGACGGAACTTCGTTCGGCTTTAGTTTCAAATAGGGTGATGTTGAAAGTAATGCACCATCACGCTCAATCACTTCACGCTCATGCGAAAAATACAAGGATGGAATAGGTATGTTCTCCATGAAAATGTATTGCCATACATCCATCTCGGTCCAGTTTGAAATGGGGAATACACGGAAATGTTCGCCCATGCTTTTTTTGCCATTGAATAAATTCCACAACTCAGGCCGCTGATTCTTTGGATCCCATTGACCAAACTCATCACGATGTGAAAAGAAACGTTCTTTCGCTCTTGCCTTCTCTTCATCGCGTCTTGCACCACCCATAGCAGCATCATACTTATATTGCTCGATGGTATCTAATAAGGTAACGGTTTGAAGTGCATTGCGACTGGCGTTAGCACCGGTCTCTTCTTTTGCACGACCTTTGTCGATACTTTCCTGAACAGAGCCCACAATCAGCTTCACACCTAATTCATTTACCAGCCAATCGCGGTATTCCATGGTCTCCGGAAAATTATGACCCGTATCAATATGAACAAGTGGAAATGGAATGCGCGCGGGAGCAAATGCTTTCTTAGAGAGATAGGCCAACACGATGGAATCTTTTCCACCGGAAAATAACAGTGCTGGCTTTTCGAATTGTGCCACTACTTCGCGTATCACAAATATGGCTTCTGATTCGAGTTCTTTTAAATGGCTTAGGTAGTATTGGTTCACGAGTTCGTTGTTGGTTGTTGGATGATGGTTGTTCGTTGTTCGTATGTGTTCAGGTCGAAAGTTAAAGGTTAATAGTTAATGGTTAATAGTCTTAAGGTTTGAAGTTTGGTTTAACAAACCCACATCCCACACCCCAATTAACTTTTAACTATTATCCATTAACTTTTTCAAGTTCAAAGTTGTAGGTTCTTCTTATATTAATCAAACCTTATTTTTAATAATAGGGAGTATATGCTTCAGGAGTATTTCCATCGATTGTTCTACGCTGACATCATGTGTGGGAATGACGACATTTGCGTGCTCAGGTTTTTCGTATGGCGAATCAATTCCTGTAAAATTTTTCACCTCTCCTGCTCTCGCTTTCTTATATAATCCCTTCACATCACGCTGCTCGCATACTTCTAATGGAGTATCCACAAATACCTCAATGTAGTTGTCGCTCCCCACAATTGATTTTACTTGCTCGCGATCTGAATTGAATGGAGAAATAAATGCTGACAACACAACAATACCGGCATCCAGCATGAGCTTCGATACTTCTCCAATCCTTCGTATGTTTTCTACTCGGCCTTCATCGGTAAACGATAAATCTTTATTGATGCCTGCCCGAATATTATCACCATCCAGCAAATAGGTTTTATACCCAAGCGCATGAAGCTGAGCTTCCAATTGTACTGCCAATGTTGATTTACCCGAACCTGAAAGACCCGTAAACCAAATTAAGGTAGCATGTTGGTTCATCAAACTTTCGCGCGCTTGTAAACTTACCTTTGTTTTAATAGGATAAATATGATCTGCCATTAGATAATGTTATAGAAATAGGAAATAAAACCAACGCAAACTACTACATAAACGATGGTGAACATCCAGCCAACTTTAATAAAATCCTTAAATGTGTATCCACCGGGGCCGTATACCATTAAATTTGTTTGATATCCAATGGGTGTCATGAAATCACCAGAGGCCGCAAATGCAATGGCCACAAAGAAAGGGGTATAAGGCATTTGCAATTGTTCAGCCATTGACATCGCTATCGGAAAGACAATAGAAACGGCCGCTGCATTGGTAATGAGCGCTGTTAAAAATGTGGTAGAAATAAATAAAAAAAGCAGGACCACAACGGGACCGAATGATTTACCTGCACCAATAATACC
>DAOOQW010000193.1:0-4603 GCA_035388945.1 Flavobacteriales bacterium
CTGTCGAGATACATTGCTTACAGCCACCAATGGCAGCAGCAGCCAACTTAATCCGACCTATGTTCAAAATGTTGACTGCTATCTTAAATCCATTCTGACGATCCGAAAGCATATTCTCAACTGGAACCATGCAATCGTTAAAGAAAACCTGAACGGTAGATGAGCCTTTAATTCCCATCTTCTTCTCTTCTTCATTTAACGATAAACCCGGAAAATTCCGCTCTACGATAAATGCTGTTAGATTTTCATCATCATCAATCTTGGCAAAAACAGTGTATATATCTGCAAAACCACCATTGGTGATCCACATTTTTTGTCCGTTGATGATATAGTGTTTTCCATCATCCGACAATTTAGCTTTCGTTTTTCCGCTATTTGCATCCGAACCCGAACCTGGTTCAGTTAGACAATAAGAAGCTTTCCATTCTCCCGTAGTTAATTTTGGAATGTACTTCTGTTTTTGAGCTTCATTTCCATAATACAAAATGGGAAGAGTCCCAATTCCTGTATGAGCCGAAAGTGCTACTGCAAAAGAAAAACCCGCTCCAGCAACTTCTGCTACGAGCATCGAAGTATTAAAGTCTTTTCCAAATCCACCATATTCTTCAGGAACCGAAACACCCATCAATCCAAGCTCGCCTGCTTTGGTTAACAAGGAATGCATCAGGCCGGGTTCCATTTTATCAATTCGGTCGAGATTAGGATGAACTTCTGCATCTAGAAAATCCTGCGCCGATTGGGCAATCATGCGTTGTTCTTCGTTCCATTCTTCTGGAATAAAAACCGAAGTTGCTTCACTCTCGCGGATTAAAAATTCACCGCCTTTTAAGGATGATTTATTGCTTGTTTCCATGTTGTTGTGAATTGGAATACGTGGTAAAAGAAAATTATAATCGTTCGAAAATTCCTGCTGCGCCTTGCCCCGTTCCTACACACATGGTAACCATGCCGTATTTCTGATCACGACGTTTCAGCTCATTTAGAAGTTGCACGGTAAGCTTGGCTCCTGAACATCCCAATGGATGCCCTAAAGCAATCGCTCCACCGTTCACATTCAGTTTATTAGTATCTAAACCAAGTGTGCGAATAATAGCCAAGGATTGAGAAGCAAATGCTTCGTTTAGTTCAATTAAATTGAGTTGATCTAATGTCATTCCCGCCGCTTTCAAAGCCTTTGGAATTGCTTCTATTGGACCAATTCCCATAATGCGTGGTGGAACTCCTGCAACTTGATACGTCACTAAACGAGCAATCGGTTTCAAGCCTAATTCATTGACCATCTTTTCCGACATCACCAATACAAACGCAGCACCGTCGGAAGTTTGAGATGAATTACCCGCCGTTACAACTCCATCAGCTGCAAATACAGGTTTTAATTTAGCCAGCATTTCCAATGTTGAATCAGCGCGCGGACCTTCATCTGTATCTACCACATAAGTACGAGTTTTCCGTTTTTCTTTATTGTCTAGAAAAATCTCTTCGACCGTTACAGGAACAATATCATCCTTAAATCTTCCCGATTTTATAGCATCCACAGCTCTGCGATGAGATTCCAACGAAAATGCATCCTGATCTTCTCGACTGATATTATATTCTCGAGCTACAGCTTCAGCAGTCAAGCCCATACCCCAATAATAATCGGGATTGTTTTTAGCCACTTCGTAATTCGGAACAATTTTCCATCCTCCAAAAGGAATTGGCGACATGCTCTCTACTCCACCAGCAATAATACAATCAGCCATTCCAGCTTGAATTTTAGCTGTAGCGATTGATATTGTTTCCAATCCAGATGCACAATAGCGATTAACCGTCATGCCCGGAACCTTATCGGTTTTCAAGCCCATGAGCGAAATCATTCGACCAATATTAAGTCCTTGCTCCGCCTCAGGTGTAGCGTTACCAACGATTACATCGTCGACCCGATCTTTGTCCAATTCAGGCACCGATTGCATCAAATGTTCAATCACCCGCGCCGCCAAATCATCCGGACGAGTAAAACGAAATAATCCCCGTGGCGCCTTTGCCACCGCTGTTCGGAATCCGGCTACTATGTATGCTGTACTCATTGTTATCAGTATTGAGTATTTTGTATTAGGTATTAAGACCCTTGTCTAGGGGAATTTCGTTTGTTTCGATCATTTTCTTCTGAACGAATTCTAGATTGAAGTCTAAAATTCATTCGCAGTATGTAGTCAATGTCACTAATTAGCTCATCTCGTTGATCTGTAGTGATAAATGAGCAACGATAGCTGAGCTCAATTTGAAATCTTAATTCGCTTGCAGAACCGCACGAAATACCAATGAATTGGTAAAACTCACGATTTGAATTTCGACCAGCTCCTTCAGCTATGTTGGAACCTATTGAAACTACTGCTCGTTTCATTTGTGAAGACAATCCATATGATTCCTCTCTCGGAAATCCAGCTGTCAAAGAATAAACTTTCTCTGCCAACTCAAGGGCTTTATCCCAGATTCTCAATTTCGTTACATCATGCATATTGTACTATTTTCTTGATACTTAATTCTTATTACTTAATACTATATATCAGTTCCTAAGCACCTTCCCACTTGTCAATATGCTCTGAACACGTTCTAAGGTTTTGCGCTCACCGCATAGGCTGAGGAATACTTCGCGCTCGAGATCTAGTAAGTATTGTTCGCTCACATCGGTTGGTTGAGATAAATCGCCGCCACAAAGGACATAACCTAGTTTTTCGGAGATTTTACGGTCATGCTCTGAGATATAATGTCCGCTGAACATGGTATTAGCACCTGCGTAGACCATTCCAAGTCCTGTGCGACCTAATACGCGAATGTCTTTACGTGGAACGGGTTGAGTATATCCTGCTTCTGCTAATTCAATAGCGGCACGTTTCGCTTCAGCAATTACGCGTTGTGAATTTGGGATGATTTCGTCATGTCCTTTTCGAAGAATTCCTAAATCATATGCTTCGGTAGCAGATGTACTAACTTTTGCTTGACCAATGGTTAAGAATCGATCGCGCAAAACATTTAATTGTATATCACCATCACGGTAGGCATCTGAGGCACGCAGGGCAAATTCTTTGGTTCCGCCACCACCAGGAATAAGTCCAACACCAAACTCCACTAAACCAATGTATGTTTCTGCAGCAGCAACTACTTTATCAGCATGTAGATTTATTTCACATCCTCCACCGAGTGATAAGCCATGTGGAGCAGTCACGACGGGAATCGATGAATAACGCACGCGCATCATGGTATTTTGGAATGCGCGAATGGAAAAATCCAATTCGTCCCATTCTTGTTCAACGGCCATCATAAACAACATGGCTAGATTCGCTCCCGCAGAGAAATTGGGAGCATCGTTTCCAATCACTAATCCACGGTAATCCTTTTCGGCGACTTCAATGGCTTTCTGAATTCCCATCAAAACATCGCTTCCAATCGAGTTCATTTTAGTATGAAACTCCAAATTCAGAATCCCATCGCCTAAATCACTTAATGTGGTGCCTGTGTTTTTCCAAAGTGTTTTTTCCTGACGGATATGATCTAGAATGATAAATGATTCATAACCTGGAACAGGAAGGTAGCTTTTAGAAGGAATATCATAATACAATTTCTTTCCGCCTTCTATCTTGAAAAAGCTAGTATTTCCTGTTGCTAGAAAATCATACACCCATTGCGCTGGCTTCATATTCATAGCTTCCATGCCTTTAACAGCATCTGCAACACCAATAAAATCCCAACTTTCGAATGGACCGACTTCCCAGCCAAAGCCAGCTTTCATGGCTTCATCGATACGGAAAAGCTCATTGGCAATTTCAGGAATACGATTCGACACATAAGCAAATAAGAGGTAGAAGGATTTGCGATAAAATTCTCCTGCTTTATCTTTTCCGCCTACCAGTACTTTATACCGATCACTGAGTTTTTCAATAGTTTTGGTCGATTCCAAAGTGGCAAATTTCACTTTGTTTTGAGGACGATATTCTAAGGTGTTTAAATCCAAAGCTAAGATTTCCGACTTCCCTCCTGCTCCTTTCGATTTCTTGTAAAATCCTTGTCCGGTTTTATCACCCAACCACTTATTTTCATTCATTTTCAGAACGTACTCAGGCAAATCGAACAACGCTTTTTGCTCATCGTTCTGACAATTAGCTTTTAACCCATTTGCAACATTAACAAGTGTGTCTAAACCAACTACATCGGTAGTTCTAAACGTAGCCGATTTCGGGCGACCAAGAACGGGACCGGTAAGCTTGTCTACTTCTTCAACAGTTAAATCCATCTCTTTTACGAGATGAAACAGAGCTAGAATGCCAAATACACCAATGCGGTTGGCAATAAATGCAGGTGTGTCTTTCGCTAGTACGGTGGTTTTTCCGAGGAAGAGATCGAACTGCCGATGGAGGAAATTGTCGAGGAAGAGGTTGAGGAAGAATCCATGGAGGACGAGGGGGGAGATGACCTGGATCTCGACTTTATCAACGAGATCGAAAAAGCCGTGAACCAGGAGGACGAGGAAGAGGTCAAGAAAATCTTCAGCGGAGAGACCATTTTGATCCTGGGGGGAGAAGAGCAGTACAGAGATGAGTATGGAAGAATTGTCGATGAACTGGGC
>DAOOQW010000194.1:0-4580 GCA_035388945.1 Flavobacteriales bacterium
AACACAGATGAACCAGTTGCTATAATATGCAAACCTTCAATTTCATCTACCATCAATTTCAGGCACCAACCAATCTCAGGTATGCGATGCGCTTCATCAATCACAAGCAGTTTGTTGTTGCCCACTAAACGGGTGTAATTTTCAACTGTTCGGTTTTGAAATGTGGATTGAACTAACGAGTCATCTCCATTCAAAAAGAGGTATGGGAGACCTAATTCAGGAAGGATATTCTTTAAAAACCAAGTTTTACCGGTTCTTCTTGCACCCAATAGCAGCAATACTTTATTGGGCTTCAATGCCTTACGAAAGCTTTCTTCGATAGCCCGATGTATTTTCATACACCAAAGCTACACATTTTTGATTTCCTATTGACGATATTTAATCAAATTCAGTCATCATACTGACGATATTTAATCAAATTCAGTCAATAGCCTTTTCGTTTTGATTCAAAGAATCGTTGCTTTTCTTATAAATCGGCACGGTAGAAATGCAACCGATCCTATAGACAGATGCTGTTTTATTTTCGGTTAAACTTGGAAATGATTGGCTATAAACCGTATTAAATAAAAATGTTTCGAAACACTGTCTATTCGGAAAACTCTTTTAAATATAGAATTTAAACTTTTGATTTTATCAACCTATAGTATCTCAATAGGTCCAGTTTGCAAGTCAGATTTTAACACGTCTTTTATCTTTTGAACTAGTCTTTTCAATGTTTCATAACTATTGTCAGAAGCATTTAATACAAGAACCGTTATTGTATATTTTTTAAAATTCTGCTGATACTGTAAGTTTTTATCAAAGGTTAATAAAGCGTCAAAATTGTTATCTATTAACAATGTCAGTAATTTTCCATTAGAAATTCCTGTCCAGCCTTTATCTGCTACAGTGAAAATTTCATGTTCAATAAAGTCTTGTTTTAATCTTTTGGGGAGATTTTCATCAAGCAGCAGTCTCATAGATTTGCTGGATGTTTTTTGAAGTCAATATTTTACTTGCTATTTCGATTACAGCAATGGCTTGCTCCTTTTTTACAGTAGGAAAATCATCAAGAAATTCATCAAGTGCTATTCCTTTCTCTATATGATCGAATAGGGTTTGAATAGGAACTCGTGTTCCCATAAAAACAGGATTACCGGATAGTATTTCCTTGTCTATAGTTATATAGTCTTTAATTCTATACATGATTCAAATATACGAAAATCTACCAAAAACCCGTCAAATGGGCATTCTGTGAATTATGAAGTAAAAACCAATATTTAAAGGCTACCTATTTCTTATAAATCGGCACCGTAGAACAGGCTTCACCATACATGATACTTTTCGTAATCGGACGAAGCTTATTCGTTAGCATGACAAATGCCGCCCGCGGAACGGGGAGGTTACCGCAACCTTTGATAATCACACGTTGGTTTTCGTATTCCGAAACATCCAAACTATCAATAATCTCTTTGTATAATTCGCTCTCCAACGTTTCTAAATCGCCAAATACAATACGTTTAGCAAATGGCTCTAGCTGAGCAGCAATAAGCATATATGCCCAAACGGGAATGATCGCATCAGCCGAACAAAAAACGGCTACATAAACACCTTTGAATGTTTCCCAATTGTTCGACTTAAGCCATTCACGAAAGTCTTTCTCTTTGAGAATTTGTCCCATGAATAGCTGTTCGGTAATGTCAATCTGGCGTCGAGCACCTTTGATATAGTAGTCTTCCAGATCAATGTTAATCAGTCCGCTATTAGCTACTTTATTGACGATTACTTCTTCCATCGCGGTAAGAATTATAAAAATCCTAATTCCAATTTAGCTTCTTCGCTCATCATGCTTTGATCCCATGCTGGCTCGAACGTGATTTCCACTTTTGCTGAATTCACTCCTTCTACCGTTTTGATTTTCTCTTCTACATCGGGAGGCAAGGTTTCAGCAACCGGACAAGAAGGTGAAGTAAGCGTCATCACGATCTGAACATCTCGATTCTCGTTAATATTCACCTCGTAGATTAATCCCAACTCGTAAATATTCACGGGGATTTCTGGGTCATAACAGGTCCGGATCATATCGATCACATCCTTCTCAAGTTGTTCGAGTGTCTTTTCCATCGACTCAGTTCTTTATGTATTTAGCAGCTTCCATTTTCATACGACGAATCATGGCTTCCAGTCCATTCGAACGCTGCATCGATAAATTATCGCGAATGCCTGTTTTATCTATAAATGTTAGATCTGCGGTCAAGATATCTTCGGGCTTTTCATCACCCAAAACCCGCATGATAATACTCAACAATCCACGAGGAATTTGAGCTTCACTATCAGCTACATAATGCACATGTGTACCATCAAACTCGGAAGCGATGTACACTTTGTTCTGGCATCCATGAACAATATTTTCTTCAATTCGATACTGATCGTCCATTGCAGGCAAACCCTTGCCATGGTCTATCACATAGCCGAATTTCTCTTGCCAGTCACCAAACATGTCCAGCTCCTCAATTATTTCAGCTTCTTTCGCAACAATGCTCATTGCAACATCTTTTTAGCAAGGCCAATGGCATCAACCATTCGGTCAATTTCGGCCTGAGTATTATAAAATGAAAAGGATGCTCGAAGCGTTCCGGGGATTCCAAAAAAGTCCATTACGGGTTGAGCGCAATGATGACCGGTTCGTAATGCAATTCCTTTTTTATCGAGAATAAATCCTATGTCGTAGGGGTGCAAATCCTCCATTATAAAAGAAATGACTGCTACTTTCTCCTTCGCCTCCCCAATAATTCGAACGCCTTCAATTTCTTTCAAACGATTGGTTCCGTATTGCAACAAATCCTTTTCGTATGCTTGAACAGCCTCGTGATTGAGCGAATTCCAATACCGAATTCCTTCCGCCATTACAATTCCCCCACTAATATTGGGTGTGCCAGCTTCGAAACGCAAAGGTGCGTCGTTGTATGTAGTTTTTTCAAACGTTACAGTGCGAATCATGTCGCCACCACCTTTCCAGGGCGGTAATTGATCGAGTAATTGCTGCTTGCCGTATAAAATTCCCACGCCCGTTGGACCTAAAATTTTATGTGCCGAAAACACGTAAAAATCACAATCCAACTCCTGTACATCTACTTTAAAATGTGGAACTGCTTGCGCTCCATCAATCAAAGTCATAGCACCAAACTCACGAGCCATTGCCAGTATTTCACGAACGGGATTTATCGTTCCTAAAGCGTTCGACACCTGAATAATCGACACCATGCGTGTTCTCAGGCCAATCAATTTGCGGGCTTCTTCTAAAATTAGCTCACCATTGGTATCCATCGGAATCACTTTCAAAACGGCACCCGTTTGCTCACATACTAATTGCCAAGGGACAATATTGGCGTGGTGTTCCATGGCAGTTACGACAATTTCATCACCCGGTTTCAGGTAGTTTCTTCCCCAAGATTGAGCGATTAGATTGATGCCATCAGTAGTACCGCTTGTGAAGATAATTTCTTCGGTTTTGCTGGCATTCAGAAATGCTCGAATTTCTTCCCGTGCTTGTTCGTAAGCCGATGTTGCAAGTTGACTTAAATGATGCACTCCACGGTGAATATTCGCATTGTAAGTCGAATAATACTTCACCATTGCATCAATAACCTGTTGAGGTTTTTGAGAGGTTGCGCCATTATCGAAATACACCAGCGGATTGCCATTAACCTCCTGATGCAAGATTGGAAAATCCCGGCGAACAAGCTCTACATCAAAAGGAAGGGTATTCATGGTTCAGATTAATCAAATTCGGTTGGCTAAAACTTCGGCAACAGCATTCCGCAATGTTTCGTGTGGAATGTGTTCGATTATTTCTCCTGCGTATGCATTCAAGAGAAGTACACGAGCTTTTTCAAGAGAAATTCCGCGAGCGCGTAGGTAGAAAAGTTGTTCTGGATCTAAAACACCCGTAGATGAACCATGCGAGCATTTTACATCATCGGCATAGATTTCCAATTGAGGCTTGGTATTCACGGTGCCAGTCTCACTTAGGAGTATATTTTTGTTGCTTTGAAACGCATTGGTCTTTTGTGCATCCTTACGCACATAAACCTTTCCATTGAATATCGCTGTGGCAGAATCATCCACCACACCTTTATACAACTCGTTGCTTTCGCAGCGTGGATAACGATGATCAACTAAGGTGTGATTGTCTACAATTTGCGTTTTAACTGGATGATAATAACCGTACAAATGCGCCTCACATTCAGGAGCGTCGAGCACGATATTTAAGTTATTACGCAACATTCCCGAACCTAGACTAATCGTTACCGTTTCGAATTTGCCATGTTGCTTCACATGTGCTTCGGTTGTATGAAAATGTCCCGCTGTATGTTCTTCCGATTGAAGAGTGATCCAGTTGACAAAAGCGTTTTTCTCCACCAAAATCTCCGTCACACTGTTACTCGCAATAGAAGCATTTCCTTTGGTGCTGATGGATGTTTGAATGACTTCTGCTTCAGATGATTCATCCGAAACAAATAATACGCGAGGTTGAATCAAAAGTGCTTCTGGACTACTTACCAATTCAATTAGTTGAACCGGTTTAGGTAGTTTACAAT
>DAOOQW010000195.1:0-4559 GCA_035388945.1 Flavobacteriales bacterium
GGCGTTCCAAGCGGATTCGACCGACAAGTAACGAATGCCATTTCGAGCTCAAAATCGAGTTGTTGACATGGACCAAAACTAGGAGCATCCTGATCAGCAGCTTTGGTTTGTCCTTTCGGGCGTTTTACGGGTGTGCCACTTAGTATAATGGAAGACGCGCGACCGTGATAACCGATCGGAATGTGTTTCCAGTTGGGTGAAAGAGCATTTGCAGGATCTCGTAACATGGTTCCCACATTGGTTGCATGCTCGATACTTGAATAAAAATCGGTGTAGTTACCCACCTTCAAAGGCATACATACTTCCACTTGGGAAATAGGTAACAAGCAGGATTCGCGCAAATCAACGTCTTTACGTAGGTCGTTGTGTTTATCATCGAGCAAACGAGAAATACGATTACGCAAATCGCGCATCATCTCTTTCCCTAGTGCCATACAGGCATTAATGGAATCTTGCTCAAAAATTTGTTGCACAAAATCAACTCCAAGCAATCCACTTTTATTCAACACAGCTAAATCGAGCACGTGATCACCAATTCGGGTTGCCACATGATGATGCTCGTTTATACAGATTACACCCAAAGGAAGATTCTGTATGGGAAAATCGGAATTTTCAGGTACCGGAACCCATGAACGTAAATTTGGATCGTTAGCGCGTATCATAAAAGTTAATTTTAAAAAGTAGATCGATTTTTAGTTAAGCAAAAAGCGGATAATCACTCATCAACTTATTCACTTTCTTACCAATAGCAGCAAGCTTTTTATCATCCGTATGGTTTACAATTGCTTCATCAATCCAGTTTACAATTTGCGGAATTTCTTTTTCGGTTATTCCACGTGTAGTGATAGCAGCAGTCCCCACACGAATTCCAGAAGTTACAAATGGTGATTTATCATCAAATGGAACCATGTTTTTGTTCACGGTGATATCGGCTTTTCCTAATGCGATTTCGGCTTCTTTACCAGTCACATTCTTCGAACGCATATCAATCAACATCAAGTGATTATCAGTACCACCAGAAATAATATTGTAGCCTTTTTTCACCAAGGCCTTTGCCATTACCTGCGCATTTTTCTGCACACGTAAAATGTAATTCATGTAATCGTCAGTCAAAGCTTCGTGGAATGCTACCGCTTTAGCAGCGATAATATGTTCCAACGGACCACCTTGAGTTCCCGGAAATACACCAGAATCAAGCAATGCCGACATCATGCGTAAATCTCCCTTAGGTGTTTTCAACCCAAATGGATTTTCGAAATCTTGTCCCATCATAATAACACCACCACGCGGTCCACGAAGGGTTTTATGTGTGGTAGATGTTACAATATGGCAATGTGGAAGAGGATCGTTCAATAAACCTTTAGCAATGAGTCCAGATGGATGCGAAATATCAGCTAATAATAATGCTCCAACTGAATCGGCAATAGCACGTAAACGAGCATAATCCCAATCACGACTGTATGCAGAAGCACCACAAATAATCATTTTAGGTTTTTCTTTTTTAGCCGTTTTCTCCACTTTATCCCAATCAATCAAACCCGTCTCACGCTCTACACCATAAAAAGAAGGTTGATATAATTTACCGGAAAAATTCACCGGTGAACCATGCGTTAAATGTCCGCCATGACTCAAATCAAATCCTAAAATTTTATCTCCCGGATTCAAGCAAGCTAACATAACCGCAGCATTTGCCTGAGCTCCCGAATGCGGCTGAACGTTTGCCCAAGTAGCATTAAACAAAGTCTTCAATCGATTGATGGCGATGTTTTCCACTTCATCAACCCACTCACATCCACCATAATAACGCTTGCCCGGAAGTCCTTCGGCATACTTGTTCGTTAATACCGAACCAGCTGCTTTCATCACCTGATTACTCACATAATTTTCGGATGCAATCAGCTCAATTCCTTCAGTTTGGCGATGAAGTTCCTCATCGATTAATTCAAAAATAACCTTGTCTTTTTTCATGCTTTGTGGTTCAAACGAGGGGCAAAAATAGTGTTTTGGAGCGGACAACACGGAATGATTTTTTACTAACCCATAACAAGCATTTTACACATCTGTAGCTTCTATACACCTAGCACCTTCGGACTTCAGTTAAGAATGTTTTTTTGTATCCCAATACAAGCATATTACCTATCAGTTGCATCCATCCCCCAGCATCTCCGGACTTCAGTCCGGAGAATATTCTAGCATAAAATTCCAAAAGAGCTATTTGCCTTATGCGAACAACTATTATCTATACTCGGACTGAAGTCCGAGACTGCTAGTTAGAGAATGTGAGTTTGTGGTATGAATGCTTCGACTGAAAACCGAGACTGCTAGGTAGAGAATGTGAGATTGTGGTATGAATGCTACGACTGAAGTCCGAGCTTGCTACATTTGCACTTTAACTTCATCCCATGAACAATCGCATCACAAAACTCTTCGGAATTCAATATCCTATTATTCAAGCCGGAATGATTTGGTGTAGCGGATGGGAACTGGCTTCGGCGGTGAGTAATGCGGGCGGACTGGGAATTATTGGCGCAGGTTCGATGTATCCGGATGTGTTACGGGAGCAAATTAAGAAGTGCCAAGCTGCTACCGATAAGCCTTTCGGGGTGAATATTCCACTACTCTACCCCAACATTGAGGAACACATGAATATTCTGGTTGAGACAGGCGTGAAGATCGTTTTTACTTCGGCTGGAAATCCTGCTACCTGGACTTCATGGCTCAAAGAGCGCGACATGACAGTCGTTCACGTGATTGCGAATACCAAATTTGCGCTCAAATGTGAAGCTGCTGGTGTAGATGCGATAGTCGCAGAAGGTTTCGAAGCAGGCGGACATAATGGTCGCGAAGAAACTACCACATTAGTTTTGATTCCACTCATCCGCCAGGCTGTTAAAATCCCATTGATAGCTGCTGGAGGAATTGGTAATGGTGCTCAAATGGCAGCTTGTTTGGCTTTGGGAGCTGAAGCGGTTCAGGTTGGAAGTCGCTTTGTGGCTACGCCCGAATCGTCGGGACATGAAGCTTTTAAGCAGCGTGTCATTACATCTGCCGAAGGCGATACGCAACTTTCGCTGAAAACATTAACACCTGTTCGCTTGTTGAAGAATTCCTTTGCCCAAAACATCCAACAGGCCGAAGCTCAAGGCGCATCGAAAGAAACTTTAATCGAAATGCTCGGTCGCGGAAGAGCTAAAAAGGGCATGTTCGAAGGTGAAATGGAAGAAGGTGAACTCGAGATTGGACAAGTAAGCAGCCTCATTCGAGAAATAAAACCTGCTGCTGAAGTCGTTTTGGAAATAATGAATGATTGCAAAGCCGCCATTCAACTCTGCTATCAACTAATTCACTAATAAATTAATCGTAAATTACTTGTTGAAATCTATCAGTCGTAGAATCAATTTACACTGACAATTACAGTTTGACTTATTGTTGCCATAAATCTGCTGCCAGCAGGTAAAATTGCTTCCTTGCCTTTCAGCAAAAGAACTGGCCAAAAAACCAAAGCACCAATTACAACTGCCTCAGTAGTTCGATTTTCACCTTCTTTAGATAAAATCCCAGTTAATGGAATTGTTTGTCCATCTACTCCAAGTACTTGGTTGATTTGAATATCAAGCTTTCCTTCCTGTCCTAAACCTCGTGCTTTTTCAGAATTGACAATAATACCTTGGATTTTTTGTCCTCCTAACACGACTGTTTTTTGGTCAATCACGACATCATTTACAACTTGAAATTCTATCGTTTGTCCAAGCGAAACAAGTTTTGAATTCAATCCATTTACAAGCATTACATTGATCTGAGTACCTGCTTTTAATTCTCGATGATTAGCATCGATAATCTGCTTTGAAGGTTCTACCCAATTATTATCTTGAGTAAAAACATCCTTAGTCCCATTCGCATATTTAATCATGAAAACTTCAGATTTATACCGCGTATAGAGTGGACCATCTTTATCATTGTGCTTTTTGTATTGAATATCAGTTGGGTTTATAGCAATGACTTTGGCCATTATTTCTTCCCCTGATTTCAAAAAAATTATGTCTTGCGCTTTTGTTGCTTGAACAACGAAAAGAAGCATAAAGAGAAGGAATTTCATTTGAGGATGTAGCATAAAGCAAAAGTAGAAATATTAAACTAGTTTGCCATTCGTGTTCAAAATAAAGAGTCTTGAGGAGTTTAAAATCTTAAGGTAATCTCTGTCAGAAACTCAGTATTAAAATCCACTTTTTGAGCGTTTTCAACTGCTTGTACTGTAGTATTTTTATCACACAATTTTTAGGTCATGCTGGCAGAATTAATAACCATTGGAGACGAAATATTGATAGGACAAATAGTCGATACGAATTCGGCTTGGATGGCACAGGAGCTCAATTTAATTGGGGTGAAGGTGAAACAAATCACATCTGTTTCGGACGACCGGGAGCATATTTTAGCTGCTTTGAAAGAAGCTTCTCAACGAGCAAATGTGGTTTTGATTACCGGTGGATTAGGTCCAACGAAAGATGATATCACCAAAGCTACGATGTGCGAATATTTTGGAGGTGGATTGATTTTTAGTC
>DAOOQW010000196.1:0-4555 GCA_035388945.1 Flavobacteriales bacterium
CAGATTAAAGTTTAGCGCTTTGTACGGGACAACACCTAGGTAGTTCCGACGGATTTATTCAGAAACTTACGTGATATTTAAATCCCTTTTTCATTTCAAATAGAAATTAGTAAGTCTATTTTTGAAGAAAAAAAAGCATGCGTTATAGCTACCTGTTATTACTTTTTTGTTTCATACACATCTCAACAATTGCTCAAGAAATAAAGGTAATCAATGGCTCGAATAATAAGCCACTCAGCTTTGTAAAAATAAGTGTTGTAGGAGAAGAGAAGAGTTATTATACAGGAGAGGACGGAATTGTTATCGTTCCAAGGAAATGGAAAAAAAAAGAAATCGAAGTAATGAGTTCTGGGTTTTTCAGTCAGAAAATTGCTCCGAATCAATGGAATAAAAATCGAATTACGATTTCACTTTCAGAGGTGAATGGATATGATATCATTAGGAAGGTGGAAATTGTGGCAACGCGACTTCGTGCTCCTTTAAGTAGTTTGCCATCTGATATTATTCATTTAAATAATCCAGCATCACTCAAGCCAACCAATATGGCAGATGCCCTCGAACGAAGTGGTGAAGTGTTCGTTCAGAAAAGTCAGTTGGGTGGCGGTAGTCCTGTCATTCGAGGAATGGAAGCCAATCGCCTTTTATTAGTGGTAGATGGCGTTCGCATGAATACAGCTATTTTCCGAGCTGGACATTTGCAAAACCTCTTACGTTTAGATCCCAATGGAGCTTCTAATGTTGAAATTTTGGCAGGATCAGGTTCTACCATTTATGGAAGCGATGCTTTGGGTGGTGTAATTTCGTTAAATACAGCAGCTGCTCAACGTGCATTGGGAACAGAGAAATCGGAATTTCATTCGGGTATGACGTTCCGAAATTCATCCGGAAATCTGCAGTATTTCGATCAGGAAAATGCCATGAATTTTTGGTTCAACCTGGGGTTTCGCAAATGGGCAACTCGCACATCAATCAGCTATTCTCAGTTTGGTGATCTACGTCAAGGTGCCGAAGCGGTGAAGTCGGAATGGCTCAATACTACTTATTCACAAAGTATTTCAGGACAAGATGCAGCCTTACAAAATGCCAATCCGCTCATTCAAAAACGTTCGGGTTATTCACAACTCGATATTCAGCAAAAAGCAGTTTACTTATCCAAGAATGATACGCAGCATCAACTCAATTTTCAGCTTTCTGCCAGCAGCAATGTAAATCGTTTCGATCGCTTGTCGGAGCTTTCTAATCCAACTACACCGGCCTATTCAGAATGGTATTATGGACCAGAAACACGAATCCTTGCATCTTACCAACTTGATTTTTATAAAGAACGAAAATGGTTCGATAGTGGTCGCCTCATTGCTGCCTATCAATACAACAAAGAAAGCCGTGTTTCCCGCCGATTTGGAAAATCTTCTCGCACAAGTCGTTTCGAAGAAGTAAATGCATATTCTATCAATGGAGATTGGTCCAAAAATTTGGTTTGGGCAAAACTCTATTATGGTTTTGAAGGATATTACAACGACGTAACATCAACCGCTTCATCTCTTAATGTGTTAACGAGTGAAGAATCTACCGCTAGCACACGCTATCCTGCAGGAGGAAGTTCTGTTTGGAATGGTGCCGTTTACCTGAATGCACAAAAAACACTGATCAATAAAATTATTCTAACGGCTGGTGTTCGTTATACAGTAAATAATCTGGAAGCCTCTTTTGGAACACAAGAATTTTATCCTTTCCCTTTTCAATCGGCACAACAAAGAAATAATGTTCTCTGCGGACAAGCAGGTATTGTATACACTCCAATAAAGAAACTTCAAATCAGAGCTCAGTATTCACAAGGGTTTCGTTCGGCCAATGTGGATGATTTAGCCAAGGTGTTTGATTCTAATCCGGGTACTTTAATCATTCCAAATCCCGATTTATTACCGGAGCGGACCGAAACGGTTGATGGTTCAATTACTTGGAATCAAGGTGGAAGGTTCACCATTCAAGCAGGTGCTTTTTACACGCTATTACACGATGCGATATCGACCGAAAAATCAAGCTTACAAGGCGCTGATTCTGTTTTATATGATGGTGTTTTGTCGGAAGTACGCTCTGCTAGTAATATCCAAAAAGCAGCAATTTATGGGTTACATGCTCGAGTTGGATTGCAAGTATTTGCTAACCTTAAACTCAATGCCACTGCTCACTATACGTATGGCTCAATCTTAGGCGATACAGCATCAAGTCCTTTGGATCATATTCCTCCTTTTTACGGGCGCATATCAATAGATAAAACAATAAATAAAAAGTGGGGTGCTTCAGCTTGGATGATTTTTAATGGGGAAAAACCATTAAGTTTATACAATGTCAACGGAGAAGATAACCTGATTTATGCAACCCCAACTGGGATGCCTGCTTGGCAAACACTTAATTTTAGTTTGCAATTGAATCCCAAAGAATACATGCAACTTTCATTGGCTTGCGAAAATATCCTCGATATGAATTATCGTGTTTTTTCAAGCGGAATCAGCTCTTCAGGAAGATTAATTCGCATTCAATTGAAATACAACTTTTAATGTAAATGCATGTATAAGAGTCTGTACTTTTGTTGCAGTTTAAGTCATGCCACCTCCTCGTTTTATCTATCATATTGTGCTGTCCAAAGAATGGGCAAAGCAAGCAACATTGCCTGAATACGAAGCTGCATCTCTTGATAATGAAGGTTTTATTCATTGCTCTCGATTGGAGCAATTGCCTGCAACACTCAAGCGATTTTTCGCTAAGCAACTAGATCAGGTTAGTATCCTTAAGATAGATACAACGCTTATTAATGTGCCGCTTATTTATGAAGCTGCAGATGATGGTTCTGGCTTTTTTCCTCATTTATTTGGAGGAATAGCTCATCGTTCAGTCGTTGAGGTTTTGATTCCGCCATTTGATTTTATGCCTCCAACTCCACAAACAAAGGCTGACAAATAGGAGGAATTAATCCTGCTTTTTCACCTTCTTCCATCAAACGATTAATTGCTGCTCTTCCTTTTTCTCCTAAGGAAATACTGAACTCATTCACATAAAGTGCAATGTGTTGTTTCATTACGTCTTCTTGCATTTCTTGCGCATGAGCCGCCACATAATTCATTGTTCCTTCGGGATGTGCAAAAGCAGTTTCTACACTTTTTCGGATTGCAGCTCCAATGGCTCTTTTTTCCTCTTCTGGGAGACTACGTTTAACTGCAATACAGCCCAATGGAATGGGCAAGCCAGTGCGTTCTTCCCAATAAGCTCCTAAATCGATAATTTTATGTAAACCCTTTTCTTGGTAGGTAAATCGGTTTTCATGAATGATTAAACCCGCATCAACTTTTCCGCTGAGCACTGCTTCTTCAATATCCGAAAACACATATACTTCCTTGTTCGTTGCCTCTGGAAAGGCCATACTTAAGAGGAGATTCGCCGTTGTGCTTTTACCTGGAATAGCAATTTTTAATGGATTGATATGTTCAGCATTAGCTTCGATTGGAGTCCTTGAAATAAGTAAAGGTCCACATCCAAATCCCAAAGCACTGCCCGCATCTATCACTTGATACTGCTGAGAAACTGCCGCTAGAACACCAAAAGAAAGCTTGCTGACTTCTAAATTTCCGGCTATCGCATTCTTGTTTAATTCATCCACATCAGCCAAATAGGCTTCAGCTTTTAGCGCGGGCTGAAGGTTTTTATTGATGAGTGCATCAAAAATAAAGGTGTCGTTTGGGCAAGGAGAGAAACCAATTTTCATAGCAATTCAACAAGTAAAAACCGATTGTGTTGAAATAAAAAGCATCCGATTGTTCTAAAATCAGATGCTTTTTCATGTGTTAAATATTAGTTGGCAAGAGAACTTAATTGCTCTTCCAAAGCTTTTATTTTCTGTAAAGCATCTGCTTCTTTCCGGCGCTCCACTTCTACTACTTCAGGTTTTGCATTGGCCATGAAGCGTTCGTTTTGCAATTTCTTCATCACCGATTCTAAGAAGCCACGCGTGTAAACCAATTCCTTTTCCATTTTCTCACGCTCAGCCTCCAAATCCATGCTTTCGTTGGCTGGAAGGAAAAACTCATCTGTTCCAACCATCAATTGGAAAGAACCACTTGGCTTCTCAGTCACATAATTCACTTCTGAGATATTCGCCAACTTCGTCAAAACTGCCATAAAAGGAAGTGATGCGGATTCAGTGCGTGAACTGCAACTTAATTGAAGCGCTTCTTTCGGTGAAATACCTTTTTCATTTCTGAAATTACGAACTGCCGCAATTGTATTACGGATTTGCTCGAACTGCTGAATGATATTCGAATCGAATGTCGCAAGTGCTGGCTGACGATCCAACATTAAGTAAGTACCTTCCTCACGTTCTGCTAAGAAATGCCAGATTTCTTCTGTGACAAATGGTGTGAATGGATGCAATAAGCGAAGAATATCTTCAAAGAAACGTTTGGTTGCTTCTAAAGTCGCTTTATCGATAGGTTGCTGATAAGCTGGTTTTACAGCTTCCAAGTACCACGCACAGAAATCGTCCCAAGTGAGTTTGTATAAT
>DAOOQW010000197.1:0-4533 GCA_035388945.1 Flavobacteriales bacterium
ACACATGTAAGTTGATGTTCTTTTATCACTTAAATAGCATATGTTTTTTATTGTCATACCTGATTTTACTGAGAAAATTCAATTTCTAGTTAGATTACATTTATGTAAGTAAATCATCAATCAGTTCCTTAATTGGTGTATTCAGAAATAAATGCGATTCAGAAAAATCTATTACGTTTTTAAGCTTCTTGGATTCTGTCATTTTGATCTAAATCTCGATTAAGGCAAAAAAAAAGAGCGGTAAAACCGCTCTTCTTTCACATAAACCACAATAAACATGAATAATTTAATCACTTCACTTGCCTGAAGTTATCCTGTATACTATACATTAAAAACAAGGTTTCATTTAGTATGATAATTCTTTAAAGGAGAATCTTTTTCCTCAAACACATGCTTAAATACCAAGCGATCTACAAGCGCTGGAAAAAATTTATTTAGCCAAAAAGATAGGATTGCAGTAGACGATAAAATCATATATGACTTACGCTTTTTCACTGCTTTGAATATTTCTCTTGAAACTTCAGCTGCCGACATCGACTTTGCCTCATCCTTATGCGATACACCTTGCATAGTTCCGTTTGCCGACATCATCTTGTTTCGAATATTCGTTGCTACAAAACCGGGACGAGCAATCAGAACATGAACTCCTGTTCTTCTATTTTCAATTCTTAAGGTTTCTAAAAAACCCTCCATGGCAAATTTAGTTGCAGCATATCCGCTTCGGGTTGGTAATCCTTTATAACCAGCAACCGACGACATTCCAACAATAGATCCTTTAGATTCTAACAAATAGGGTAAAGCATATTTTGTACAATATACCATCCCCCAAAAATTAACATCCATCAACTGTTTCAATACATCAATGTCAACATCGTTAAATAATGCACGCATGGTAATTCCCGCATTATTAATCAACACATCAATTCGCCCAAATTTACCCACAGCTTTCTGGATGAGCTCTTTACACTCCTCTTCTTTTGTCACATCTGTTTGTATGACTAGAATCCGTTTTCCTTCCGGATCTAATTCATGTTGAATTCCTTCCAGTTCTTTTAAACTGCGTGAAGCCATAACAATCCTGCATCCCTGACGGAAAAACTCCCGGGCACATTCTAGTCCTATTCCGGACGAAGCTCCTGTGATTACGACTACAGCATCTGCCTTCATCTGAAACCTGTATTTTTGGCAAAAATAGACTAAGCCTATGCAGCTAATTGCTGTTACCGATAAAAAAACGAATGAGGACTTTTATCAAGTCTCCGAAATCATTTATAAGGACGACAAAAACTACATTCCTCATATACGTCAAGACCAGGAAAAAATTTTTCACCCGGATAAAAATAAGCTATTCCGTCAGGGCGGTGAATTAATTCGTTGGATATTAAAAGACGACTCAGGCAATCTGATTGGAAGAGTTGCGGCCTTCATACATCCGAAAACTTCAAAATCGGGAAAATATAAAGTTGGAAGTATGGGTTTCTTCGAGTGTATTGATGACTCGGAAGCAGCCAAACTACTAATTCAAACATGCGAATCTTGGTTAAAAGAACGCGGAATGGAAGGTATGGATGGCCCTGTGAATTTTGGCGAACGAGATCAATTTTGGGGGCTTCTGGTAGAGAATTTCACCGCGCCTCCTAGCTACACGATGAATTATAATCCTCCTTACTACCAAAAGTTTTTCGAAGATTATGGATTCAAAAATTACTTCAACCAATATGTTTACTGGCGTGATTTAGCATTGCCAGCACAGGAAATATTTGTCAAAAAAGCCAACATTCTTAGTCACGACCCCGAGTTCAGAGTAACACACATGCGAGGAGTGAAGACAGAAAAAATTGCCGAATACTTTCTAGAAGTATACAATTCGGCTTGGGGCGGACATGAAGGCTTTAAAAATATGCGAATCGAACAGGCTCGCTCCATTATCAATTCAATGAAAGTGATTATGGATCCTGATATTCTTTTGTTCGCTTTCTTAAAAGATAAACCGATTGGCTTCTACCTCAACATTCCTGAACTAAACGAGTTCTTCAAACATGTGAACGGAAACCTTAATTGGTGGGGAAAACTCAAGTTCTTCTATCACTTGAAATTTAGTAAACGTAAAACCATGCTCGGAATCGTATTTGGCGTTTCGCGTGAACACCAAGGTAGAGGTGTGGAAGGTGCTCTCATTAGCTATGCGGGCGATTATATCGTGCCTCAAAAACGTTACACCGAAACAATTTTAACCTGGATTGGTGATTTCAATCCTAAGATGCTTCGTGTTATCGAAAACCTCGGAACCTCGCTCTACAGAACGCTTGTAACGTATCGGATCTATTTTGACCCAAGCATACCTTTCGAACGACATCCTATTTTAGGAGGAAAAAATAATTCAGAAGAACATACTGATAATGAATAGTCTAGAAATGAATCGCTAGAAATATGAGATTTTTCGAATCTTTTATTTTGCTCAAACCGAAATCGACTTATATTTGCACCCGCTTTCCCGGTAAGCTTGCTTCCGACATAAAGCAGGAGATTCAGTAGCTCAGCTGGTAGAGCATTACACTTTTAATGTAGTGGTCCTGGGTTCGAATCCCAGCTGAATCACCAAAATATAACCCGATACTTTTCTTAAGTATCGGGTTTTCTATTTCTTACAGCCAGCCTTAGTGTGCTTTCTCCCCTATTTGACTAACTTTGCTGCCTTAATTAGCAGGAGGTTTCCTGAGCATGAATGAAAATCGTCGCCTTTCAGCAAAAGAAAAGGCTCTTAAAATTAATCTTGACACTCGCCTGTATGGCTCATTTGCCGAAATAGGTGCCGGACAGGAAACTGCATCACACTTTTTTCGCGCGGGCGGAGCTTCTGGAACGGTTGCTAAAACTATGTCGGCTTACGACATGCGTTTCTCCGATGCCATTTACGGAAAAACAAATCGCTATGTCTGCGAGGAACGCCTCCTTCAGATGCTCAACAAAGAATACGGATTACTTGGAAAACGTCTTCCTTTTCGGAAAGATTCAACCAACTTTTTCGCATTCGCTAATACCGTCGAAACAACTAATTTCCAACGAACCAATCAAGGTCATGGCTGGATAGGTGTTCGATTCCAATTAAATCCAGCATCTGAACCCAATGAGTGTATTATCCACATTGTCCTAAAGGATAATGAGAACACCTGGCAACAACGCGCTATTGGTCAAATTGGTGTAAACCTGATTTTCGGTTGCTTTTATCAAACTCAAGAACCCGACAATCTCGTTAAATCACTTCTCGATGGTATTATTCCGGGAACGGTTGAAGTAGATATGATTCGCTTAACCGGACCTGATTTGCAACATATCGACAATCGCTTACTCAGCTTGAAGTTAGTTAAGTATGGACTAACTAAAACTGCTATGTTGGGCCCTGATGGTTCTGTTTTACAACCGTCTGAAGCGTTGTACAAGAAAAATGCTTTAGTGATGTCGGGACGATTTCGTCCATTTACCAAAACTCACGAAGACATGCTCAACCGAGCAACAGCCGACTTTGTGGAAGAACTTGGAGATGAAAACCACCTAATCGTTTTGAGTGAGCTTTCGCTTAATGCACTCATTGATGCCAATGGTGATATTAACGATGAAGATTTCCTGGATCGAGCTAACATGCTTTGTTCACTAGGTCATACGGTATTGATTTCTAACTTCTTAGATTACTGGTATCTAGTTCCCTATCTAGCTAAAACAACCCGAAATCAATTGGTAGGATTTGTACTTAGCGTTCGAAACATGGAGCGAATTTTCGATCCTTCCCAATACACGAATTTAACTGGAGGAATTCTGGAGGCATTAACCATGCTTTTTGGTTCGAATGTAAAAGCTTATGCATATCCAGCATATCGTCGAACAACAGGTGAAATTATCACACTTGATAGTCTCCAAATTGCACCCGAATACCAAGGATTACTACGCTACTTATTAGATAACAATAAGATCGAGGATATCCGAAATGCCGACTTAAGTGTATTACATATTAATGCGGATGAAGTATTGAACCAAATAAAATCAGCCGAACAAGGTTGGGAGAAATTTGTTCCAGTACGTGTTGCAGAAATCATCAAATCGAACAGCCTGTTTGACTTTCCTGGTGATTCCGAATCACAACTAATTAATAAAAACTGAAAAATGGGATTTGAAACTTTTGGCTTTTCTCAGGAATTACTCGATGGATTAGATGCCATGAATTTCAGGGAGCCTACTCCGGTTCAATCCCAGGCCATTCCTGAGATTATGGCAGGAAAGGATCTCATTGCCAGTGCTCAAACAGGAACGGGGAAAACTGCAGCCTTTCTTTTACCAATAATTGAATCAAATCTTCTAAATCAAACGCATCATATCGATACCCTTATTATCGTTCCTACACGTGAATTGGGTTTACAAATCGATCAACAACTAGAAGGCTTTGCCTATTTCGTTCCGGTTAGCTCAATTGCAGTTTATGGTGGGGGTGATGGAAAAGAATTCGAAGTTCAAAAACGTGCTTTGCGTGAAGGAACCAAC
>DAOOQW010000198.1:0-4530 GCA_035388945.1 Flavobacteriales bacterium
TGCATTCGATGGTCGATTTCTTCTTACTGATAGCCATTGCAGGAGCAGGAGATGAATTACAAGGCATCAAACGCGGCATCATGGAAATGGCCGATCTGGTTGTGGTGAATAAATCAGATGGTGATAATTTACCTCGAGCAAAAGCAGCACGACAAGATATTCAACGGGCATTGCATTTCTTTCCCGAATTACCTTCTGGCTGGATTCCC
The DNA here is from genome assembly GCA_035388945.1 of Flavobacteriales bacterium. Lineage (GTDB taxonomy): Bacteria > Bacteroidota > Bacteroidia > M30B66 > M30B66 > CALQRR01. The sequence goes on from DAOOQW010000198.1 coordinate 210, forward strand.
GAAGCTGTTCTGGCTTCTTCGCTTGAATCATCAGGCATGGAAGAAATTCAGGATGTAATTAGTCGATTTACCCAGCATGTTCAGACAAATGGATATTTCGCAGAGCATCGCAAAGAGCAAAGTCGATGGTGGCTTAAAGAAACCATTCAACATTTATTGAACGAGCTGTTTTTCAACCAAGAAGAGGTGAAGGACAAGCTAGTTCTAACAGAGCAGCAAGTTATCAGTCAGCAAGTTTCTGTTACAGAAGCTGCTCGACAGTTGATACAACTTTTCAGAACAAAGTAAGATTAGCCTAGAATGATACCTGCAAGTGTTGCAGATAAGTAGGAAGCTAGAGTTCCTGCTAGAAGGGCTTTCATTCCTAATTTGGCCAAATCTGCACGACGAGATGGAGCTAATTCTCCAATCCCACCGATTTGCATTCCCACGCTAGAGAAGTTTGCAAATCCGCAAATAGCGATGGATACAATCAATAATCCTTTTTCGGTTACGATAGGTACAGATTTGCTAGCAAGACTTTTGAATGCTACAAATTCGTTAATCGTAAGTTTTTGTCCAAGTAGGGTAGCTACACTTCCTACATCCTGAGAAGGAACACCCATTGCCCAAGCAAGTGGATAGAATAGCCAGCTGAAAATTCGGTTAAGAGAAAGATCTAGATTCGGATCGAATAGATGTGCAACATGAACTAAAATCCAATCCACCATGGTAACCAAGGCAATGAATCCAATCAACATGGCAATCACATTCATCGCGATTTTAAAACCATCACTTGCACCATGTGAAATAGCATCGATGATGTTGACATAAGGACTTTTAACATCCAAAGTCACTTTACCCATTGTTTGACTTTTTTCCGTTTCGGGAAACAAAATTTTAGAGATAACCAATGCACCCGGTGCAGCCATCAAACTGGCAGCGATTAGTTTTGGAGCAAGATCTAATCCGGCAGCAGCGCCCATATTTACGTAAACCACCAAAATACCTCCGGCGATACAAGCAAGACTTCCGCTCATACTGGCTAATAATTCACTTTTAGTCATGGTAGCCAGGTAAGGACGAATCATCACCTGAGCTTCAACTTGTCCAACAAATGCACTTGCAACGTTACTTAATGCTTCAGCTCCGCTCACACGCATGATAAAATTCATCCCTTTAGCAATCACAGAAACAACGCGTTGCATGATTTTCACGTGGTACAGAATAGCTACAAGCACGCATACGAGAATAATGGTAGCTGTTACGTTGAAGGCAAAGACAAACCCTCCACCGATGTAGTTTCCGATTGTGCCATCGAATTGTTGCACGGCAATTCCACCATAAGCGAAGGATGCTCCTTGACGAGCAAACTGCTCAATTTTCTCCATACCATGTCCCAATTGTTGGAAGAATGCAGTTACTGGAGGAATTCTCAAAACGAGAATAGCAATGACGCTTTGAAGAGCTATTCCGCTAAAAACCAGACGGTAATTAATGGCCTTGCGGTTATTTGAAAAAAGGAAGGCGATACCTAAAATGGCTATAGCCCCGATTAGTCCGTGAAATTTATCCATAAAGACAAAGAAAAGAAAATCTGATTAGCATCGGTAGTTTTGCGTGAATCCTTTTATTGGAGCACTTCTACAATTTCAATTTCTTTCCCCAAATACACGAGATAAGCTTTGTAGGAAGAGTAATTGAGTTCTTTCAAGTTTTTCAAGTAATTGCTTACCTGTTTTTGGTGTTCGTTCCGTTTTAGTCCGGTTTTGTAATCGATTAGCGTGATTTCACCATCACGTTCTGTTACCCGATCGGGGATAACAATATTTCCATCGGGAAGCAATAATTCACGTTCGCTAAACACACGATTTCCTTTTTTAAACAACTGATTAAGTTGGGGATGCTGAGTAACAGATTCGACTAAAACTTTTAATTCGGAAGCTTTTTCGATGGATAAACTTCCTTCTTGTAATAATCGGGTAAGTGCTTCTTCGGTTTGGTCTTCGGTCTCGATATAAGAAAGTGCTTTGTGTACTAGTTTTCCTAATGCTAAAGCAGATTTGTCTTGATCTACATCCCAGTTTTTTGCAGCTTGTCGACTAATTGTTATTCGTTTCTGCCATTTACCAGCCGAATACTCATGTACTACGCTGGAAAGTTCGGTATATGATTCTTGATTGCGCGCATTTTCAAAATGCTCATCACCCCAATAACACAAACCTTTCGCAAAACCAGCGGGTTTTTCCAACGAAGCAAATTGTTCGAGATACGTTTCCCAACCGGCTAGTAGTGAACCTTTAATTCCACTATGTCCCGATAAAATATACAAAGCATCTTCGGGGCGTGTAGTAGCTACGTAAAGCAAATTAATAGCATCCAAAGCACGACGTTCTTCTTCATTGGTTACCAATTCAGATAAACGTGTGGACTTAAGCGTATTTGTTAATTTCACGCGAGCTGCACTCAAATATTCAGGTAGAAGTTCCTCATTGTCAATCCACTCATTTTTAGTCTTAGGTCTTTCTCCGTAGGCGAATGGTAAAATAACAACTGGAAATTGGAGCCCTTTGGATTTATGTACAGTCATTACTCGAACGGCATTTGCATCTTGAGGTAATGAAATACTTAGCTTCGACTTTTTCTCTTCCCAATATTCTAAGAACAGAGGAATATCAAGCGCTGCAGACTTTCCGGTGTTCCAAACTGCTTCGAGGAAGAATTGTAAGTAGGTGTTGCTTTGAATGCTAATTCCAAACAGTTCGCATAAACGAAAACATGCTTCCAAGAGCGACATTTTCCTGAGTTGAGACAATTCTAAATCGAATTGGTTTTTCTTCAGGAATGCTAAAACACTCTTTTCATCTATGCGCTCCTGAGTCAAAAATGACTCAAGTGTAGTGTAGGGAAGTTTATGCTGATGAATTAGAAAATTGCAAACAGATAGCAGGTTGAGTGAGCTGTTTGACCCGATTAGAATATGCATCCAAGAAATTAGGAAACCAACTTCGGGAGCATTTTGAACCAATAAGGATTCACTTGAAATAACTGGTATTTCAGCAACTAAGAGATGACTCGCTAGCATTGTCCCCTGATTGTTATTCCGTGTTAAAATGGCAATATCACGTGGACGATATTTTTTGTTGTCGATTAAATCCCGAATAATTTCCTCACAACGTTTGAGATGATGCATATCCCGGTCTTCTCGTTCTAAATCGGCAGGAACGAATTCTAATTGGATATAGCCATCGGTCTTATCGGGAGATGCTAATTGTTCCTGATCATCGTAAACATTTTTGAAGTTTTCGGGTAGCTGATTTTCTTGAATAAACGAATATAGCCGGTTGTTAAAATGGACAATTTCGGGTTTGCTTCGGTAGTTTGTGTCCAGTGTTTTTGGACTGAACATCCCTTTTAGCAAGGTGTATCGTTCTTTCTGAACATCTTTTAGGTTTTCGGGATACGGTTCAGGCATGCGAGCAAATTGCTCTACTTCACCACCTCGAAATCGATATATCGCTTGTTTCCCATCACCAACAATTAAGGAAGGATAATTTTCCGATAATCCATTTTGAATTAGTGGTAATAAATTCTGCCACTGAAGTATTGAAGTATCCTGAAATTCATCAATCAAATAATGATGGTATTTCTCCCCCAAACGTTCGAAAATAAAGGGCGCTGGCTCGTTGAAAACGATATCTGCAACACGTCGGTTGAATTCGGAAATATGAACGATAAATTGTTCATCCCGAATCTGATCTAGAACGCGACTAATCTCATTTAATAGAGCAATGGAATAAATCGAATCGCGTAGAATGTTGTTTAAGATGTAATCAGGCCCTTGATGTTTCCAACTTTCTAACGCTTCCATTCCAATATCGTGAAGCCTGTCTTGGATAGATTCAATTCTTTCTAAGGTTTGTGCATCAACTTTCTTAGCAGTCCAGATTTGAACTATAAGAGCTTTTAAGACATAGCTATTTGGGCTGATATCATCGCCTGCTTCCATGTTAGCAAGCTTTCTAAACCAAACTCCAATTCCACTTTTGCCCTGAAAAAAATCGGTTTCTTGAACCTGTGCTGATGCCATTATTTCGAGCGCCTTCTTTCCTAATAATCGAAAATAGGCTTCTGCAACCTGACAAGATTCCTGAAGTGATTTACGAATCTTTAAAAAGTCGGCAACACTTAAATGACTTAGTTTTCTGATTACTAAAGCTGTTTGTTCTTTGAGCAAATCGGTGCTCGATTGGAACAATTCTTCTTGAATGTTATAGCTCTTTTCCTCATCCGTTCTTAACTCAGTGAAACCAATCATGGCGCGAGTTATCGCTTCATCATC
>DAOOQW010000199.1:0-4526 GCA_035388945.1 Flavobacteriales bacterium
AATAGTTGCTGACTTAAATACATCATTTTGCCCTGATAAATCATAAACGAAACGAGATCTTCTTGCGAGGCATCCATCTCAAAATTGCTCATCAACCAACCACGAATGGCATCAGGAACAATCATGGTTCGATTCATTTTCGAAACTTTATACTTCGGAAGTGCCAGCAATTCATAAAACTTGCAATTCTTTCCTAAATACATGTCAAGACCAATGGCTAGGTTCGAATCCGAAACCACTACATTATAATTAAAACCAGAAATGAGCGTTGATACAGCAGGAATTACACTATCGGGAAATGCTTTATGGTAGCGATTGAATGCGGTGCTAATCTCAGATTTTATCGTGTCGGTATTCGAGAATAATCGGTCGGTTTCGGCTTTTACGGAACGGATGTCAGGATCTTGGATAAATCCTAATAGGTTTTCACGAAATAAAGGAAGGTGCTTGTTTCCAATTCGTATAACCTGACTGGTGTATAAGTCGAAAAACGAACCGTATTTCTGATACATCTTCAGCGTGTCTTGCGTGAAGCTTTCTTTCGAGAACCGAAATAGATCTTGCTCAAACCGTTGAAAACGCACAGGAACGTCGGGCAATTCAGCTTTCGACTCCTCTACTCGTAGCGCTTTTACCGATGGTTCGGATGATCCGCCACAGGCAGTAAGCATTGTTGAAAAAATGAACCAAAACCAAATGTGTCGTTTCTGCATGTGTCCGAATCACGTTATCTTTGCTGACAACGGCCAAAATTAGTAAATCGTACCGTGAATTGCGGTTTTCCTTAAGTACCCATCAACCTTTTATTTTTATGAAACGACTTTTTCTGATTACGCTGCTCTTTGCAATTTCTGCAACTACTATGAATGCTCAGCGTAGTTTTCGCTTTGGGATGAAAGCCGCTCCATTATTTAGCTGGATAAAACCCGATTTTCGTGATGCTCCAAAAGACTTTGCTGTAGAAGGCGGTGGAGGAAGAATTGGCTTTGTTTGGGGGCCAATGGCCGAAATCCAACTTAATGAAACTTTCCTAATTTCTACCGGTTTAGACATTAATTACACTTCGGGAAAACTAAAAGGAACATTAAAAGATTCTCTTGGCAACCTGGTAGATTGGAATCAACTTTATAAAACGCGCTTCATCGAACTTCCTGTTATGTTGAAGTTCAGGACCAAAGAAATTGGATACTTACGCTATTTCGGCTTATTTGGGATGGGGGCTGGTTTTCGTTATTCTGCAAAAACAGAATTCTCTCGCACCTTAAATTCTACAACTGTTACAAACAATGACAACAACTCCGATACATACGTAAATGTATTTAGAGGTTCGATGCTTGTAGGTGCTGGAGTAGAATATTCTCTTTCAGGAAATACTGCAATGGTGGGCAGCCTACTATTTAATAACTCGCTCACAAACATGTTTAAAAATCAAACGGGTGACTACATTACTGATCCTTTCAACACCATTCGCGAAAACGGTATCATGAACTATATGCAACTTAACATCGGCATCCTGTTCTGATTTACAATACTTCTACCTTTGCAGCCGGATCTCAAAATGGTCCGGCTTTTTTATGAAGATTGCCCTAGCACAAATAAACACGCATATCGGGAATTTCGATACGAACGTTGCGCTCATCATTCAAAACATTGAACGAGCAAAACGCGACGGTGCCGACTTAGTCGTATTTCCCGAACTAAGCGTTTGTGGATATCCACCTCTCGACTTCCTTGAGTTTGACGACTTTATTCAACGCTGCGATCTGGCGGTGAGTAAAATTGCGGAAGCGTGTCAAGACATGGCTGCAATTGTTGGCTGTCCAACCCGAAACCCACAACTAGAAGGAAAAAACTTGTTTAATTCTGCCATCTTCATCGAAAACGGTCGAGTTAAACAATTCGTTCATAAAACGCTTTTGCCTAATTACGATGTGTTTGATGAGTACCGGTACTTTGAACCAAACACCAGTTTCAATTGCGTAGAATTCAAAAACAAGCGCATTGCTTTAACAATCTGCGAAGACCTTTGGGACATCGAAGAAGATAAAATGTATGTGCGTTGGCCGATGGAAGAACTCAAAATCCAGCAGCCTGATTTAATCATCAACATTGCCGCTTCACCCTTTTCATACAAACACGCAGAAAGCCGGAAACGCGTATTGCATCAAACTGCATCTAAGTATAAAATCCCGGTATTTTATGTCAATACTACGGGAGCGCAAACTGAATTGATTTTCGATGGTGGATCAATGGTTCTAAATCGAGACGGAAATGTGGTATGTGAACTCAATTATTTCCAAGATGATTTTAGAAGTTTTGAGCTCGATTGGGTTAACACCGCCAAGTGCGTTCCTTATCAAGCCAATCAATTCAATTCACCAGAGTTAGAAGCCGGCCGAATTCACCAAGCATTAATTCTCGGAATCCAAGACTACTTCCGAAAAATGGGCTTCAAACAAGCTGTATTAGGACTTAGCGGCGGTGTTGATTCTGCCTTGGTTTACACGCTTGCTGTTCAAGCTTTAGGAAAAGATAATGTATTGGGGATTTTACTTCCTTCTCCATATTCTTCCGACCACTCAATAAGCGATTCACTAGAATTAGCCGCTCGCCTTGGAGCACGTACCGAAAAACTTCCCATTGGAGATGTCTTTCAACAGTTTCAAAACACGCTTGCTTCAGCATTTAAGGGGCTTCCCGAGAATTTAACAGAGGAAAATTTACAAGCTCGAATCCGCGGAGTTCTCTTAATGGCTATGAGTAATAAGTTTGGATACATCTTGCTCAATACGTCCAATAAATCGGAAGCTGCGGTTGGTTATGGCACTCTATACGGTGATATGTGCGGAGGAATTGCCGTGATTGGTGATGTGTACAAAACTCAGGTGTACGAACTCTGTCGATACATCAATCGAGAGGAGGAAATTATTCCTATCAACATCCTCACAAAAGCCCCAAGTGCTGAATTAAGACCCGGACAAAAAGATAGCGACTCACTACCCGATTATGATATCCTTGATAAAGTTCTTTTCAAGTATATCGAAGAACGAAAAGGTCCGGAAGAGTTGGTCCAACTTGGTTTCGAGAAGGCCTTGGTCGACCGAGTATTAAAGTTGGTCAACACCAATGAATACAAGCGTTTCCAAACTCCTCCAATCTTACGGATTTCACCTAAAGCTTTTGGAATGGGCCGAAGAATGCCATTGGTTGGTAAATACCTTTCTTAAAAAGCAAGACTAAACTGAATCGCTGTTGTTCGAGGTTGCTCAACACTCATTGGTCGAATGGTATATTCCATATTGAACAGATTGTTGACTACGAATGCCACCTTGCTTGTTTTATTTAGCTGATAGCTTAATCGCATATCAACGACAGTTGTTCCTTTATTATGTGCCTGACGATAAGCCTTTAAGCCGGGTTTAGGTTGTTGAAGTGCGCCCAATATTTCATCCAGATCTTCAAAAATCTTATCGATGTTTTGCATGTAACTGTTATATCGAACACTCGCTCCACACACCCATTTTCCTCGGGTAATTTCCATGTCGGCTTTGAAAACATGCTGAAAACGATATTTCAATAAATATCCTGTTGAGTCGCTGGAAGAACGAGCATAAGTAACATTCTTCGTAGAAATATCAATCACCGGATAAGCCTTGTTCGGCTCTAATGAAATTGGATTAGTATGCGTGTAGCCGATCAACATTGCTATACCAGTTTTGCGAATGTTTCCTTGTCCAGCAAGAGAAAAATCAACTCCCGTAACCTGAGTGTTACCAATGTTCAAGGATGCGAAACCTAATCCGAATAAAGGATCTGAAAGTTGTCCAAATGCGCCAAAATTGAATTCTATGTTGTTATAAAACTTCTGTATGAAATAAGCAGCATCAAAATAGCCTTGGAACTTGTTAATTCTAAATCCTTGCTTAACACCAATTTCAGCATTCCAAGATGTTTCAGATTTTAAACTGTCGTTCGGATAGATACGAATTGGTCCAACTTGAGTGCGGATAAATTTCTCTGCAATTGTTGGAAAACGATATCCTTGTCCAAATGAAGCCCGAACAAATGTGGCTTTGTGTATCCGCAAGTTCGCTCCTGCTCTAAAAACCGGTTTTCCTTCTTTAGTTGTTTTGGTAGAATCGGATGCTGATACAGTCGGGTTATTTATAGAAAAATGCTCATATCGGAAGCCCGCACTTAATGTCAAACGAGTAAAAAAGGTTCTGTTCAATTGTAAATACGCTGCAATATTTCTGTTGCCCGATTGAGCTTTCTCTGTAATTGTGTCGGATAATCCACCCTTATACAAATCAGATGATCCAATAGTATAGGAATGTAGTATTCCAGAGGTCAAACTCAGTCCGCTTAAAAAACCGTCTTTAAACTGACGTTGAATCTGATATTCCGAATACAACACATCGCTTAAATTACTCTGATTGTTATCGTTGTTGTTATTCAAGTGAAACCACCTATTCCGAATAACATGGCTCCATCCTTTCTTTCCATTGTATCGAACAAATGGATCA
>DAOOQW010000200.1:0-4512 GCA_035388945.1 Flavobacteriales bacterium
TCCGATCATACCTGCCATGGTGTATCCACCATCAAAATCTTTGCATGCTCTGCGAAGTACGTTTTGCAAATTCAGCTCAGTTTCAATGATGTCACTGACTTCTTTGTTGGTGAACTGATCCTTATATTTAATAAATAAGCCTTGAACTTCTTCATCCAAAAAGTGGCCGATCTTTTCCATAACGGTCACGGTGTCGACTTTGTCTTTCGGATGTTGACCGAGGTCGACTAACACATTGAATAGCTCCTCCACATTCGTCATGTTAAAGTTTCCGGCCATCACCAAGTTGCGGCTGCGCCAGTTGTTTTGACGAAGAAAAGGGTGACAACTTTCGATGCTATTTTTCCCGAATGTCCCATAGCGTAAATGTCCCATGAGGAGTTCGCCAATGAAAGGAACTTGATCTTTGAGGTAGTCGGTATCGTTGAGTTTGCTAGGTTCGTTAATGCGAATTTCTTCGAAGTAAGAATTCACCTTTTCCACAATTTCGCGAAGAGCCTGAGGAGCATTCGAGCGAAATCGACCAATGTAGCGTTCTCCCGGTTCGACATCGAATTTGATACACGCTATACCAGCACCGTCTTGACCACGATTATGCTGCTTTTCCATCAGCAAATGCAGCTTATTTAGCGCATATCGGGCAGAACCGTATTTCTTGCGGTAATAATCAAGAGGTTTGAGCAGGCGGATGAGAACAATTCCACACTCATGTTTGATTATATCGCTCATAGGATTGTCCGGTTGGGATGGCTTATTCCGGCGCTGCAAAGATAGTCAGTCTAGATAGAATGAAGAAAGGATATTTATAAGCAAATTCTAAAAAAATACTCAATTGTAAATTACATTTCTACTTCTCTATTGGAAAGAATTTTTTTTTGATACTCTTCTAAATGCTTGAAATCAATATAAGTTTGCCGTTTTTATTTATCAATATAGATTAAGTTACATTGACCATTGGGGCTATTTTATATCTGTTTATATTCTTGTTTTTACTTATATTTGATAATAATGCCTACAATACTCTATATACTAGGTTGGCGACTCTTTTTTTATTCAAATGAGGGAAATGAACCTATTCATGTTCATGCAGAAAAAGCCGAAATGGAATGTAAATATTGGTTGTTGGTTGATAAGTTTGAAATTGAAGAAGCAAATTCATTTAACTTGAAACCGTCATCAAGAAGAGAAATTCGGAAAATCATTTTTGAGCATTTTGATTTAATTGTTGATTCTTGGAATAAACACTTCAATTAAAATTAGACTTATGGTTCATATTCGTAAAATAGAGGGTATTCATTTTATAGGTGACTCATTATGTCTCACCGTGGATGATAAATTTTATCAAATTGAATTAAATGAAATATCTAAAAAATTAGCTCAAGCTGATAATATGAAACGAATGATGTTTGTATTATCTCCTTCGGGTTATGGTATACATTGGCCTTTGTTAGATGAGGATATATCTATTGAGGGATTAATAAAGATGAAAAGTTAACTTAATGTATTAAGTTCTTTGCAGTTAAATGTTTGCTTAGGCCTTTTTCTTTGTTAAAAACAGTTGTTAGTATTTCATTTTCTGCTTGAATATGAATATTTTACTATTTTTAGAATCCATTCAGAGCCACTATCATTGATGAAAAAAAGCTACACGCATGTTTCTTTTCGTGCCTTCTACTTGCTGCTAGTGGTTTTTCTGGCAGGAGTTGGAAGAAGTGTAGCTCAAAATGACACTCCCTGCGATGCTATTTCGGTGCCTGTAAGTTCGGGAACCTGTGTTTTTACACCCGGCACTTCTGTTGGCGGCACGTATCAAAATAATGCGGCTAATGGAGGTTTTCCGAATTGTGGTTTTTCAGGATCGGCGGATGTTTGGTATTCGTTTGTAGTTCCACCTTCAGGAGCTGTTGCTGTAACCTTAGAGCCTGGAACCATCAATGATGCTGCCATGTCTTTGTATTCTGGACCATGTACCAACCCTGTTTTAATTGGTTGCGACGATGATAGCGGATTAGATTTTATGCCTGCCATTGACCGTTCTGATTTCACCCCGGGTGATGTGATATACATTCGTGTTTGGAATAATAATTCACCTACCGGAACATTTGGTGTATGTGTAACCGAATCGCATTCTGATTGCGGAACTGCTTCAATTTTATGCTCCAATTTAGCTGTTACTTCAAATGCATATGGAGGAGGCTCGAATCAAGATGGAGATTGGTCAGGAGTGAATTGTATTCCGGATGAATATCAATCTCAATGGTTCAAGTTTCAAGTCATAAACCCTTGTACATTCAGTTTTACACTAACTCCCGATGCTATTGCTCCCGGTATGTATCCCGATTATGACTGGACTTTATGGGAAGTAACAGGAACTCCTAACGTAGATTTTTGCGATAGCTTTTTGCCGGATATTCCTGCTGTTGCCTGTAATGCATCCAGTTCGATGGGACCAAATGGAGAAACAGGTGTTGGTCCTAGTGGCGTGAATGCAAGTGAGCCAGCTGGTCCGGGAAATCCGTATAGTGCTTCATTTTCCGTTTCGGCGGGTGATATATTTTATCTCTGGGTAAATAATTTCACGAATTCATCCTCTGGATTTAACTTTCAATTTGGAGGTGATGTAGTATTGAATTGCGATTTAGATACTCCCGATTCAACTATTACAACAACGAGCACTTCTACTTGTCCTGGAACATGCAACGGTTCTGCAACAACAACTGTAGCAAACATGACTGCACCCTATACATATTCATGGAGCGCTAATGCTGGCGGACAAAACACCGCTAACATCCATAATTTATGTGCAGGTACTTATATCGTAAATGTAACTGATGCTTTGGGAGTTGTAATTGCTGATACTGTTGAGGTTGAAAATACCCCTGCAATTGCTTTTACAACTGGATTTATAGATAATACCAGTTGTCATTCACCCAATGGTAAAGCATGGGTAAATGCGAGTGGTGGAACGGGTAGTCTAGTTTATGCTTGGAATTCTTCCGCTGTAACTTCGGATACCTTGTCAGGACTAAGTGCTGGTTCATATACGGTAACAATTAGCGATGGTAATACTTGTTCGGTTGATACTTCTATTATCATACATACTCAAGTTGACTATCCAACAATTGAATCAATTGCTCGCACCGATTCTACTGCTTGTGGAGCATTGTGTACTAACTTCTCGGTAATTTTTCAGGGAGGAAATCAATATTTCTGGGATTTTGGTGATGGAGAAAACAGTACATCTAATCATCCATATCACTGTTTTACTGCTCCAGGCGATTATGATGTGAGTTTGATTGTATCGACTGATGGTGGTTGTAGCGATACGATAACTGCTCCCAATTTTATTCGGGTGAATGCTAATCCAACAGCACATTTCTATTCCGTTTTATCGGATCCATTTCATGCATCTTTCCATGATCAAACAAATGATGCAGTTCGTTGGTTATGGCAAATGGGAGATAGTTTGAACACCCAATCCATTGAGCAAAACCCAGAATTTGATTACTCTGCTTTCCAAGAATACTGTATTCAATTAACCGTTTGGGATGCGAATAATTGCATGGATGATATTCATCAATGTATTGAATTCAAACCCGAATTATCGGTTTATGTTCCAACGGCATTCACACCTAATGGAGATGGTTTGAATGATGTTTTTTACATCGAAGGGTATCCCATGAAAGTGATGGAGTTTTGGGTGTATAATCGATGGGGAGAACAACTTTTTTACACCCAAGACCCTACATCAGGTTGGGATGGAAGAAGATTTCAGAACGGTGAAATTTCCCCTCAGGATTTATACTTGTATAAAACATCTGTGAAAGGAGAACGCGGTGAAATTCGTGAATTAACCGGCTGTTTTCAATTAGTTCACTAGGCTGAACCATTTTCCAAAAACATCATAAGGGGAGCTTTGTCAATCATTCCCTTTCTTTGTACCATGTTAAAATATCTACGTTTCCTAGTTCTAGGCTTAGCTTTTATTCCCCAAGCTCAAGCACAATTTACCAGTCTGTATAGCGTGCCATCTGGTTCTTTTTTGCAAGATGTTGTTTTTGCCGATACCAATACTATGATGGTTACTGGCGGAAATCTATTTCGAACCTCAATTGATGGTGGTCGAAACTGGATTGGTTTATCCTCAGGTGGTATTTCTGTTACTGCCGCGCATTTTCCTACTAAGCAATTTGGAATTACAGTTGGTACTCAGGGACTTTATCGTATCAACGACGAATGTGGTTATTTCTGGGGATGGGGAAACAACAAATCTATTGGCGTAACTAAGGATTTATTGGATGTTTATTTCATCAACAACCAAAAAGGAATTGTATGTGGAAACGATGGAACATTAAGGTTGACCAGCAATCAAGGAACTAACTGGACAGCCATAGCCACCGGTACAACGAATCACATAAAAGGCGTTTGGATGGTGAATGATTCTACTTCGTTTGCTTGTGCTAATGGAGGAATAATTCTGAAAGTCATCAACCAAACGGTGAGTTCGAGTTT
>DAOOQW010000201.1:0-2650 GCA_035388945.1 Flavobacteriales bacterium
AAACTATCAGTTGGTATCAAGGAAAAGAGCGGTAAGGAAATGGAATATACCTTGGCTTTGGTGGATGATGGATTATTGGATTTAACTCGTTTCAAAACTCCCGATCCATGGTCATCTTTTTATGCAAGAGAAGCACTTGGCGTAGTTTCTTGGGATTTGTACGATGATGTGATTGATGCGTATTCTGGAGCTTTCGAAAGTGTTGTTACCATTGGTGGAGATGCTGAACTAGACGGAAAAAAGAAAAGCACGAAAGCCAACCGATTCAAACCAATGGTTCGTTTTATTGGACCTTTTAAACTTAAGAAAGGCGGTTCCGCTAATCATTCAATCAGTATTCCGGCATATTTTGGATCAGCTAGAATCATGGTTGTTGCCGGTAATCCTCAACAAGCTTATGGAAGTGCCGAAAAACGCATCAGCATTCGGAAACCGCTCATGGCTTTAGCAACTTTGCCGCGAGTGGTTAGTCCGGGTGAAACGGTTCGTATGCCAATTAGCATTTTTGCCTTAGAAAAATCGGTTCAGCAAATAAGCATTAGTTGTACGCCCAATCCTTTGTTTACGCTTACAAGTCCTTCTCGACAAACGATTAGCATGAAATCTCCGGGCGAGCGTTTGGTAGAATTTGAATTCAAAGTTGCCAATACTACCGGTTTAGCTAAAGTGAAAGTCGTTGTTAGCAGTGGCAAGGAAACAGCTATCGTTGAAACGGAATTAGATGTCCGCACTCCTAACCTACCACAAACAGATGTAACGGAAGTGATTCTAAAGCCCGGACAAGTGTGGCAAAATACACTGGAAGTCAAGGGAATGGCAGGAACTCGAGAAGCATCAGTTGAACTTTCGGGTATGCCGGCAATCAATCTAAGTAAGCGCTTAAAAGAGCTGACTGAATATCCACATGGATGCGTGGAACAGACTACTTCTGCTGCTTTTCCTCAGTTATTCCTTCAAAATTTAGTGGATTTAAGTGAAGTTGATAAAAAACGAATCAGCAACCACGTAAAAGCTGCCATTAAACGACTCGCTTTGTTTCAAACTTCAACGGGCGGAATGGCATACTGGCCGGGCGGTTCACAAGCTGATGATTGGTCAACTTGCTATGCAGGACATTTTCTAATCGAAGCTCAAACTGCAGGTTATCCAGTTAGTTCTTCCATGATGAAGAAATGGAAAAACTACCAAAAAGCTACTTCTCGTTTATGGAAAAGCACCTACACACAAGCTGGTTTCGATCAAATACAAGCTTATCGTTTATATACGCTAGCTCTTGCCGGAAGTCCTGAAATTGGTGCGATGAATCGTATGCGGGAAGTGAAGTCTATTAGTCCGCAGGCACGTTGGCATTTAGCATCTGCTTATCAGCTGGCTGGACAAAAAGAAACAGCCCGACAACTTTTAAAAGGTTTATCACAAAACTTCAGTTCGAGTTATTACACCACGTTTGGTAGCGTACATAGGGATGAAGCATTGGCATTATTGACTTTGTCGGAAATGGGAATGGTTTCGGAATCATATCGTTTGGCTCGAACGGTTGCCGAAAATCTAGGTAGAAATGAGTGGATGAGCACACAAACTACCGCTTGGTCATTACTTGCTTTGTCGAAGAATAACCCTGCACCCAAATCAGGGAAACGAATTTTAGCTGAATTAACGATTGGTAAGAAATCTCAGAAAATAAGTGGTAACAAGCCTTTGGTAGAAGTTCCCTTACAATTGGATGCATCCGGAAAATCTGCTTTGATGATTAAAAACACTAATCAAGTTCCCCTGTATGCGCGCATAATTCGTCGAAGTACGTTTGGTTCGGATCAATTGGTGAGCGCTAATCAAAATCAGCTTCAATTGCAGGTGAGTTTTACCGATATGACTGGAAAAGATTTAGATCCTTCAGCCATCCCTCAAGGCACCGATTTCACAGCACATTTAACCATTCGGAACACATCTTCTACCAATGGATTCAACAATCTGGCTTTGTCGATGTTATTTGCATCCGGTTGGGAAATTAACAATACACGTGTGAATGATGTTGCCAATGTACAGGAAGGTTCGAGTTATGAGTATCAAGACATTCGAGATGATCGCGTGTTGACTTATTTCCAACTACTTCCGGGCACAAGTAAAACATATTCGTTCAAATTCAACGCCGCGTATGTAGGACGTTTCTATTTACCAGCAATTTTATGTGAAGCGATGTACGATTCAACTGTTTTTGCACGATCAGCTTCACGCTGGGTTCAAGTTGTTAGACCACAACCCAAAGCTATTTAAGTGATTTAGAAGCTATTTGATTTTATCTCTTAAAGGCTATTTCGAATTACTCAGATTGAATTTTCACTACATTTGCACGCCCAAAAACACACATCAATACCGACGAAATGAAGATACTCGTTTGCATCAGTCAGGTACCCGATACCACTAGCAAAATCGCATTTACCGATAACAACACCAAGTTCAGTGAAGATAAGGTGCAATACATTGTCAACCCGTATGACGAATGGTATGCCTTAGTTCGCGCCTTGGAATTAAAAGAAAGCCTAGGAGGCAACGTAACGATCATCACAGTTGGAACAGCTGCTGTTGAGCCTGTTATCAGAAAAGCTTTAGCCATTGGTGCTGATGATGCGGTTCGAATTGATGCTGATCC
>DAOOQW010000201.1:2750-4489 GCA_035388945.1 Flavobacteriales bacterium
CCTTTAGTTAGTGTGAAAGAATTTTCATTACCTGCTCCTAAATCAGCCGTTAAGCTGATCGATCCTTCCAATATGGACCAACTTGTTGAACTCCTTCATTCTGAAGCAAAAGTTATCTAATCATGGCAGTACTTATTGTTACCGAAACCTCAAAAGGTAAATTCAATAAAGCTTCACTTGAAGCCATTTCATACGGAGCACAAGTTGCCCGTCAACTTTCTACAACAGCTGCTGTTCTTTCGATTGGCGCTGGTTCCGATGATGAATTAGCAAAAGCTGGTGAATATGGTGTTAGCTCTGTATTAAAAGCAGATAGCGCTAAACTCGCACATTTCGATGCTCAGTTAGTTAGCAAGCTAGTTCTTGCTGCTATGGAGAAATCCGGAGCTGATGTCTTAATTATGAGTCACGACGCTACAGGTAAAGCTGTTGCTCCTCGCGTTTCTGCAATCCTTCAAGCTGGATTAGTTTCGGGAGTGATCGCACTTCCCAATACTTCTGGTGGATTCACTGTTCGTAAAAACGTTTTTTCAGGAAAAGCATTTGCCGAATATTCCATCAGCACAGCAAAGAAAATCATCACCTTATTGCCAAACTCCGTTCCTGTTCAAGCTACTGGAGGAACAGCAACAGTAACTGCTTTTAACGAAGTAGCTGATGCATTTCAATCGGTATTAAAGGTTGAAGAACGTATCCACCAAACGGATGGCGAAATTCCACTTCCGGGTGCTGAACTAGTTGTTTCTGCCGGTCGCGGTATGAAAGGACCTGAAAACTGGGGAATGATTGAAGATTTAGCTAAAACTTTAGGTGCTGCAACTGCATGTTCTCGTCCTGTTGCTGATATCGGATGGCGTCCGCACCACGAACATGTGGGGCAAACAGGACTAGCTATTCGTCCGAATCTATACATTGCTGTTGGAATTTCTGGAGCAATCCAGCATTTGGCCGGTGTTAATGGTTCGAAAGTTATCGTTGTAATCAACAAAGATTCGGAAGCACCATTCTTTAAAGCGGCCGATTATGGTGTAGTTGGTGATGCTTTTGAAATTGTTCCTAAATTGAACGAAGCTTTTCGTAAATTCAAGGCTCAAAACGCCTGATCAGAATCTAATTCTGTCGACCGAAAGTCTAGTACTTTCTTGTGAAGCCCTTATGAAGAAAATAAAGCTCGAAATATCCGGACTATCCTACAGTCAAACTCAAAGTGGAGCCTATGCGCTAGTTTTGGGTGAAAACGGAGGAAAACGTCGCCTTCCGATAATCATCGGCGGATTTGAAGCACAAGCAATTGCCATTGAGCTCGAAAAAATGGCTCCTACCCGACCGCTTACACACGATTTATTTAAGTCGTTTGCCGAGTCGTTTCACGTTCAGGTTCGAGAAGTGGTTATCTATAATTTGGTGGAAGGAATATTCTACGCCAAACTTATCTGCCAACAAGACGGAGCCAATGATGTAGAGGTTGATGCTCGAACTTCAGATGCCATTGCATTAGCTGTTCGATTCAACTGCCCGATATACACGTACGAATTTATCCTCAGCTCTGCCGGTATTCTTATCGACGATGCTGATGATGATAGCGATCCAGCTTTACCTCCTGCCGAAAGCTCTTCAAGTCCTCAACCTGTTGCCAAAGAACCAGGTAGCGAACTCAGCGGTAAAAGCAAAGACGAATTAAAGCAAATGCTCAAAGCCGCCATCGAAGATGAAGCTTATGAAAAAGCTGGTAAGATTCG
>DAOOQW010000202.1:0-4425 GCA_035388945.1 Flavobacteriales bacterium
GTTTACATTCCCGCCATCAAGGCCGGAGCCGTTACCAATGCTTATGGATTTTACTCCATCACCCTCCCGAAAGGAACGTATGAAGTGCAATACAGCTTTGTAGGCTACAAAACTCAAGTTGTTTCGATTGTACTAAACGCCAATGTAGCGCGCAACCTTGAATTGGCGAGTGAGTCAACGCTCATGGAAGAAATCGTTGTGTCCGATCGGGCTATCGATGAGAACGTTATTGGGCTCCAAATGAGCAAGAATGTGATTGACATGGCGCAAATCAAAAAACTTCCTGCCTTGTTTGGTGAAGTGGACATTATTAAGAGTGTTCAGATGATGCCCGGAGTAATTTATGCAGGAGAAGGTACCTCTGCATTTTATGTTCGGGGTGGGAGTGCCGATCAAAATTTAATTCTCATTGACGAGGCGCCTATTTACGATCCATCACATTTACTTGGATTGTTTTCGGTATTCAATGCCGATGTGATCAAGGACTCGGAATTATATCGTGGCGGAATACCCGCCCGTTTTGGTGGAAGGTTATCATCTATTTTGGAAGTGCGCACCAAGGATGGAAATAATAAAAATTATGATGTCACCGGTGGTATAGGGACACTCGCTTCTCGCCTCGCGGTAGAAGGACCAATTGTAAAAGATAAGAGTTCCTTTATCGTTTCAGGCAGAAGATCGTATGCAGATGTATTTTTAGCAGCAGCCAATCAGGAAAATACCGTTTTCTTTTATGATGTAAATGCAAAAGTAAGTTGGAAGTTCAGTAATAAAGACCGTGTGTTTGCTGCGTTTTATGCTGGCCGCGATAAATTTTCCTTTGGCGATGACTTTGGTTTTGATTGGGGAAATAAAACAGGAACACTTCGGTGGAATCATTTATTTAATGATCGGTTATTTTCCAACACAACATTCATTATAAACAGCTTTGACTATAAATTGGAATTAAGAGATCCTGTTCAAGGTTTTTCCTGGACTTCTAACTTGCAAGAGATCAGTCTCAAGAATGATCTTTCGTACTTTATCAACACCAATAATGATTTGACTTTTGGATATCACATCACCGGAAGGAAATTTTCTCCCGGAAAGATATCACCAACAACATCTACCTCTATTTTTGCTCCGGTCGAGCTTGATCAGATGTATGCCATTGATCATGCACTTTACCTAAGCAATCTACAGCGGTTAAATGATAAGATTACCTTTGATTATGGAGTTCGGTTATCCATTTTCCAAAACGTTGGTAGCAGCGATGTTATTCTGTATTCAGATCCTCAGGACAATGCAGAGATTACACGTACGGACACGGTGCATTATGATGCATGGGAAAACATTAAGACGTATGTAAACCTGGAGCCACGTCTCTCCATGCGTTACATTTTAGGAAAAGGTCAATCTCTTAAGTTCTCGTATAACCGAATGGCACAAAATACTCACTTGATTGCAGCGGGTACTGTACCCTTGCCCTTTAATACCTGGAGTCCGAGTGGATATTACTTAGAACCTCAGCTGGCCGATCAGTTTGCTATTGGCTATTTCAGAAACTCAAAAAATAATATGTATGAGTTCTCCACCGAAGTATATTACAAAGACATGCAGCATGTTACAGACTTTGCCGATAATGCTTCCATTTTCTTTAACGAAGATTTGTCAACCGAATTTCGTCAGGGCAAAGCTGTTTCATATGGTATAGAGTTTATGGCTACAAAAACGAAGGGGAAACTCACGGGTATGGTCAACTATACCTTATCAAAAGCAGAGCGAACCATTGAGGGTGTAAACCTTGGGCGAACATTTGATGCAAACTACGACAGAAGAAACGTAGTGAACGTACAGGCAGCGTATGAACTCAGTAAACGTTGGACATTTGGAGGAACCTTTACGTATAGTACAGGCAGACCAATTACATTACCAACCGGGAAATTTGAATATCAAAACTATAAACCGTCTGTGGTTACGGAGCGAAATGGATATCGTTTACCCGATTTTCACCGATTGGATTTGTCGGCTACCTTAACACCAAAGAAAAATGAAAATCGAAAGTGGAAGGGTTCCTGGGTCTTCTCGGTGTACAATGTTTACAATCGAAAAAACCCGCTTACTATTTATACTCGAACAGCGCAGGATGAAGATGGAAATGTTATTGGTGATGGCACAAAAAAAGAGGCACGGATGATTTACCTCTTCCCGATATTCCCTTCTGTTACCTATAACTTTAAATTTTAATTGATCATGAAAAATATACTTTTAATAATAGTATCCATTGCCCTTCTGACAGCTTGCGAAAAAACAATCGATCTGGATTTAGAGCAATCCGAATCAAAGATTGTAATCGAAGGTCTGGTTACAAATCATACAGGTTATCAATATGTGCGGGTAACACGAACAGCCGGATTTTATGATGATGGAGCAACTCCACGGGTTACCAATGCCAACGTATCCGTTAAAGATGATACAGGTAATGAGTTTTTATTCATTCATAATCCTGGAAATGAAGAAGATTCTGCCGGATATTATTTACCTGATGTAAGCTTCAATGGCGAAATCGGAAGAACCTATACACTTACAGTTGAAGTAGATGGAGAAATCTATACCGCCCAGGATAAGCTGTTTGCGACTAGTGGAATCGATTCACTAGGTTATCAGATAAATCCTGATGAAGAGGAGGATCCAAAAGAGGATACCAAGTTTTACGAAGCATTACTATACATGACGGAGCCACAAGATGAAGAGAACTATTACCTGTTTAAATTCTTTCGCAACGATTCTCTGAAAGTATACAACGATAATGATATTTATTTCG
Source organism: Flavobacteriales bacterium (assembly GCA_035388945.1). GTDB lineage: Bacteria > Bacteroidota > Bacteroidia > M30B66 > M30B66 > CALQRR01. The sequence continues at coordinate 2,804 of DAOOQW010000202.1, forward strand.
CTGATGATAAAATTTTAGGTGAAACGATTGAAGGCTTAGGCTCTCCTGTGTATTATGCTCTAAACGATACGGCACGCATCGAGATGTACAGCATTTCACGCGCTGGTTACATCTACTATTTGGATTTACAAAGCCTGATGAACAATGATGGTGGTTTGTTCAGTCAGCCGCCTTCAAACTCACGTAACAATCTTTCGAACGGAGCATTGGGTTTTTTCCAGGCTAGCGCTGTCGATGTAAAAACAATCTTGATTGAAGAGTAATTCAAGTATTCATCCATTCGCTTCGCACGAAGCTTGTAGGCGAATGGATGAAGTTACTTTACGTTAGAGGTCAACGATCGGCAATTTTGTTTCCTGATTACCTTACATACTTTCATCCCGGGTCTTTCGTTGAAAATTCGTATGTCTTACGAAGTAGGATGATTACACAAATTGGTTTAATTTTAGGCATTAAAGGCCATTCTAACTGGCTTATATTTTTTGTTTAGAAAGCTTAACCCTATTTTTCTGAAGCGTATTGTCATCATTTTTTGTTTTGCCTGTGTTAGCCTGTCTGGTGCTACGGATGTATTCGCTCAGGATGATAAAGACATCTCCATTCCACTAGAAAAATTCTATGTTGATCGGAATGGTATAGGCCTTTTTCGTAAGATCATCAGTAAAGTAACAATAGGTATCAGTACAGGCTATGGAAGCACAAAATTTAAGCACGACTTAAGCGGTTTTGGTATACTGCAAAACCCGGATTCTTTGCCCCGCATTTTTGCAGGAACTAATTCAGGAAACGGCAACACCAATTGGTTCAATACTTCTACGTATTCTACAGCTACTTCACAGCCAGGAAGTTCTCAAATTGATGCTAATACAACCAAACTTGGTTTCAAGAGCAAGGCTTTTAATATCCCCATCAAGGCAACACTTCACGTTGAATTTGATCGCTATCGAATAGGAGGAGGGTACTCCATTGAATACACTCACATCGGGACATTTAAACCCACTGCTCATGGTGATCAAATCAACAATTATACTCCTGAAGTTTCAAGTCTATGGCTGAAGAAATACTTTGGTATGGTTGGCGGAACGGTGTATCGGTATTATGAATATTCATTGGTGGTTGATGCACAGGTTGGGGGGTATGGTTTGGGCAATAGTTTTGACAAGTCTTTAATTAAAAAGGGGGTCTTCATTAATTTAGGAGCAACTGTTGAGCGTGATTTTTCTGAGTACTTTCGTGTCTTCGTACGTCCATCGTATGAACTTAAAAGCTATAAAATTTCCTTACCCGAGCTTGGACAAAGTGTAACGCATAAGTTCAATGCATTTTACATTAACATAGGTGCGAGCTATCGTTTTCCAGAACTGAGAAGATGCGTAGTGAAGACTTGTAAAGCTCAGATGAATCATGCTCATGGTAATCGTGAATACAGAAGTAGAGTACACCCAATCTACAAGAAACAGAATCCACACTATGGGGAAAATCATCCTGTCCTAATCAAATACAAAGGAAAAAATAAGAGAAAAATTGACCCGTATTAGAGCAAGAATTACGGGTTAATAGTCGGCAGTTATTTCGCCAGAATTTCATCCTTTTCCATTCACAATTAACCATTAACAATTAAC
>DAOOQW010000203.1:0-4418 GCA_035388945.1 Flavobacteriales bacterium
GAAGGCAAACAGTATTTTCCACATACTGCCGTAAAACCCAATTATTTTATTGAAAGTGAACGACATTCGGTTTGTCCTATTAAAGGAACAGCCAATTATTATCATGTCGAAGTGAATGGCCACCGTCAGTCAGACGCAGCTCATTATTTCCCCAATCCCAATCCAAGAGTTAAGGTTATTCAAAACTATATCAGCTTTAACGACGATATTGATATCGAAGAATAGACTTATTCGAAATCAACTTCTCCTGCACCCTGACGAATAAGTTCAGGCACATTTCCGGTACAATCTACAATAGTAGAAGGAACCAATGCACCATAACCACCATCAACCACGGCATCAACCAGGTCTTTATAACGCTCATGGATTAGTTCCGGATCGGTCGTATATTCTATGATATCATCCTCATCATGAACCGAGCTGGATATAATTGGACTTCCCAGTTCAGTTACAATAGCTCGACAAATTGCATTATCAGGAATACGAATACCTACTGTTCGTTTGTTGTTCTTGAACAATTTTGGAACACTGTTATTCGCGTTCAAAATGAAAGTATACGGTCCGGGCAAACAACTCTTCAATAGCTTATAAACCGGAGTATCTACAGGACGAGTATATTCGGTAATATGCCTTAGCTCATCGAAAACAAAAGAGAAATCTGCTTTTTCGGGTTTTATCCCTTTTAATTGAGCAACACGCTCAACTGCCCTTGATTTCTGAATATCACATCCAAAAGCATACACACCATCTGTTGGGTAGATAATTACCCCACCATTCTTAAGAATTTCAACAACCTTTTTTAATTGCCGAGGATCGGGTGTAACCGGATGTATTCGAATAAGCATTAACCGTTTGTTTTCTTGTAATCAGCGAGAAATTTCTCTAGCCCAATATCAGTAAGCGGATGCTTTAGTAAATCGGTAATTACATTCAATGGACAAGTTGCTACATCGGCTCCAGCTTCTGCACATTCAATCAAATGCATGGTGTGACGAATAGAAGCAGCTAATATCTCCGTTTCGTAGCCGTAGTTGTCGTAAATCAAACGAATCTGCTCAATTAAACCAACACCACTAGTAGAAATATCATCCAAACGACCAATAAAAGGTGACACATATGTTGCTCCTGCTTTAGCTGCTAATAATGCTTGTCCGGCAGAAAAGATCAAGGTACAATTGGTACGAATTCCCATTTTCGTGAAATACTTGATAGCCTTTACACCATCACGAATCATAGGAACTTTAACAACAATTTGGGGATGAAGTGAAGCTAAATTTTCGCCTTCGCGGATGATACCTTCGTAATCGGTTGAAATCACTTCAGCACTCACATCACCATCAACAATTTCACATATATCGACATAGTGTTTTAGGATACGATCAGCACCTTGAATTCCCTCTTTAGCCATCAAGCTAGGATTGGTAGTTACTCCGTCTAAAACGCCAAGGTCTTGTGCATCACGGATCTGATCTAAATTAGCTGTGTCGATGAAAAATTTCATTGTTGTATGGTTGTTTGAAGCGGCAAAAATACGTTAAATGAATGGCATTTAAGTACAAAGAAATTGTCGATTTATATGCAGATGAGCTGTTCATGTTAGAACATTAACTGGAGTTCTATATCTTCACAACGATTTCTAAAGTCATGGCTAAACCGAAAGATCGAGTGAACGTGGTTTACTCAACCAACCCCAATTTTCAATACGAAACTGATCAGGAACTTGAACAAGATACCCTACCAGCTAATCAGCAAAACCTAAAAATTTCGCTCGATAAAAAAGCTCGTGCTGGTAAGCAAGTTACTTTGATTGCAGGATTTATTGGCAAATCGGATGATCTGGAATCCTTAGCTAAACTCCTTAAGAACTTATGTGGTTCTGGGGGAAGTTCTAAAGATGGAGAAATATTAATCCAAGGTGATCATCGAGATAAAATCCTGAATTACCTTATTTCAAAATCATACAAAGCCAAGAAAATCGGAGGCTAGTTCAAAGGCAACCCCGTTAATCGCGAGTACATCCGTTCATACATCGGAAGTATTTCGGTAATGTTAAATTTAGCTGCTTGTTTGCGTGCTTGCCCCTTAAACTGTTCCATTAAAGCTTCATCCTTCAATAATTTCAAGGCATTCTTTGCCATATCATCTACATCACCCACATTGCTTAGAAAGCCCGAATATCCATGTACATTAACTTCTGGAATACCTCCTGTATTGGTTGAAATAACAGGAACATAACTCGCCATTGCTTCCAAAGATGATAATCCGAAGCTTTCAGTCTCAGAAGTCAAAAGGAATAAATCAGACATACATAATATCCGTTCGATTGCTTTAGTCTTCCCTAAGAACACCACATCTTGAATCACACCTAATTGTCGAGCTAGATTCTCTACATTCCCACGTTCTGGCCCATCACCCGCCAAAATGAGCTTTGATGGAACTTCACGATGCACGCGCTCAAATACTCGAACAACATCATCAATTCGCTTCACTGGTCTGAAATTCGAAATATGTGTCAGAATCCGTTCCCCATTGGGTGCATACATTCCTTTGAAACATAAATCGGAAGGTTTTGCATAATTCTCCAAATCAATAAAATTGGGAATGACTTCTATCTCCCGACTAATATCGAAGTACTTCAACGTATCCTGGCGGAGTGAATCCGAAACAGCTGTCACCCCATCACTTTCATTTATAGCAAATTCAATTACTGGTTGATAGGATGGATCGCGCCCCATCAAGGTGATATCGGTTCCATGCAGCGTTGTGATAAATGGAATTCGCTTCCCACGCTTTTGCAATATCTGACGAGCCATATAAGCTGCAGAAGCATGAGGAATGGCATAATGTACATGCAAAAGATCTAACTCTTGATGCATTACAACATCCACTAATTTGGACGTCAATGAAATCTCATAAGGAAGAAATTCAAATAAGGGATAATTCGTAACGGGTACTTCGTGGTAAAATAAATTCCCCGAAAACACATCCAACCTAAATGGCTGACTATACGAAATAAAATGTACCTGATGTCCTTGAGCTGCTAGAGCCATCCCAAGTTCAGTTGCCACTACTCCACTTCCACCAAAAGTTGGATAACAAACAATTCCAATTTTCATCTTCCTGCAAATTTAGTTGACATGTAACCTCAATTCCAATTTCCCATAATCTATCTCTGCTTTAAACTTAAACAGGATATCACTTCCCAAAACTCCATGAATTGATTTAAAACCAAGTGATTCGTATGATCGATTTACATGATTCAAATCCAGCACTATAACTGGAAAATCAATTACCTTAAAATCACCCAATTTAAAATGTGCAATAGAACTCACTTTACCCGGCAAAGAATCAGTTCCTAGTCCAGTTGATAAGCTTTCTAAATCAACCAATTTAGCATTTGGCAGTAGCTTTTGGAATTGAGTTGAATCAAAAACGGTTCTCGAAGCTCCTGTATCAAGTAAAAGTCGACAATTTTTTCTGCCTGCTTTAGCTGTTATGAAAAGATGCATTCCATCATCTCGTAAATCAACTATCTCAATGGGCAAAGCTATATTCATGGGCCGGAATAAAAAAGGGGCCCGTGAGAGCCCCTTCCATTAGAAGAATTAAATCTTAAACAGTAGCCGATTTAGCCATTGCATCATAAACATCCATTACTTCTTTCACAGCTTTTGCGCTTTCATTAAGAAGTTTGGTTTCTTCTGCATTCAATTTCAATTCAATAATTTCTTCAATACCGTTCTTTCCTAATTTAACAGGAACACCTAAGTAAATATTACTCAAGCCATATTCACCATTAAGTAAAGCACAGCATGGGAAAATTCGTTTTTGATCGCGTACAATTGCTTCTACCATTTGAGCAGCAGCAGCACCTGGTGCATACCAAGCCGAAGTTCCCATTAGATTTACTAATTCTCCCCCACCTTTCTTAGTACGGTCGATAATTGCATCTAAACGTGCTGCATCAATTAACTCAGTAACTGGAATTCCTGATACAGTTGTGTAACGTGGAAGTGGAACCATAGTATCACCATGACCACCCATCAATACTGCTTGAATATCTTTTGGAGAAACATGAAGTGCTTCAGCTAAAAATGCACGGTAACGAGCAGTATCTAAAATACCTGCCATACCAAATACACGACGAGCATCAACTTTTGCAGTCAAATATGCTACATAAGTCATTACATCTAATGGATTCGAAACCACAATAATCTTAGCATCTGGCGAATGTGCAATAACATTCTCCGTTACCGACTTCACGATTCCTGCATTGGTTGCAATTAAATCATCCCGGCTCATTCCTGGTTTACGCGGTAATCCTGATGTGATTACAACAACTTCAGAATTAGCTGTTTTTGAATAATCGTTGGTATAACCCACAATACGAGAGTCATACAGATTAATCGGAGCAGTTT
>DAOOQW010000204.1:0-4401 GCA_035388945.1 Flavobacteriales bacterium
AGTTCGAGCTGTTTTGTTGGATGTGAACGAAACAAACACAATTGATACAGTTGTTCAACAGGCTTGGGCGTTTTTTCAAGGTGTTGATGTGGTTGTAAACAATGCCGGATATGGTTTAACTGGAGCGGTTGAGGAAACTACCGAAGCAGAAATTCGGGCTCAAATGGAAACGAACTTTTTCGGGGCTTTATTTGTGACAAAAGCATTTCTACCCAAGTTTCGACTTCAAGGTCATGGTACTTTCGTGCAAATATCATCGCAAGCTGGAATCAGCAGTACACCCGGTTTAGGAATTTATAATGCCAGTAAATTCGCCTTAGAAGGTTTTTCTGAAGCATTGTCGAAAGAAGCGGTCCATTTAGGAATTCGTGTTATGTTGGTTGAACCTGGACCGTTTAGAACCGATTGGGCTGGAAATTCAATGGTTTTCTCTCCTGTTGAATTAGCTGAATATGCATCAAGTGCAGGAGTTATGCGCCGTCGATTGAGTCAGATTTCTGGAAACCAACCGGGTGATCCAATCAAAGGAGTACAACTTATTATTCGAGCGGTTGATTCAGAGAAAATGCCTTTGCGTTTAGCCTTGGGAAATATTGCGGTTGATACAATTAGTGCGAAACTCAAGCAAGTGCAAGCCGATATTGAAACGTGGGAACAAGAAAGTCGGGCAACTGATTTTTAATTTACTAAGCAATAAAAGCAGAACATAGCTAATTTGCAGGCATATTTTCCCGATATGTTAAACCGTATTTTTTGTTTTGCACTTTTCCTCGTTTTAGGAAACACTATCCAAGGGCAAACGTTTGATCCTCCAATACTTTCAAACGATCCTACTATTCCTGAATGGGCGGCAAAAATGTATGCTCCTTCACCTAATGTTTTGGAAGTTGATCGCTTGTTTAGAGCCTATTATGCAACTCATCCATTCAAGCAAAACAATTATACACGCTATTATAAACGTTGGAGACGTTATGTTACGCCCTATTTAAATGATGATGGAACCATTCATTATCCCGATGCAACTGAGCGTCAAGCTATGGCTGATGCTTCGCGTTCGGTTCAGGTGCAACGCAGCAATACGTGGAGTTTCTTAGGTCCGATTGTACATCGTCGTGGGAAATATGCTGTCACTGATGAAAATGTGCAGATGTCGTATCATGCCAATGTGTATTGCATCGACCGTTCGATGAGTAATCCACAAGTGTTGTATTGTGGAACCGAATGTGGCGGAGTGTATAAAACGGTTGATCAAGGTGTGAATTGGGAATATGTGACCGAGAATAATATCATTGAAGATGTTTCTGCTATATCGGTTGATCCGCTAAACGAGAATACTGTAATTTTTTCTGCAGCGAATGAATTTTGGCGTTCGATAGATGGTGGTGCAAATTGGACAATTGTTGGAAATACAGCGTTCCAGAATCTGAACATCAAAGCGTATCAATTCAATTTTCATCCAACAAATCCACAAATCGTTTTTGCAGCAACTAATTTAGGACTATACAAAAGCACCGATAATGGTATAAACTGGTCGCAGATTTTTAGTGGAGAATCGATGTCGGTTGAGTTTAAACCCGGAAATTCTCAGGTCGTTTATGCGCTTCAATTCAACGCCAATACTGGAATTTCCGATTTTTATAAGTCGACCGATGGAGGAACTGTTTTTACTATTAAGCCCAACGGATGGTTTAGCGTTCCAGCAGCTGACGAAGGATTAATTGAGAATAGGGGAGGACGTATTGCCGTTACGCAAGCTAATCCAGAACGTGTGTATGTCTTGTTAGTGGGCGAAAGTAATGCAGCTGCAAATTTGCAACTTAGAGGAACGATTGGAATTTATTCGAGTGCGAATGCGGGTGAAAGTTGGTCGTTTCCTCACGGACAACAAGGAATGCCCTATGATGTAAATACACATCCTAATTTGATGGATTTTGATGGATACAGCAGTGATTACGATCAGATTTATTACAATACAGCTCTCGTATGTTCGCAATTAGATGAAACGAAACTCTTAATTGGAGGATTGAATTTGTGGCGTAGTAATGATGGTGGAGCTGCGTATCAAACTGTTGGTGGATACATTGGGAATTTGCCCAATATGCACGTCGATTTACAGGAATTTAAAGTTTATAAAACGTCTGCTAACAGTGAAGAATTTTGGTTTAGCAGCGATGGTGGAATTAATTTATCGAACGATTGGTGTACCACACACGAATCTCGAACTCGCGGAATTTATGCATCGAATTTTTGGGGGATGGATCAAGGTTGGAATGATGATATCATCGTTGGAGGTCGCTACCATAATGGAAATGCAGCTTATTCTCCCACATTCGATACAGGTTTATTCCTTAGTATAGGTGGTGGTGAAAGTGCTACTGGATATGTGAATTACAGTCCGGAACGAAAGACCTATTTCTCTGATATCGGCGGACGAAAAATTCCGCTTTTACAGGATGATGTGATTGGAACGTTTAGCACGAATCTTTATCCCAACGAAAGTTATTACGATAATGCCAGTTCACGCATGTTGTTCGATTGGAATTACTGGAATATCGCTTACATGGGACGCGATAATGTATTATACAAAAGTACCGATGGTGGTGCTTCTTTCGGTCCATTGTATACGTTTGGAACTGATGCTACTGCTAAAGTTTATTGGATTGAACAAAGTCACGCTAATCCTTTGGTAATGTATGTGCAACAGGTGGTTTCTAATGTGAGCAAACTTTGGAAAACTACCGATGGTGGAATTACATTCTCCCAAGTCGCCTTACCACAAAGCAAACGTGAGCTCTATTTTACATTAAGTCACACCAATGCCGATGAACTTTGGTTAGCCTTCACCACTGGTTCCAATGGAAATAAAGTTTACACAAGCACAAATGGTGGAACCTTGTGGACGAATATCACCTCATCCGCATTAAATGGTTTATCCATAAAATCGATTGCACATCAAGCTGGAACAAATGGTGGCGTTTATGTGGCTACTTTCCATAATGCAGTGTATTATCGTTCGAATACAAACACAACATGGACGGTTGTAGGTACAGGATTGCCAGCATCCATATATCCGCTTCGTTTAATGCCTTTTTACCAGAAGAATAAATTACGTTTAGGTTCTTGGCAATTGGGAGTTTGGGAAATAGATTTGGTTGAACCATCTGCTGTAATCGCCGATTTCTCTTCGGATTTTTCTTCGTTCACTTGTCCGGGCGATACCTTGTGGTTTGTCAATCACTCTGTGTGTGATTCATCTGCAACGTTTAGTTGGTCATTTCCTGGGGCAACGCCTTCCACATCTACGAGTTTAGCTCCGAAAGTTACGTATGCTGCAGCAGGAACATATCCAGTAACATTATATGTAACTCAAAACGGACAAACCTTCAGCATCACTAAGGATGCATTTATCACCACACAAACGTCCGCGAGCATTCCTTTAGCAGAGAATTTCGAAAGTGGCACTTTGCCTTCGGAATGGAAGTTTTATGATGATGGGAATGATGGTGCAAACTGGATCATTAGTGATTTAGCAAGCAGCTTTGGACAAGGAACGTACAACATGTTTTTCGATAATTACTACATCGATGTAGCTGGTAAACGTGATCGATTCTTAACGCGTAAGCTTGACTTTAGTTCAGCAGCTGCTGTTCAATTGAGTTTTGATATAGCTTACTCGCAATACGATAACAATTACAGTGATTCATTAGCAGTATTAGTGTCGACCGATTGTGGAATCACTTATTCGAGTGTATATCTCAAGGGTGGAGATGCTTTGGCAACTGCTCCAGATTTAACTTCTGAACGATTTGAACCCATAAATTCTCAATGGAGAAGAGATACGGTTATAATTTGGGATGCGGCAGGAGCAAGTGATGTGATTATTGCTTTTGAAAACCGAGGTCGTTATGGACAACCGATTTACGTCGATAAAATCAACATCCAAACGCTTAGCAGTGTGGAGATTCCGATTGTTCCGAATGTGCAGGTGGATGTATTTCCTAACCCTGTGAGTTCATCCTTAACCTTCCGATTAAAAGGATATTCGGGCAAGCAAGCTGATGCAGAAATTATCGACGTAAATGGTAAACGCTGTAAGGAGTTTCGAGTGCTAGGTTCGCAGATGGAATTATCGGTGAACGATTTAGCAGCAGGAATTTATTTCCTTCGGGTTAAGACCAATTCAGGTATGATGCAGAAGCGGTTTGTGAAGCAATAATCAGTTTTCGTGATGAAGCTTTCCTGAACCCGAAATGGATGTGTTGATTGTTGGTTGTCCTTTGTAGTGAACGTTTCCACTGCCACTGATCGTTACATCGAGGTGATCGCTTACTGTGATTTCGGCATCGCCCGAGCCACTCACGTTAATAGTTGATTGACTCGATTGCAAGCCATACGCGAAAA
>DAOOQW010000205.1:0-3983 GCA_035388945.1 Flavobacteriales bacterium
TACCAATAAAAAAGAACATAGTACCGATAAGCCGCTTAATGTCCAAGCATTAAAAAATGTATAAGTGCCATTGTGGCAACCAATCCACAATCCTGCCCAGAATAGTGCATTTGCTGGTGTTGGCATTCCTATAAAGGAACTACTCTGACGCGTATCGTGATTGAATTTCGCCAAACGATAAGCAGAGAAAACAGCTATCAATAAAGCGATAGAAGTAGGGAAATGCATGAAAAACTCGGCAACTTCTTCTCCGGGTAATAACGACGTTAATTGAGTTTCTGCGATAAGTCGAAATGCCATGAGTGATGGCAAAACACCAAATGTGACCATGTCGGCCAAAGAATCTAGATCTTTCCCAATTGGAGAGGAAACCTTTAATGCACGAGCAGCAAAGCCATCGAAAAAATCGAAAACTCCTGCTAACAACATCAACAAAGGAACTAAGTCGGGATTCCCTGCCAACAGTTGTTGAATAGCCAAACAACCGCAGAGCAGATTCGACAGAGTTAGGGCATTAGGCAGGTTTTGTTTTAGCATCGTTTATCCCTACTGGATTATATTCCCGTGTGGGGTTGTAGTTCTTCTTGCGTCGGGTGAACTTGTTCTCGAAATACTCATGACTAAAAATCGCAAGTGCAAAAGTAACCGCAAAGGCCAATAATGGCTCAATTAAAAGCACCGATGTGGCATTTTCTTCGGTCACCATAAATTGCATAATCCGATATCCGACAATTATTCCAATGGCATGATAAGCGTACATGCTATATGCATGCTTTCCGGGATAATTAAAAATCTTGAGCTTGGCCAACTTGAATACCGAGTTTGAACTAAAATTTTGCTCAAATACAAAGAACCCTAGCGTTAATGTAAGTAGTATACGCTCAATAATGAAAACCAATTGAGGTGGAATGCTCGCTAATTCATATCGGATCGGACGAATGAATATGATTACGGCAAAAAATGCCAGATAAATAAAACCAATCGTACGGCGTGTTTGCTTCTTTAAGAAGATGTATAGTTTGTATTTGAAAAAGCTGAAATAAGCTAAGTAAGAACCTACTACAAAATCACAAATAATATTGAGCGAGCTGTATCGAAATGTATCCGATGATGACCACATCCAAGCCGAAGCAATAAACGCTACCATCGCCAACACCATCAACAAAGTTTCTTTTCTTCTGAAATTAGCCATCAATATGGGCCAAATCAAAATAAACTGAAACGATACAGCAATCGACCACATATTTCCCATTACTCCCGTTAATGGATTCCCGGTATCCTGATAATTAAAGTTGAAATAAAATCCCAAATATTCACCCATCCCAATTGGATGAAAATTTTGTTCAGGCAAGCCTGTATCTACTCTTGGTAGGATGTAATAACCTACTATAAAAAGAACAAAATAAAGCGGCAACATCCCCAAAATTCGACGCATATAAAAGCGTAAAAGGTTCATTTTCTTATAAATAAACCTTTCTTCGAAAATGGTCCAAGTGTTCAAAAACCCTGTTAGTAGAAAGAGTAAACTGTAGCAAACACTATTAAGATTGCCTGTAACTTGCCGAAGATCTGAATAAAGTGAAGAAACCTCAACCTGTTGATTTCCTGTAATGAAGCAGTGCGAAACAAATATGCCGAAGAACGCCAGAAACCGGAGTGCATTGATATTGTCGAAATGCGATTTTTTAATAAGTCGTTTCATGAATCAAATTCAGCATGCATTTCGGGTACTTTATGAAAAGCAAACTGATGCAAAGGAAAAAAAGTTTCTATACCTGCAAAATAATTCCAATCGGATTGCGCTTAATCGGGTGAAATAACCTTTCAAGTCATTCCAAACCAGACAATAAGATTATGTTAAAATTCATCCACATAAACTACATGCTAAACATTCGCTTCCTAATTGTACTAATTGCAATTTTTGCGCAAGGAACAACTTCTGCTCAAACAGCTCGCAAATACAGCAATGAGTTTCTATCAATTGGCGTTGGCGCGCGAGCCCTTGGAATGTCAGGTGCCTATGTTTCTGCGGCTTCCGATGCGACTTCAGGTTATTGGAATCCAGCTGGATTAACAGGAATTACCTCCAAATTCCAAGGCGCCCTCATGCATTCCGAGTATTTTGCTGGTATCGCCAAATACGATTACGGCTCCCTTGCTACCCGTCTCGACCCTAAAAGTGTAATGGCTGTTTCGGTGATTCGATTTGGCGTTGACGATATTCCTGATACTTCCGAACTTATCGATCCAAACGGAAACATCAATTACGACCGCATAAAATCATTCTCTGCCGCCGATTATGGTTTCCTATTCTCCTATGCCCGTCAACTTAAAAAAGAAGGACTTAGCGTGGGTGCTAACGCAAAAGTAATTCACCGTAAAGTGGGCGATTTCGCTAAATCATGGGGATTTGGACTTGATGCTGGTGTTCAATATAACGTAGGAAAATGGCGCTTAGCAGCTATGGCACGAGATATAACTTCAACATTCAATGCTTGGAGCTACAATCTGAGTCAATCACAACGTGATGCACTTTCTTCTACTGGTAACGAAATCCCTGAAAACTCGCTTGAAGTTACACTTCCCTCTCTTACTCTTGGTGGTGCTCGCAAATTTGAATTCGGAAAACGTTTCACGCTCCTAACTGAACTAGACCTTCAAACAACTTTCGATGGTATGCGGAACACCATCATTCGAGATAAAACTTTTTCTATGTCACCCGTGTTCGGTTTAGAAGCTGGATATCGCAATATTATATTCCTAAGAGGTGGTATTGGCAATCTCCAAACCGTTCAAAATGACTTGAATACTGGCCGCGAAACTACTTTCCAACCGAATATCGGTTTAGGAATTCGTATCAAGGGTGTTCAAATAGATTATGCACTAACCGACATTGGAGACCAAAGTACTGCACTGTTTTCCAATGTTTTTTCATTACGATTTGATATCAACGCTGCAGACAAAAAACAAAATTCATCGACACCTCCGTCTAAGTAGGTTTGCTTATGGTTAAACGTTACATACTACCTTTTCTATTTCTTCTTCTTGCCCATTCTATCTACGCGCAACCATTTGGAAACGAGTGGATTCAGTATGATCAAAACTATTATCGGGTTAAAGTATGGAATGATGGAATTTACCGCATCCCATATACTGCTCTTACTGAAGCCATTCCAGCATTGGCGGGTACCGACCCTCGTAATATTCAAGTATTCGGTCGAGGTCAAGAACAAGCCATTTTTATACCTGGCGAAGAAGATGGAACTTGGGATAATACTGATTATGTAGAATTCTTCGGAAGGAAGAACACGGGGTGGCTCGATGCCAACATGTATCCCGATGCTAATTCACATAGCAATCCCAACTATTCACTCATATCAGATACTGCTGTCTATTTCATCACGTGGAATAACTCCATTTCTAATCTTCGGATGATTCAGCAAACAGATGTGAATTTCACAGGCGCAACTCCAGCTCCGTACTTTATTAATCAAGTTATCTATCAACAAACCAGCGATTATTATTTCGGGAAAACCGATTTCAACAACTCCACCGATCCTGAATATACCGATGGCGAAGGTTGGTCTGGTCCAGTATTTACCGCTCCTCTACTCAACCAAATAACAGCTTTACCGAGTACAAATGCAGTTGGAACTGGTCCTCAAGCCAATCTAACGGTTGTCTACAAAACCATTTCAAATGCTCCTTGGTTCAACGATCACAGGTATCAGATGCAATTGAGCAATTTGCCGATTCTCGATACCATCATGGAAGGTCATGGTAGCCGGAAGTTTACTTTCAACATGAACGCTTCTGGCTTAGGTGCTACATCAACAAACTTCAAGCATTCATACGTAGGAATCAATGATAACAATGGTGTTTTAGTTACTTCTAACAGTATGTTTTCCAATTATGTATGGAGATATCCTCATAATTTCAATCTAGAAAACAAAACTTCCTACCGAATGCTCTTGCCCGACAAT
>DAOOQW010000205.1:3993-4360 GCA_035388945.1 Flavobacteriales bacterium
GGTACGAACTACTTACTTAATATGACCAACCTAGCGGCGAGTACTTCTACCGTTTGGTTGTATGATCTCAGCACAGGTAAAAGAATAACTGTTTCGCTCGTTGGTGGTGTTTATAAAGCTCTCGTTCCCAACGGATCAGGCTCAGAAAAAGAACTGTATGTTGCTCCCGAAAGTCAATTCACAACGCTTACAGCTAACGACATCCGTCCTGTTAATGCGCAAGGTGCTCAACCAAGCCGATTTACAGATCTTCAAGGTTTTCCTGGAGTTGAATTCTTAATAATTACCAATCATGCTTTAGGCTCCGAAGCTTCTAGTTACAAAGCATACCGGAACGGAAAATTTAGCACCGAACTGGTTTATGTAG
>DAOOQW010000206.1:0-4309 GCA_035388945.1 Flavobacteriales bacterium
GAAGAAGAACTGAAAAAGAAACGCGAAGAAGTTGATGCATGGAAGAAAGAGCAAATTAAATCAAGACAACATGAATCTGATTTTTAGGAAAGCAGGTGAGAGCGAAACACATTCTTTGAATTGGTTTCTTTAGGTCTCGACATCATTCATTGAAATATTTTCATAATTTCGATAACCGTTAATGGTAAATCCTTAATGAAAAATCTCCTTTCTCTCTTTTTAGTTCTCTTTGCGTACCAAGCAACCGGGCAAGCTTTCATCACCACCTGGAAAACAAACAATTTTGGCGTTAGTGCAAATAACCAAATTACCATTCCAACAATAGGCACAGGGTATAGCTACAGTATTGCCTGGGAGAGTGTGGACAACACTGCCAGCAACGGCACCATACCTGGTCCTATTACCGGAAATCAAACCATAACCTTCCCCAGTGTAGGTATCTACCGCGTTTCTATTACAGGTTCATTTCCCAGGATATATTTTGACGGACCAAATGATGGTTTTAACAATAGTAATAATGATGATCATGATAAAATACTGACAGTAGAACAATGGGGAAGCAATGTGTGGAAAAGTATGGCTAGTGCTTTTAAGGGTTGCACCTACCTGACTATACCAGCTACTGATGCCCCCAATCTGACACTTGTAACAGATATGAGTTCAATGTTTGAAGGTAATCTCACATTTAATCAGCCCATTGAACATTGGGATGTGAGCAGTGTAACGGATATGCATAAAATGTTCAGTTACACCAGTTTCGATCAACCTCTTAAAGGCTGGGATGTGAGCAGTGTAACAGATATGCATGAAATGTTCTTTGCATCCGGTTTCAACAAGCCGATTGGAACCTGGAATGTGGGGAGCGTAACGAATATGCTAGGAATGTTCCATTCTGCTATTTATTTCAACAAGCCGATTGAGACTTGGGATGTGAGCAACGTAACAAATATGTCTGAAATGTTTTTTCAATGCACAAGGTTCAACCAGCGAATCGGATCCTGGGATGTGAGCAGCGTAACGGATATGGCTGGAATGTTTTCTTATGCTCCCAGGTTCAACGAACCTATTGGAAGTTGGGACGTGAGCAGTGTAACAGATATGTCAAATATGTTTGTTGATGCCACTAGTTTCAACCAACCCATTGGAGCTTGGGATATGAGCAGCGTAACGAATATAGCACAGATGTTCGTATGGGCAGCTAACTTCAATCAGCCAATAGGAGCCTGGAATGTAAGCAGGGTAATAAATATGAGTCGCGCATTTGAGGGGGCCACAAATTTCAACCAGTCGCTTGGAGATTGGGATGTGAGCAACGTAATATCGATGGGGCAGATGTTAAACTCAAGTGGTCTTAGTATTCGCAATTACAACCAGACCTTAATTGGCTGGGCAGCGCAAAATGTAAAACCCAATGTTCAATTAGGGGCGCTTGGGTTAAAATATTGTGCCGGTGAGGCGGCTCGTTCCAAGCTGATAGAGGATAAAGGTTGGATCATAACAGGGGATAGTAAAATTAGCCAACCTGTACCTTTACCTGAGCTTTCACTCATTCATCCCATTTGCTTTGGTTCTACTGGAACCATTACTGTTACCATTCAAAATACAGATGATGCTTACAGCTTTGATAATGGCGTAACTTTCCAAGCGAACAATAGCAAATCGGGACTGACTGAGGGTAAGTATTCCGTCATAATTCTAAGTAGCACCGGCTGCTATTCAGACAGTACATCAGCTTTAATCAATCCACCTCTTGATCCGCCATTACCTATTATCTCTGGCAGCTCCGTAGTATGCCCCAATGTTACTGCTGTTGAGTACAGTGCAGATAATGATCAATATACTTATACCTGGTTCGTTAATGGCGGGACTCTAGTGTCACAACAAAACAATACGATAAAAGTAGATTGGGGCGCAAGTAATTTCAATGCTTTGGTGAAAGTTCTTGGTGTAGATGAAAATCATTGTTTAAAAGATACCGTCACCTTCCCGATTAAAATCCAAATACAGCTCAAGCCTGATTTACCTATGGGAATGGATTCGGTGTGCTATAACTTCAGATCAGGCGTACCTTATCAGACTTCAAATACCAATGGATCAATGTATACATGGTTTGCTGATGGCGGTATTGTAACAGAAGGACAAACAACACCACAAGTCAAAGTGGATTGGTTCGATTTGGGTCAATATAAACTGTGGTTAAAAGAAGAAAACACCACCAGCACAGATTATTGTGAAGGTTATTCGGATACGTTAAACGTTACTGTGTTTAAAGATTTGGCTGCGATCACAATGAATTTTGTGAGCGTAGATTATGAGGATGACGAAAAAGTGCAGATCGAATGGGACGCTACATTGCTTGAGCGGATCTCGGATTTGATAATCGTCAGTAGGAGAATTGCCGGAAGCAACGCACCCTGGGAGATTGTTACCACGCTGAAAAAAAATGTTCAATCTTTTTTAGATCAGAACGTTGAGACCGACCAAAATAGTTATGAATACAAAGTAGAAGGATTTAACAAATGCGATGAAGGTCTTCAGACGGTAATCCACAACACCATTAAGTTGGATGGCGACAAAGACGAAGCGCAAGAATTGATAGACCTCTTCTGGAATGATTACAATGGATGGAATGGCGTAGAAAGATATGAAGTCTGGAGAAAATTAGATGCCGATACCGTGTACAGACTTATTGATGTAACCTCGGGCGACATCACCAATTATTTAGGGAAACATGGTGCCGATGGATTTGTGCATGTGCTGAGGATCAAGGCCAAGAAGGAAAATGAAAACACGATATCATGGTCTAACGAAGTTGAACTTGCTTTCGAGAATCCAATAGATTTTATTCCGAACATCATCACCCCGAATGACGATGATGAAAACGAATACTTCACAATACCTAAATTATACCTATACCCTAAAAATAATTTGAGCATTTATGACCGTTGGGGTGCACCGGTTTATCAGAGACAAAATTATACTAACGATTGGAACGCTGATGGCTTACCCAATGGCACCTACTACTATAAGCTACATCTCGTAAAAAACAATAAAATCTACAAGGGTTGGATCCAGATAGTGAAGTAGAGTAATACTCCTTCGCGAAAGAACAAGTCAAATCAAAACAACACGAATCCGATTTTTAGGAAAGAAATGCAGAAACGATTTCTTCCCACTCATCATGCAGCGATTTTTTGCAAACTGGTTTACCGGCCTGCTGATACCAATAAGCTGCATTACCTAAATCACCATCTTTGCGATGAAGGTAGGCATGAACCCACGATGAATCTGCCGACTCAACCTCTTGTGCTAGATCGTGCGCTTTGTTCCAATCACCATTGGCCTCGAACCAAAGAGCTTGTAATAACAGGGTAACGTTTTGTGGAGGAGCATCCTCTTCCAATGTTGCTGTGAATTGATCAAGTGTCATGGTGCAAAGGTAATTTTTGTGTCATGTTTTAGTAGTGTCTTGACAAAAAAAATTCCAGAGAACCGTACTACTCTGGAATTATTTTCAATACGCAAACTTTAATTACATCCCGTGGCCATTCAATAAAAACCGAATACCGACCTGAAGCGATAATGAACTAAAGGCACTTCCCTCGCGTAATTCTTCTCTTGGCTTGTCTGGATTTTGTGATTCACCTAATTCAATCTCTTTTTTAAATACGGTTTTCTTTTGTGAAACTGAGAGCTCAGGCAAATAATCATAGCCATTGGAGTTATATTCTGTTACCTCGTATTCTTCTGCGTAATAGGTCATGCTAATGAAATTCACTTCAGTGAATAAATCAATCTTGTCGCTCAGCATCCAATTTATACCAACAGCCCCTTGAAAACCAAGACTGATACCTCCAGAGTATTCTCCCTTGCCAGTTCCTGTAGAGTTGTAGAAACCATCAGTATACGTGTAAGTTGAATCCTTCATTATTTTTTGGGATCCGACAACTAAACCAAACCGACCGTATGGAATTTTCGATCCTCTGGCGGTAGTTAGTATGAAAGAAGGATTTAAATAAATACCTCTGGAATAGTGCTGGATGATATGCTCGGTAGAACTGGAATAGCTGCCAGTGGTATAGGTTTCGATATTACTGGTTTCGATTTTTTTTCCTAATGTATATTGAGCATTAAGTTCGACACCAATATACTCGTTGAACATATAACCTGCACCCACATTAAAATTTGCGCCAGCGCCAAAAGATCCTGAAACATTTTCAGCTGTTTGTTTGCTAATGGGATTGTTAGCATTCGTATAATCTTGTTTGTAATGATATTTTTCACCAATAGATTGTGATGCAATAGGAAT
>DAOOQW010000207.1:0-4283 GCA_035388945.1 Flavobacteriales bacterium
TCCGAGTTTTCGAAGGAAATCGACCAACCAATAGTTTTCTAATCAAACGCATCAACGCCTTTAATCTAGGGGCTTTGATTGCAGCATACGAACACAAGATTTTCGTTCAAGGTGTTATATGGAACATCTTCAGTTACGATCAATGGGGCGTTGAACTCGGTAAACAACTAGCCAATCGCATCCTTCCCGAATTGAAAACAAATGAACTCATCAACAGCCACGATTCTTCTACTAATTTGCTCATCAACCGATGGAAAGCAATGAAGTCTGAATGATTGTCGGCGAATACTATCTTTGCGCAAAATTTTAATTCATGACTACTGCAACTCTTACTACACAGTACGGCGATATGAAGATTGAATTCTTCGATAAAGACGCGCCTATCACGGTAGATAATTTCGTTCGCTTAGCAAAAAGCGGATTTTACGATGGACTTACATTTCACCGTGTAATTCCTGATTTCGTTGTTCAAGGTGGCGATCCAACTGGAACAGGCGCAGGTGGACCAGGTTACAGCATCAAATGCGAACTAACGGGCGATAATCAATATCACGATCGTGGAGTTCTTTCTATGGCTCATGCTGGTCGCGATACAGGTGGATCACAGTTTTTCATTTGCCACAGCCGTCGCAATACTTCTCACTTAGACCGTAAACACACGTGTTTTGGTAAAGTAACCGAAGGTGTTGATATTGTTGATCAAATTCGTCAAGGCGATAAGATTGAAAAAATTGTTGTTCACGAAAGCGCTGAGTAATCGTGTATAGCCTCGCCATTCATGGTGGAGCCGGAACGCTCGCCCGCCATCAGTTCACTCCCGAAAAAGAAGCTGCTTATCATGCAGCTCTTGCAAGTGCCCTGTTAGCGGGCGAGACTGTTTTGAAAAATAATGGATCATCACTCGATGCGGTTGAAGCTGCTGTGAGATCTTTAGAAGATTGTCCGCTATTTAATGCCGGACGAGGAGCCGTTTTCACCCATGACAAAACGCATGAATTAGATGCGTCAATTATGGAAGGAAAAAATCTTATGGCTGGAGCAGTTGCTGGTGTTTCTGGCATTGCTCATCCTGTTTCACTTGCCAAAACCATCATGCAGCAATCCGAACATGTGATGCTGTGTGGAAAAGGAGCTGAACAGTTTGCTGTCGAACACGGATTTGCACTCGAATCACCCGAATATTTTTATACCGAACTGCGCTACAATCAGCTCATGCAGGTGATTGATGAAAGTGGAGCTCATCTCGATCATTCGGTAGAATTACCTCCAGATGAAAAGAAATTTGGAACGGTTGGCGCAGTTGCGTTGGATGTTCATGGAAATTTAGCTGCAGCTACTTCAACTGGCGGAATGACCAATAAACGCTGGGGCAGGGCAGGAGACAGTCCAATTATTGGTGCCGGAACATACGCAAACAATACTACCTGCGCCATTTCCTGTACCGGACACGGTGAATTTTTCATTCGTTCAGTTGTTGCTTATGACATTAGTTGCTTGATGGAATATGCAGGATTGAGTTTGGAGGACGCCTGTAGAAAGGTAGTCAACGATAAACTGGTAAAATTTGGTGGCGAAGGCGGATTAGTTGCCATCGATAAACACGGAAATATCTGTTTACCTTTTAATTCCGAAGGCATGTATCGTGGCTGGAAATCCGCTAATTCTGATACTTTTACGGCGATCTTTTAAGACCGCTATATGACCCAACTCTTTCGGAAACTTCTAATTGGAGTTCCTTTATTGACGGCTGTTTCGCTTTTTGCGCAAAAGGAGCCGGTAAAACCATTTATCCAATCGCTGCCTTACGATTCTGCATCCGTTCCGCGTGAACGCTTCGTTGATTTCCAACATTTGCGCTTGGAAGCTTCCTTTGAACCAACGCAAGGAAAAGTAAACGGTTGGGTAACTCATCGTTTTCAGGCAATCCGCCAAAATGTGGATACACTCTTTTTCGATGGTCCCGATATCCAGATTCAGGAAGTGAATTACCACGATCAAAAACTTACAATCCGTAAGTATGAAACGGGTTTCACCGTAGTTTTTCCGAAAGCACTCAGCTGGAATTCGGCCGATAGCTTAAGCATACGTTATGTTGCTTTTCCTCGTCACGGGCTTTATTTCGTAGGCTGGAACGATCCAACAAATCGTGCTCGTAAACAAATCTGGTCGCAAGGACAAGGAACCGACAATCGTTGCTGGTTGCCGATGTTCGATAACATGAACGATAAGATTACTTCCGAAATGATCATTACGATGGCAAAACCCTTTAAGGTATTGTCGAATGGTGTAAAACTGGGAGTTAAAGATGTTGGAGCAAATCAAATCTGGCACTACCGCATGAATAAGCCGCATGCTCCGTATTTGATTATGTTAGGAATTGGTGATTATGAGATTGATGCACGTAAAACTGGTTCTGGTTTAGCGGTTAACCTTTGGTATTATCCCGATTGGAAAGATCGCGTAGCTGGCACCTATGCAAAGAGTACCGAAATGATAGAATTCTTTGAAAAAGAGATTGGTGTTCCGTTTCCTTGGGAAAACTACAGTCAAATTCCAGTTCAAGAATTTATGTATGGAGCGATGGAAAATACGACTGCAACAGTATTTGGTGATTTCTTCTTCAACGATGCCCGTGGATTACTCGACCGTTCCTATGTAGGTGTGAATGCACATGAGCTTGCACATCAATGGTTTGGTGATATGGTAACAGCTCGATCGGAAACACATCATTGGCTTCAGGAAAGTTTCGCCACACACTATAACATGATGTATGAGCGAGAAGCCTTTGGACAAGATTACTTTGATTTAGCAAGACGAAACGCCCAAAATGCAGCTTTAAATGCATCTACTCGTGATTTATATCCGGTTGCAAGTAGCGATGCTGGAAGCACACGCTGGTATCCCAAAGGTGCAGTAGTGCTTGAAATGTTGAAGTATGTGGTTGGACGTGAAGAATTTAATCGTGCTATCAATCATTACTTGAAATCGCATGCTTACGATAATGTCGATACGGAAGATTTACTCATTGCATTTCACGAAACTTTGGGTTATTCGCTCAATTGGTTTTGGGATCAATGGATTTATCGTGGTGGAGAACCAGTTTACAAGGTAGAATCCGAAAGCACCAAAGAATCTACACGTTTCATCGTTTCTCAATTACAAGAAAAACTACCATATGTAGGTTTGTTCAAAATGCCCATCGTGTTTGAAGTGCATTTTACTGATGGAAGTAAGGAAAGCAAAACGGTTTGGATTTCAGAAAAGGTGCACAATGTTAAAATTGATCATCCTGCTGGAAAGATTGCGGCATATGCTCTTTTTGACCCAGGAAATCAGGTTATTAAGGCAGTTGTATTCAACAAATCTTTCGATCAATTAAAACAGCAAGCGCTTTCAGCTCAATACATGCTCGATCGCTTAGATGCAGTAATTGCTATGAGCGATTTACCAATCGATCAAAAGCGCGATGTGTTGATTCAGGTTTATAAAAAAGAAACATTTCATGAAGTACGCGAAGCGGTTATAGAACAGCTTGCTAAGGATAAAAACAAAAAATCTCGTCAATTAATGGCTTCATCATTTACTGATTCAGATTTGATTATTCGAAAAGCTGCTGTTGCTTCATATGATACAATCCCGAAAGACTTTAAGAAGTCTTACGAAGGATTACTCAATGAACTTAGCTACCAACTTCAAGAAGAAGTATTGTACAAACTATGTTTGAGTTTTCCTGGCGATCGTGCGACTTACTTGGAAAAAACGAAATCAGAAATGGGCAACAATGCTCATAATGTGCGCATTACTTGGCTTGAATGGTCAATCAAAAACGGAAACAAAGCTGCAATCACCGAATTAGCCGACTTAGCTTCCGTTTCTTTTGAGTTTAACACCAGAAGAGGTGCTTTAACATTGGCAAAAGAGTTAAGTATTTTCAATGAAGATTTCCTAAAACATGCGCTGGATGCTGCTCGTAGCGCAAACAACCGAATGAGCAGTGCTGGAGTTGGTTATCTCAATTGGGCGTATAAATTAAATCCCGAATGGAAAACCATGATCGATTCTCAGTTAAATACTTGGAACGCACAACAGAAATGGGAATATGATTTAGCGAAGAAAATTCAAAAGTAAAATTGAAATCTTTTACTCTAAAACGCGCTGCAAACTCAATTGTAGCGCGTTTTTCAGTTTATATAGGTGATTATTCATAAGCATCTGAAGTTTATGAAATAACTTATTGAATTTCATTTCTTTTCATTCCATTTTAATTCACCTAATAAACTAAA
>DAOOQW010000208.1:0-4273 GCA_035388945.1 Flavobacteriales bacterium
CAGCGATTGAGTGAATCCTGAAAATTGAGCTGCTATATCGTATTTACTTTGTCCAGTTTCTCGACTTAAGCGCTTGATTGCACACTGAGTTTTAAAGGGCAAGAATTTATATTCTGAATAATATAAATCATATAAATGTTGATCACGAACTTCAAGCAATGTATCGGTTTCACGACTCATTCGTTCGGTTTTCAAAAACACAAAATCGGGACGTTGAGGATGAAAACTACTGACAAAGAATAACTCGTCGTTTGCAGCAACAGTCGGACGAATAGCACTGTAATAAAACTTCTCTTCCATGGCTTGCAGATAAATAGCTCCGGAATAAAAATCCAAGCGATAAGTGGCAGATTTGCACTCGAGATACAGTTTATCGTACACGTCTTTATTGAATCCCAGCGGCTTATCCGCAAGTTTGTGTGAAGCCAATTCCTTTCCATTTCGATCAAATAAACGTATGGTGCATTTATCAGGATTTTTCTCCCAAGTAAGAAGTACTAAACTATCTCCCCGAAAATGAAAATCTCGAATCATCCAAGTAGGCGATTGAATTAATGTATCAGGCTTACGAACATCTCGAATGGTCACTTCGCGTAGTTCTTTGGTCCAAGTAATTGGCTTTTTACCGGAAGAATCCACTTGTGCTTGAAGTGAAATTTCACTCCCAATACACAGACAAATAAGAAAGAAAAGTCTTTTCATAACGATTGTTTTTGGGGTGATTTTGACTAGTAAAAAGGTATGGTGCTAATTGGTAGATTGAAAAAACACATTTAGTACAGTATCGCTCAATCACATGCATTTTTCATGTAATAATCAAATTGAAATACACTCTTGTAGCTTGATAATGAGTTGCTAAGACTAGAACATTTATATCCTTTCCGACAAAAAAATACCTCCAAAAATCTTTCTTCTAAAAAGCCTGCAAACCAATAGGAAAAGGCGGTCAACTGCATTTACTTTGCAAACGGTGACCAAACGCATTCTCCTCACAGGCGGACCCGGATTCGGGAAATCAAGTATTATCCAAGAATTGGAGCGAATGGAATATGCGGTTTTCCACGAAGTAGCGCGACAAATCATACAAGACGAAATTGCTTCAGGAGGCTCGGCTGTTCCTTGGTTAGACATTGCAGCTTTTTCGGCTCAGGTTTTACAAGGTCGTATCGATCAATATGCTGCAGGTGAAAATGGCTTGTGGTTTTACGACCGTGGATTGCCTGATATTGCTGGATTTTTACGCAAAGAAAAAAAAGAAACACCCGAAGATGTTTGGCAATTGTGTCAGGATTTTAAATACGAAACACAGGTCTTCATCACACCACCTTGGGAAGCTATTTTTCATCGCGATGCGGAGCGGAAAGAGGATTTTGCAGCTGCCATTAAAGTTCATAAAGCCTTAGAAGCCGTTTATACAGAATTAGGATATGAATTAATTCCCGTTCCCATGGGTTCTATTCGTTGGCGTGCACAATACATATTGAATAAAGCAGGAATCAAGTAAATTTGGTCCTGATGGGAAAGCCACGCGAGATACTTGAGCGATTTTGGGGATTTAACACCTTTCGTCCGCTTCAGGAAGAAATAGTACAATCTGTTATCGACGGGCACGATACACTTGCGCTATTGCCAACTGGTGGTGGAAAGTCGATCTGCTTTCAAGTTCCAGCACTGTGCCTCGAAAAGCTTTGTATTGTTATCTCTCCTTTGATTGCTCTGATGAAAGATCAAGTGGAAAATCTGGAAAAGAAAGGCATTCAAGCTGGAATGATTTCATCTTCTATGAAAGCGCTTGAGATTGATATGCTCATCGATCGCTGTCAGTCGGGACAAATGCAATTTCTCTATGTTTCGCCCGAACGCTTAAAGAGTGAGCGTTTTCGTGAAGTCTTGCCCAATTTGAATATTGGGATGATCGCTGTGGATGAAGCGCATTGTATCTCCCAATGGGGATATGATTTTCGTCCGAGCTATACCGAAATTGCTCAAATACGCGAACTTTTACCGGATATTCCAATCATAGCACTCACTGCTACTGCTACTCCCGAAGTATGTGATGATATTGAGAAGCAGCTACAATTCAAGAATTCCAAACGATTTAAGAAGAGTTTTACCCGTTCTAATCTGGCGTATATCGTACGATTTACCGAAGATAAAACAACTCAATTACTGCGAATTTTACAGCATGTTTCAGGTAGTTCGGTCGTGTATGTTCGTAACCGAAAACGCTGCAAGGAAATCTCCGAAATGCTACTACAGGCGGGAATTTCAGCTTCTTATTATCATGCAGGTTTGGATGGTGCAACGCGTAATTATCGCCAGCTACAATGGATCGAAGGTCGTGTTCGGGTAATGGTGTGTACGAATGCTTTTGGAATGGGCATCGATAAACCCGATGTGCGTAGCGTGATACATCTTGAAATGCCCGATTCACCTGAAGCATATTTTCAAGAAGCAGGACGAGCGGGGCGTGATGGTGAAAAAGCCTTTGCCGTTTTGCTTAGCGACGAAGGTGATGAGCGTGATTTTGAAGATCGATTTAATTATGCTTTCCCCGGTTTCGACACCATCAAAGCCATGTACAATTGGTTAGGTAATTACCTGCAATTGCCGGTTGGTTCGGGACAAGACCAAACATTCGCATTCGACTTGGGATTATTCGCCAAACGATACAAACATCATCCGGTAGAATGTTATTCTGCACTTCGATTTCTCGAACGAGAAGGCTTGATTAGTTTGCAGGAAAATTTCTATCAGCCATCGCGCATTTTTATTCCTGTCAACCAACAAGAAATCTATTATTTCGAATTCCAAAATCCAACCTATGAAGCTGTATTAAAAACACTGCTTCGCTCCTACGGTGGCTTGTTTCAGGAATATGTGCAAATACGCGAACAAGAATTAGCTGAACGCATTCAAGTACCTATTGCGCGCTTAATTGAAATGCTGAATTACTTAGATAAATCGGGCATGATCAGTTATTATCCGGCTATTAACGAATCACAAATTTATTTCACGCTTGCCCGCCAACATCCCGATCGAATTCCCATTTCACTCAAACGTTACGAAGAAAGAAGAACAGCTGCACTCACACGTATGCAAGCTATGATGCGCTATGTGAAGGAAACACAAACATGTCGCTCGAAATATTTAGTGGATTATTTTGGAGAAATAGATGCATTGCGTTGCGGACAATGTGATGTGTGTTTAGAGCAGGCGAAAGCAGGAAAGTATGAAGCTTGGAAAGATCGGATGTTGTTGAAAATTCAGCAGTTATTGGTGGTGGAAGAACAATCACCCGAACAAATAATTGAGC
Organism: Flavobacteriales bacterium; assembly: GCA_035388945.1. Taxonomy (GTDB): domain Bacteria; phylum Bacteroidota; class Bacteroidia; order M30B66; family M30B66; genus CALQRR01. The sequence goes on from DAOOQW010000208.1 coordinate 3,317, forward strand.
AGCTTCCCGATAATCCAGCAGTGATATTAGAAGCTATTCGTGAATGGATTGATGAAGGAATTTTGAAAGAAACTGAAACAGGATTAATTCGATGGAATACACCCAATTAACGCGTGATTGGTATTTAGGCGAGGATGTAGTTAAGCAAGCGGAATTTCTGTTAGGCAAAGTGATTTGCACCCAAATAAATGGAAACTATTGTAGCGGAATTATCAGTGAAACCGAAGCTTATGCGGGAGAAATTGATCAAGCGAGTCATGCTTTTGGGGGAAGAAGAACTGCTCGCACAGAAACCATGTATCAAACGGGTGGAATAGCCTACATATATTTATGTTACGGAATGCATCATTTATTTAATGTAGTTACTGCTCCGGAAGGAATTCCTCATGCGATATTAATTCGTGGAATTCAACCTTTAGAAGGTATTCCAATTATGCAGCAACGTAGAAATGGAAAAGCAATTGGAAAGAATTTTAGTTCTGGTCCAGCAACAGCTTCGCAAGCTTTAGGTTTACACACTTCCTTAAATGGGATTTCTTGTCTCGAATCGACCATTTGGATTGAAGACCGAAACATTCCCATTCGTTCAGAGTATATTTCTAAAGGACCACGCATTGGTGTTGATTATGCTGGAGATCATGCAAAATGGCCCTATCGTTTTTGGTTAAACCAAGCTATTGAGATTTAACTTATACTTGAATTCTGTTCGAAAACCATGAAATTCATCAATCGCTATTTTGGAATAATCTGGGGAATTGCCTCTTTTCTAGCGGTTTTATTTTGGATGATATTATTGAAACGTTTCGATTGGGAACAATGGATCGAATACAGTTCATGTGTTTGTGCGCTTTATGTGTTTTATAGCAGTCGTTCTTTTCGGGGAAATAAGTTTCGCTACATCACAATGGCATCCACATTATCACTGATAGGCTTAGGTTTGCGGGTGATGAGATGGGC
>DAOOQW010000209.1:0-4266 GCA_035388945.1 Flavobacteriales bacterium
TACAATTTCGTTCACACAATGAACAACCGTGGTGTTCCTGATACATTAAGAATTGATGGATTAAGCACATATCGAATTGTTGCCCATACATTACCACCCGTTGAGAAAAAAGATGTTCAGTTAGTTGCTGGAAAACACACGATTATTCCCATTGATGCTCCTCAAGGTTTTTTAATCCTCAAAGCTGGGGAAGGCATGACTTACCGCGATTTGCAGTGTATCATTCGTAAAGCGGGCGATATGAATACCTTGGATGTTATGTCGTTCAAAGACACGCGTAAGTTGATTGTTGGGAAATATGATTTAGAAATATTGACCCTTCCACGTACCAATTTGAAAGCAGTTGATATTGCTCAAAGTCATACAACAACTGTCAAAATCGACGAGCCAGGAACGGTGAACTTTCAGTTGCCATTACAAGGAATTGCTAGTGTTTTATTGGAAGATAAAGGACAAATGATTTGGGTGTGTAATCTGAGTGAAAACACGCAACAGGAAGTAGTACGATTACAACCCGGAAAATACAAAGCGGTATTTCGCGGTAAAGGCGTGAGAGAAACGCTATTCACTATTGAGAAAAACTTCATCGTTCAACCAGGAACCTCGCAACAGGTCGTTTTAAAATAATGCTTATGGAACCATTTACATTTACGGATCAAAATGATACACGCTCTGGATTTGGAGCTGGATTGCACGAATTAGGAAAAAGCAATCCGAATGTTGTTGCGCTGTGTGCCGATTTAATTGGTTCATTGAAAATGGATGCATTTGTGAAGGATTTCCCGGAGCGTTTTTTCCAAGCAGGAATTGCCGAAGCCAATATGATTGGTATGGCAGCTGGATTAACCATTGGAGGAAAGATTCCTTTTACCGGAACTTTTGCTAATTTCTCTACAGGTCGCGTGTATGATCAAATTCGTCAGAGTGTTGCCTATTCTGGGAAGAATGTAAAAATTTGTGCTTCTCATGCCGGTTTAACACTTGGTGAAGATGGCGCTACTCATCAAATATTGGAAGATATTGGTTTGATGAAAATGTTGCCACACATGGTGGTAATAAATCCTTGCGATTACAATCAAACGAAAGCTGCAACCATCGCCATTGCTGATTATGATGGTCCGGTTTATTTACGCTTTGGTCGTCCGAAAGTGCCGAACTTCACTCCAGCAGATCAAAAGTTTGAGATTGGAAAAGCGGTGATTTTAAAGGAAGGAAAAGACGTAAGTATTTTTGCAACAGGCCATTTGGTTTGGAAAGCATTAAAAGCTGCAGAAGCATTGTGGGAGAAGGGAATCGATGCAGAAGTAATAAATATTCATACGATTAAACCACTCGATGATGAAGCAGTCATTGCCTCGGTCGGTAAGACCGGATGCGCAGTTTCGGCCGAGGAACATCAGCGGAATGGAGGTTTAGGAGATAGCATAGCACAATTGCTAGCACGTACTTTACCACGACCGCTAGAAATGGTGGCTGTAAACGACAGTTTTGGAGAAAGCGGGACGCCAGAAGAATTGATGGTGAAATACGGTTTAGATACTGTAAATATCATCGAGGCAGCTGAGTCAGCTATTCGCCGACGCTAAACCAACCGGAAAACCAGACCGGAGCGAACGTATGGAAGAATTCAGCGACCGGGAGCTATTGGATTTATTTGCACAAGCATCAACGCGAAATCATGCGTTCAATATGCTCGTGCGCCAATATCAGCAACGGTTGTACTGGCATATCCGCAAAATGGTACTAGATCATGACGATGCGGATGATTTGCTCCAAAATGTATTTATCAAAGCATTTAAGGCCTTAGATAATTTTCGGGAGGATTCGAAAATCTATACTTGGCTTTATAAGATTGCAACCAATGAGTGCATCACGTTTCTGAATACTAAGAAGAAGCGATTTATGGTGCCCATGGCGGATGTGGAATATCAGCTATCTCAGAATTTAGAAACGGATAGTTATTTCAGTGGCGACCGCATTCAAATGAAATTACAACAAGCTATTCTGACGCTACCTGACAAGCAGCGACTGGTTTTCAATTTGAAATATTTCGAAGAAATGAAATATGAGGATATGTCGGAGATTTTAGGGACATCCGTTGGTGCTCTGAAAGCATCCTTTCACCATGCTGTTAAGAAGATTGAAGAATTTATGAAACGCGATTAAACCAAGTTGAATCAAACGAATCACAGGCAATCATGAACCCAGAAGAAACACCCGATTTTATTCCAGAAGGCTTCCCGAAGGGCAATCCATTTCGGGTTCCGGAAGGATACTTCGATCGTTTCCCGGCTAAGCTGGCAGAACGGATGGAAGAAGACAAGAAAATTCGGCGCTTTCCATTTCCTTCACTACTAAAACCTGCACCATTACTAGCTGCAGCGTGTATGCTAATTATAGCAGGTGTGTTTGGTTATAGAATGTTATCCGGTCCAGCTGATCCACTAACCGATGATGAGATTTCGACCTATGTGTATCAAGAAGGAATTATTGATGAATTGGAAGTGGACGATATCTTAGAAAGTACCGATATGGCCGAATCGACAGATACCACTCCAACAAGAGCATATACAAACGAAAACGAAGAAATTCAATATTATCTGTTAGATGAGGACATCGACGATGCAGATATCATTAACGAACTTTAGAAACCATCACATGAAACTCCAATTGATAATCCTGTTGTTAATCCTGAACTTTCCAGGAATTGCACAAAAAGATAATGTTCGTGAGCGAATCAAGTCGCAACGCATCGCATTTATCACTCAAAAACTAGCTTTGACGCCCGATGAAGCACAAAAATTCTGGCCGGTTTACAATCAGTATTCCGACGAAATTGATCGAGTTAAAAAGGATATGAATAAGTTACGTCGTTCCACAAACGACAATCTGATGAGCATGAATGATAAGGATATTGAAAAAGCCTTGGAAGACGACCTTCAGAACCAGCAGAAAATCACTGACTTGCAACGTAAGTATCAATCGGAACTCAAGAAAGTAATTCCTGCTAGAAAAATTGCTCAACTGTATAAAGCAGAACGGGATTTCAAACTCACCCTCTTAAAACGCATGCGTGATTCTGGACATCAAGGTCCGCCGCCAGAGGAAGAATTGTAAATTAAAATCACAACCATCACAGCTAAACCGTCTCTTACGTATCGACCTCCTTCGATGCGACAAGAGGCGGTTTTATTTTATACTATACCAAGCCATTCTTTAGCCGTTCCGCTTAATAAGCGTAATTTATCTTGATCACTTAAATTCATGTTTTTGATGAGCGTACCAGGCACATCTTCACCTAGAGGGAAAGGATAATCAGAGCCCATTGCAATGCGTTCCACTCCTGCAAAATCGATTAAATAACGCATAGCTGCTTCATCGTGAACAAGTCCGTCGAAGTATAAACGATTGAGGTATTTTTCGGGACTAACAGCATTGTCGATTGCAACTAAATCGGGGCGACAATCGAAGCCATGTTTAATTCGACCAAGTGTAAGTGGAAACGAGCCACCACCATGTGCAAAAGCTACACGTAACTTGGGCAAACGCTCGAAAATTCCACCGAAAATCATGGAACAAATTGCACGAGAAGTTTCGGCGGGCATTCCAACTAACCATGGTAACCAATAACGTTGGATATCTTTTTGGCCAAACATTTCCCAAGGATGAACAAATATGGCAGCGCCTAATTCTTCAGCAGCTTGGAATATTTCAAAGAATTCGGGTTCATTCAAATTCAATTGATTGACGTTGCTCCCAATTTGAATTCCAGCCATTCCTAACTCTTTCATGCAACGTTCCAACTCACGAATAGCCAGTTTGGGCGATTGCATCGGGATAGTTCCTAATCCAATAAAACGATCTGGATAATCGCGAACAATACCAGCAATATGATCATTGAGAAATTCCGAAACAGCGAGCGCATCTTCGCCTTTTGCCCAGTATGAAAACATCACCGGAACCGTGCTCAAAACCTGCATGTGCACACCATGATGCTCACATTCGTGCATTCTTGCCTTCGGATCCCAGCAATTGTCCTGCACTTCCCGAAAAAACTGATCATCCTTCATCATCCGCGCACAACAAGGCTTGTGATGATCGAGATGAATAAATCCACCATACCCAAATCGCTCCTTGAAATTTGGAATGTGTTCAGGAAGAATGTGGGTGTGGATGTCGATGGTTAACATGGCTGGTGTGCTGGTGTGCTGGTGTGCTGGTGTGCTGGTGTGCTGGTGTGCTGGTGTGCTTGTGTGCTGGTGTGCT
>DAOOQW010000210.1:0-4253 GCA_035388945.1 Flavobacteriales bacterium
GAATTTCCTTAGCCTGATTCACATCCAAAATAGCATCCGATTCATCTAAAATGGCAAAGATTCGTTCGGCAGAAACAAAGCCTTTCTGCATGTTTGAAATGGCTGAGGTTATGTTTTTAGCCGGTTGTAAAATCTGTGAGTAAAGAGCTAGATAGGTAATGAAAAGTGATCCAGTTAGTTCATTTTTCAAGACCAAATTACCACCGTACATGACTACCACAACAACTACAATTACTCCGAGTAGTTCGGATAAAGGAGATGCGAGCTCCCGTTGATTGAATAGCGCTTTACTGTTAGATGTAAATTGGGAATTAATGTTTTGAAATCGTTCCCGAAAAACACCAATTGCACGAAATGATTGAATAACACGAATACCTGAAATGGTTTCATCTGTATGTTGCAATATACGACCGAGCATTTCTTGGCTGAAGTACCCTTTTTTCTTGAGTTGTTTGGCTAATGTGGCTATGATTAATCCAGAAATCGGGAAAAATAAAATGGTAAAAAATGTGAGAGCAGGTGAAATGTAAAAAAGGGTAATGAAATATGCGATGATAACGAATGGATCACGTAAAAGCGTTTGAAAAGAACTGATAACTGAAAATTCAATTTCTTGAACATCGTTGGTCATGGTAGAGATTACATCACCTTTTCTATTCTTATTAAACCAAACCATGGATTGACCGGAAACCTTTTCATAGAGGTGATTTCGCAATCGTTGGAGCATATTTAGTTTAAGACGAACTAGCACTCGTGTACTTAAATAGCGGAAAATATTAGCGAGTAAGGTAGCTGAGGCAATTACGATACAAACAAATGCCATTGCGTAGAGTTTACCTTTCTCGGCGGCAAAACTCCCTAGGTAATAATTAAATAAATCACTGAAGTAGCTAATACTTAATGAAAATGTAGGCTGAACAACTGTTTCAGGAATACCATCAGTGCTGAATAGAAGATTCAACAAGGGTATTAGCATGGTAAAATTGACGATACCGAAAATGATCGCCAAGAAGGTGTAAAAAATATATTCCGGAAGATAATGGTGTACCGGACGAATGTATGCCAGCAGGCGTTTCAAATGGTACATGAGTATTCAGGAATGGGTTGAATTGGGCGGCAAATTACAAATTTCTACTACCTTTCGCGGGATGAACATTCAACTGTTTAAGAACACCAATAATCCTCAAAACTTAGAAATAGGTGTTTATGTTTTACATGTAAAGAAAGGCTATGAATCGCGTGCCGAAAGGATTCAACGCGAATTATCAGAGTTGGGTATTTCGTTCGAATATATTTTGGACTGGGACAAAAATGAGTTGAATGAAGAGCAATTGAGTCGCTTTTTTGCAGGCACTATGCATAGTGTTTCGGCTGCTACATCCTGTGCTTCAAAACATATTGAATCCTGGAGTAAATTTTCAAAGTCATCACATGAACTTGCTTTAATTTTAGAGGATGACATAATTCCGGACAAGCACTTTTTAGCTTTCTTAACTCAATTCGTTGAAGAATTAATCGTGTTAAATCCCAATCTTTTAAATCCTGTTTTTATATCATTGGAAAATTCCGGATTACAATTCGTACCCGCACATCAACTTGAAAAAAACAAGTTCTTATATCCTGTAACCGATACGCGATGTGCAGGTGCATATCTAATAAACCGATCTGCTTCTGAATTGTTGCTTCACACGCTGGAATCATATAAAATGGATGAACCTGTGGATTGGTGGCTCAAGCGACTGGCTGAAAAGAAAATATTACATGTTTTATGGAGTCATCCAACAATAGCTGAACAAGGAAGTCATAATGGACACTATGCATCTTCGATTGACCATAAAACCGAAGGAGTATTTCGAAAGTTCAGTTGGATACTTAAACGATTTTATAAGAACACCTTAAACAGCTTTCGATAATCGAGCATAAGCGGAATTAAAATAATAGCTTTGCTTTTTTAAAAGAAGGCATCAAAAGATGACACATACAGAATCGACACGTCAGAAAAAAGTAGCTCGTTTAATTCAAAAGGAGATGGCTGAATTCTTTCTGCACGAAAGCCGAAACCTGTTTAATGGAGCATTCATTACAGTAACAACTTCACGAATTAGTCCTGATTTGGGGTATGCAAAAATATACCTGAGTATGTTTAAAGTTGCTGATCAGCAGGCTCTTTTGGGACAAATCAATTTGATTAAAAAAGAAATCCGTAAGAAGTTAGGAGAAAAAGTTCGGCATCAATTACGAATTGTTCCTGAGCTAGAATTTTACATAGATGATTCGTTGGATTATCTAGAGAATATTGACCGATTGCTGAAAAACGATTAAGCTTTGCGTTTCCCTCTGTTTATCGCTCTGCGTTATCTTTTCTCGAAAAAGAGCACACATGTGATTAACATCATTTCGGGTATCTCGGTTACGGGTATTCTCGTGGGAACGTGTGCATTAGTAATTTTACTGTCGGCATTCAATGGATTGGAAAGTTGGGTTGTAAACCTGTATAACAGCTTTGATCCGGACATTCGCGTTGAAGCTAAGAGTCGTAAATTTTTCCAAGAGACCGAATTACCACGAACTAAAATACTAGAGATTTCTGGTGTTGAACGAGTTATGCAGGTGATTGAAGAGAATGGCTTACTTACACATCGAGATGCTCAATATGTATGTACGATAAAAGGTGTGAGTGACGAGCTCGTGAAAATGAGTGGGTTGGATACGATGATGGTTGAGGGAGATTTCAGACTAAATCGCGGACAAATTCCAATGGCAGTAGTAGGAAGCGGAATTGCCTATGCGCTTTCGTTAAGCTTAAGTGATTTGGAATCACCACTCGATATTTATGTTCCCAAGGCAAATGCGAGCTTTAGTTTGAACCCAGCTGAAGCGTTTCATAGTAGTAGTATTCGCACGGCGGGGATATTTGAGGTGCAGCCAGAGTTTGACCTCAAATACATTATCGTTCCGATAGGTTTTGCACGGGAATTATTTCATCGAGAAACGGAACTCAGTTCGTATGAGATACAATTAAAACCTGACGCTGATTTAGATCAGGTGATGAAATCATTAAAAGCTTTGACCGGTGAAGGATTCGCGATAAAAAATCGTTTTCAGCAGCACGAATTACTTTACAAGATTATCAATGCAGAAAAATGGGGTGTGTTTCTGATTTTGGCATTTATCCTTTTGATAGCCATTTTCAATGTAACAGGATCATTGACTATGTTGATAGTAGACAAATCCAGAGATATTCGAACCCTTCAAAGTTTAGGTGCGAGTTGGAGTGTGATTCGATTAATATTCTTCTTAGAAGGAATGATGATTTCCTTTTTAGGGATGAGTATTGGAATCGTAACTGGTCTGGTGGTAGTTTACTTACAAAGCAAGTTCAACCTAGTTTTGATTAACGGCGAAGATGCTTATCCCGTTTTAGTAAAAGGAGCTGATATTCTTTACATATCCCTTACAGTGCTAGCGATTGGTGCACTAGCATCTTGGTTGCCTGCTTCAAGAACATTAACGAAACGTCGATTGTCGCAATTAGGACAAGCAGATCGTTGATTAATTCGTTTCGAGAATTTTAAATAATTCGTCGAGGTTGGGAGTTAGAATTATTTCTGTCCGACGATTTTTACGACGCGCTTCTGGAGTGTTGGATTTGTCGATTGGGAAATATTCACCACGTCCAGCAGCAGTAAGTGAACGAGGATCAACCTTCGAGTTAGCAGTAATAATTCGAACGATTGAAGTGGCACGTAACACACTCAAATCCCAATTGTCTTTAATACTGGCACTTTTGATTGGAACATTATCGGTGTGCCCTTCGATTAGGACGTTTATATCTGTTTCACGCTCAAGCACTTTTGCCAGTTTTTTAAGTGCATCAACACCTTTTGCGTCAACAACAGTACTGCCTGATTCGAAGAGTAATCTTTCTTCAAGCGACACATACACTTTCCCATTACGAGTAGAAACGGAAAGTCCATTATCTTGAAAACCCAGTAACGCAGCTGAAACTTTCTCTTTCAAAGCAGAAACTGTTGAATCCTTTTTCGCCAAAACCGATTCCAATTCAGCAACACGCTTCTCTTTGTTATTGAGTTCTTCTTCGTAGATACGCATATCAGCACTGAGTTTTTCTACTTCAGCTTTGCGTTTTTCTAGATCTGCTTCTGCATCGCGTAAACGATCTTCTTTCTTTTGTAATTCTTCTTGGGTAAGTTGGTACTGACCCATTAACTTCTTGTTATCGATGTCTTTAC
>DAOOQW010000211.1:0-4155 GCA_035388945.1 Flavobacteriales bacterium
AGACCGGAAACGAAACTATCAGTTGGTATCAAGGTATATTCCATTTCCTTACCGCTCTTTTCCTTGATACCAACTGATAGTTTCGTTTCCGGTCTTACCACATCAGGAGCAGAAATAACGGGTTGCAATCGTGTATCAGGATCTTCCACAAAAACGGGAAGCAAGCCATACATTCGCACAGGAAGCTCATTTGCGTGTTTATAGGGTTGTAATACAGTCAAGTGAACATACACGTTAGGTGCATATTCGGGTAATGCTTTTATGGTGAATTCGGTTTTTCCTGCTTCGGTTTCAATCCAGCGGCTTTCTAATATGTGCGATCCATCTTCAATACTAACTAAAGCACGAGCATGTGACGGACTTGGGAAGCTGATATTTATGGATTCGCCAGTTGTGTATTTTTCTTTGTCCGATTGTAACGAAAGGTCGCGTGCATGTTGAGTTTTACCCGTGTTACGGCTCATCCAGGAATCATCATCTACATAGATTGTTGTTCCAGTGCAATGTCCACTGGTTTCATCGCAAACACGAATAAGATAGGTCGCTAGCTCATCCTCGTTAAAAGAAAATTGATAAACTGCTTTACCGGCTGCATTGGTAACAACTTTGGCCGTTTTAACAGCAACGGCATATTCAGCATTGTAGTAGTCATTGATATTACCGTTTCGCTGCCACCACCATTCATAAGATGTTTTATAGAAGTTTACACTCAAGGTTCTTCCGGGAATTCCTTTACCTAAATCGTTTACGCATGCAAGATTTAAGGTATGCTGCTTATTCACCGTGAGAATATTTCCCCATCCTTCTCCTTTAGGTGCTTGAACTCCTGCAAAACTCGTATAAGGCAAATAAGGAGTGCTGAAGCGATCGATACTAAACCCACCACCTGGTTCGAAAACTCGCACTGTGAAATCAGCTTTTAGTTGTCCGGGTGCTTGTTGAGTGCTGCGAATCATAGGATTAACTGTCGCTTCACCAGATGCATCGAGCAAACCATCGAAAACACTGACTTCTTCGGTAGAAATTGTACGAGATGGATCATCAAACGTATAATCCTTAAATGCTGGGAATGAAGTGCTTGAAGGACTTAATGTTACAGCAACATTGGCACGAAGTGATGTAGCCGGAGCTCCATGCAGCCAACTAACTCGAAGTGGAACATTGCTACTTGCTTGAGATGCGCGTAACGCAGTAGGATCGGGGAAGTTGAAGTCGATTTTCAAACGATTCGGCATGATCGTCTCCACTTTGAAATTCTTCCGGAAAACGCTGCTACCTATGGTGACGGAAGCAGTGTAATTTCCTGTCGGAGAATCATATCCGGTAGCTACAGGGAAACTATAAATCACTTGGCTTGGATCATACACTTGTACTTCTTTTTTAACTCCTTGTCCACGTGAATTGGTCATTTCAAATACAATCGGATGTGCTCCAGAAAGCGCATCTTTGGGTGTTTCGAGCATAAACTGAACGAATAGCGTATCTCCTGGTCGCCACACACCACGCTCTGCATAGAGAAATCCTTTAATTCCTTCGTTTATTTCTTCACCGCTCACATCAAATTGACTGGTCGATAATGCTTCACCATCGTTTAATTTGAGATAACCTTTCTGTTTGCCTTGAGATGCTATTAGTAGGAATGGAGCATCGTCTGGACTACTCTTTAAATAAGCAAATCCTTTACTATCGGTTTTTATGGAAGCAATTTGTTGATGTTGAAAATCGATGACACGCAAAGCAACTCCTGAAAGTGGTTGAGCCGAAACAATATCGCTTGCAATGAACTGCCAAGAGCCATCTCCAGCATTTTTAGCAATAAGACCGATATTAGAAGCTAACACATTTCGCGTAGCAGCTTGGTGATTTAAATAATAGGTTGATGAACACGGATTGTTACGTTCTTTCCAATCATAATCTTCTTCGTATCCTTCGTCGCCGTAGTATTCTTGCTCATATTCACCTCCATAATAACCCGGTTTATTGAGCGATTTGAAATCGTTTGCAGCACTAACGGTTTGCATATCATCCGATTCGTTTCCATCCTGACACACATAGGTTGCATATTCTTTTCTAAAGCGAAGTTCAATCCGATAAATAGCGCCCGGTTCGGTTTTAATTAATTCGTTCAGATTTAGGGCAAATGCACTGTATTTCTTTCTGCTTGAAATATGAGCCGTTTCGAGCGGAATGGTTTTGATAGCGATGATTTTACCTACCTGTTTCAATCCGCCATCACCGTTCATATTATTGGTTTGAAGGAATTGAGGAATGTTGTTTTCGAAGATTTGAGTAATCTGAACGTCCGCTTTTTTGAGCGATACAGCTTCAAATGGAACAATCATCCCATCTTCACCCGGTAAAATAACTCCTCCGCCAGGAAAGCGAATATCTGGTTTAGCATCTTCAAAAGTGACAGCGTAATTTCCACCAACTTCAAGTCGTTTTCCAAGTGCATTCAAGATTCCCGGTGAAACGATTAAGTTAGTTGTCCCTTCTACTGCATCTGCTTGGTAAATAGATAAAACATGCCCATTAATTACTGCATCGGGAAGGTCTGTTCCAGCAACTTGAATCAAACCAGTTAAATCCTGCATTTCAAGAAGCGGATCGCTGAAAATCAATTCAATGCGAGGCTCATCATCATTCACGACGGTGGCATTTACTACTTGGAATTTTCCTTGAGGAACAAGATCACGCGCCCATTCATTGGTTTCATCTGAATCGAAAGCTGCTCCATCGTAATGAACTTGAAGGACATCGGCGGTTTGAAGCGGTCGTTTAATTTGTTCAATCTTAAAATAATGCTTGCGTTGATCGGCGCTTTGGCTCCAGTTAATGGTGAGTTCTCCTGAATTTTGTCGAGCTTGTAAGGTCTTTTTTACTGTTTCTAAATCGGCTTTATCGGCGGTCAGGATTGAGCCTTCAACGAATTGTCGACTTAAATCATCTGGATTATAAGTATTAGGAAAACCTAAAGAAATTTCGGCTGATTGTTGAATGGTTTTGAACGAAAAGGCCATGTCTTCGAGCTTTTCGGGAACCTTATAAAGTTTACCTAAATTGAAATGTGCTGTGTATTGTTTGTTTTGAGGAAGACGTTTTTCGGGAATGAACTCGATTGTACTAGCATCTACCCACCGCGTTTTACCTGAAATGGAAGGTTCGAAATCGAAATATTCTTCTTCAACTGGTTCTCCAAAAGCAACAATGCCGCGTATTTCCTGCGCTAATCGAACGCGAATAGTGCTTGTTGATGAGATAATCCCTCCCGAATAGGCACTGACGTAGGGAATAAAATCGGGACTCACTTCAATCCACTTGGGATAAGAGCCGGTACAGGCTACTAATTGGAATAGGACGATTAATAAGAATGTCCTAAAAAATAGGAGAGGAGATTGGCTCATGCGTGTAAAGTAGAAAGCACGAATTTACGGGCTAGGAGGAATCACAGAAGCTTTCCACAGGAATGTTCAAAACTATTTAATCGACAGAAGGCGGTTAGGCCATTTCGATTGGCTAATTTTGAGCAAAATTTCATGTTATGGCTTTGGAAATTAATGGTAAGCTTGTTAAGGTAATGGAACAAGTTACTGGCGAATCACGCAATGGTGGTTGGGTAAAACAAGAATTTGTGATCGAGACATTTGATCAATACCCTAAAAAAGTATGTTGCTCTGTTTGGGGTGATAAAACCGAACAACTTCGTCGCTTTCAACCGGGTGATGATGTTAAGGTTAGCTTTAATGTTGAATCTCGTGAATATAACGAGCGTTGGTACACCGAAATTCGTGCTTGGAAATTAGATCCAGCTGGTGCTGTAGCTCCTGCACAAGGTCAAGGTGGCGCTCCTGCTTATGCTGCACCACAGCAAAATACAGGTTCTGCACCTGCTTTTAATCAAGGTTTTCAAACAGCTAGTGCACCAGCATCACCTTTCGATAATAACAACGAAAGCGACGATCTTCCATTCTAATCGAATAGTAGTATGAAGCATTCCTTAAGTTTCTTAAAAGAACTTGCAAAGAACAACACTCGGGAATGGTTTGATATTCATCGTAAAGATTACGAGCAATCAAAAAAAGAATTAAGTGATCTGACTGGAGCAGTTATTCAGCAGATCGCTTTGTTCGATTCAAGTATTGGGGCTTTAAGTCC
>DAOOQW010000212.1:0-4148 GCA_035388945.1 Flavobacteriales bacterium
AGCCTTATGTTGAATATTATTTACGTCACCCTTCATATCAAAACTATCCTGTTGTTGGGGTAAATTGGCTTCAAGCGAACGACTATTGTGCTTGGAGAACTGACCGAGTTAACGAATCGATTTTGATTCGTGAGGGTGTTTTGAAAATGGACGCGGTAGGTCAAGTTGCCGATAACAACTTCAATACAGATGCATACTTAGCAGGACAATACGAAGGTCTTGTGAAAAACGATCCAGTTGATCTTGATCCAAGTAAAGGTGAAGGAGCAACTCGTAAAGTAAAAATGGAAGATGGTATTCTTCTTCCTCGTTACAGACTCCCAACAGAAGCAGAATGGGAATTTGCTGCTATCGGTTTGATCGGTAATACTACTGAAGAATTAATCACTGAACGTCGTTTGTATCCTTGGAATGGACATATTGTTCGTAATGCGGATGATAGTTTCAAAGGAGAAATGATGGCTAACTTTAAACGTGGTCGAGGTGATAACATGGGTACTGCCGGTAAATTGAATGATAATGCCGACATTACTGGTGAGGTTACTGCTTACTGGCCAAATGATTATGGTTTGTATAACATGGCTGGAAACGTTTCTGAATGGGTTATGGATGTGTATCGTCCATTAACACCAGAAGATGTATCTGATTTCCGTGCTTTCCGTGGTAACGTGTACAAAACGGTTGTACGTAATGAGGATAAAACAATAGCGGATAAAGATTCACTAGGTCGAGTTAAATTCCGTAATGTAACGGAGGAAGAAAGTGCGGATCGTAGAAACTATCGTAAATCAGATAACATTAATTATCAAGATGGTGATCGCGAATCAAGTACTTCATATGGTTCAGAAGATGCTGAAGAAGACAAAATCATGTATGAATTTGGGGCTACTTCAATGATCAATAATCGTTCTCGTGTATACAAAGGTGGTTCTTGGAAAGACAGAGCTTATTACCTTTCTCCAGGTACACGTCGTTACTTAGATGAGCGTCTTTCTACAGATTATATTGGGTTCCGTTGTGCAATGACACGAGTAGGAAGCCCTGTTGGTTTAGGAAAGAAGAAATAATATTTCACTTACAATTTCAACCCCGTAAATTTTACATTTACGGGGTTTCTTTTTTATATGATATACTCCATCGAACAACTTTATTCAGTATTCCAAAAACATCCGAGCGTTTGCACTGATACTCGGAAATTAATTGAAGGAAGCATTTTTTTCGCTCTTAGTGGCCCAAGTTTTAATGGAAATACATTCGCCTCTCAAGCCATTGAAGGGGGTTGCAGTTATGCAGTAATCGATGATCCCGCATATCAAAATGGAGAACAATATCTGCTTGTAGAAAATACTTTGGATTCACTTCAAAAATTGGCAACATACCATAGAAGACAACTAAAAACTCAAATAATAGGCATTACTGGTAGTAATGGAAAAACTACAACCAAAGAATTAGTAAGGAATGTCCTTGCTATGAAATATAAAACACTTGCCACTTTTGGCAATTTGAATAATCATATAGGTGTTCCCCTAACATTGCTAAAAATAGATTCAAGTATTGAAATGGCTGTCATTGAAATGGGGGCAAGTAAACAGGGGGATATTAAAGAGTTGGTTGATATTGCTGAACCTGAATTTGGTTTGATCACCAATATTGGTTTAGCACATCTTGAAGGCATGGGTGGACCTGAAGGTGTAATTAAAACGAAAACCGAGTTATATGATTATTTGAGAATTCACAATGGTTTAGTTTTCGTTAATTCTCATCATACAGTGTTTGAAGAGAAATCAATGGGTATCAACCAATTCCGATTTGGTGCAAAAGAGACTGACGATGTTAAAGGTAAGTTTGAAGGCTCACATCCTTATGTTTCATTTAAATGGACTTCACAAAAAGATTGGAGCAATCAGCCACTAATTGAGACGCAATTAATGGGTCGTTATAATTATGAAAATATATTAGCGGCAGTAGCAATTGGCGTTTATTTCGATGTGAATGAGCAAGATATTAATGATGCAATTCGTAGCTATTCGCCCGATAATAATCGTTCTCAGCTTATTGAAACGGGAAAGAACACACTTATTATGGATGCATATAATGCCAATCCAACAAGTTTAGAGGCTGCATTACTCAATTTTGCAGCAATGGAAAAAGTAAATAAGGTGGTAATTATTGGAAAAATGATGGAATTAGGTCCAACTACTTTGGAACAACATGCTAAAATTGGAAATTTAGCTGTAACAAGTGGTTTCGACCAGGTATATCTGATTGGAGAAAACTATCAAATTAGCGGTGTACAAGGTGCTACACAACTATTCAATAATACCGAAGAGGCTATTAATTGGTTTAGTATGCATCCATTGATTGATTCAACAATATTAATTAAAGGATCAAGGGCTAATCAATTAGAAAAACTTCAACCTTTGTTCTAAATAAAAACGCCGACCTCTAATTGAAGTCGGCGTTTTATCTTATCGGACAGTTCTTAGCTTAGAACTGATCGTGCAATAACAATTTTTTGCACTTCAGAAGTTCCTTCGTAGATCTGAGTAATTTTTGCATCACGCATTAAACGTTCAACATGGTATTCTTTAACAAAACCATACCCACCATGTATTTGAACTGCTTCAACTGTTGTTTCCATGGCAACTCGAGATGCGTATAATTTTGCCATCGCTCCTGAAGTTGTATAATCAAGATGTTGATCTTTTTCCCATGCAGCTTTAAATACAAGCAAGCGTGCAGCTTCAATTTCAGTTGCCATATCGGCAAGTTTGAATTGAATAGCTTGATGCTGAGAAATCACTTTTCCAAAAGCAGAACGTTGTTTTGAATAAGCTAATGCCAATTCATAAGCTCCAGAAGCTATTCCTAAAGCTTGAGCAGCAATTCCAATTCGACCGCCTGAAAGTGTTTTCATAGCGAATTTAAATCCGAATCCATCCTCCCCTATTCGATTTTCTTTTGGAACTTTTACATCGTTAAATAACAATGTATGAGTATCAGAACCTCGGATGCCAAGTTTATTTTCTTTTGCTCCAACAACAAAACCTTCCATTCCTCGCTCAACGATAAATGCATTGATTCCTCTAGAGCCTTTTGAAGGATCGGTTTGTGCAATTACTATATATGTAGAAGCAGAACTTCCGTTAGTAATCCAATTTTTAGTTCCGTTCAATAGGTAGTAATCTCCTTTATCTTCGGCAGTTGTTTGTTGCGAAGTTGCATCTGATCCAGCTTCTGGTTCAGATAAACAAAAAGCACCTAATTTTTCTCCTTTAGCAAGTGGAACTAAATACTTTAATTTTTGCTCTTCAGATCCAAATGTTTCAAGCCCCCAGCATACCAAAGAGTTGTTCACCGAAACAGCAACTGATACAGAAGCATCAATTTTAGATAGTTCTTCCATTACCAAAACATAGGAAATAGTGTCCATTCCACTACCACCGTATTTAGGATCTACCATCATGCCCATGAAACCAAGTTCCCCAAGCATTTTAATTTGTTCAGCAGGGAATTGCTGTTTTTCATCACGTTCGATAACCCCAGGTTTTAACTCATTCTGCGCGAAATCCCTCGCAGCTTTTTGGATCATCAGATGTTCTTCGGATAATTGTATATGCATCGCTTGATGTTTGGACGCCAAAAATAACAGATATTCATCATTTACTCACGCTAAATATGGAAGTATTATCAGATGTTCTTACAGGAATTGGAGTTATGTCGGGAACATCCATTGATGGACTCGATCTAATCGCTGTAACATTCTATAAATCAAACAATAAGATTTGTTATGATGTTTCTGCATCTGAAACAATTCCCTATTCGAGCACTTGGAAAAATTCTTTTTTACATGCAACTGAACTATCTGCAGTGGGATTAAGAAAGTTAGATGTAGAATTCGCTCATTTCATTTCCAAATCAGTTCTCGAATTTATTAAAGAGAAAAACTGGAAACCTGATTTTATCTCTTCGCATGGACATACAATCTTCCATCAACCTAATTCAGGATATACACATCAAATTGGTTGCGGTTCAACAATCGCAGCATTAACTGGAATACAAACTGTATGTGATTTCAGACAAGGCGATGTTGCATTAGGAGGACAAGGAGCTCCATTAGTTCCAATTGGCGATCAATTGCTTTTCTC
>DAOOQW010000213.1:0-4139 GCA_035388945.1 Flavobacteriales bacterium
GAACTTGAAAACATTGGTATTCTTCAACGTCGTGCCTTAATTGGTCATTTATTCAATCAAATAGGTCATAATCAGCCAGGTGAATTACTTAGTACGCCAATGAGTAGAAGCTATTCAATTGGGGATCAAACCGAAGTGTTATTTATTACCGAACAACTCGATTCTACCGGTAAATTCCTAATACAATCACCCACTCAACTAATAATCAATACCATCACCCAAGTTACAAAAGGTGAAGAATCAGATGAGATTCGGTTCGAAACGTATGTAACGGATGTAACTACTGGTACTAGAGAATTTGTTGGTAACAATATCATGACAGCCTACACAGAAGGCATTACGATTGGTTCTGATTTAGTGGTAGCAGATACCGGACAAAAACAACTTCTTCATATTCTACCTTATTCAACTCCTGTGTTTCCTCACCCATTTTATCCTTTGCAAACGATTGAAGGACCTTCTGTTGAAGCCTATTGGAATGATACAAGCATCGTTGAAAACAGTCGCATCCCATTTAATTGCTACTACACTAGTTTATTTCCTGCACGCATTTGTTGGAACAATGATTTACCATTCGTTTGGCGTGACAATGGTGAAGGTCTTCAAGGTCGAATAGTTTACCTCAAAAAAGGTGAAAAAGTCTTAGGGAATTCCTATTCAGTTCCGACAAATTCCAAAACTCATATACAAGAAATTGGACTGCTTAATCAGAAGCTAACGCTTAACATGTTTGCTGCTTCTAAGGAAACTGTATCGATGACAACATTTAATAATAAAGGCGAAAAGATTAGTTCAACAAAATTGAAATTGAATGCTGGTAATACGCCATTTGAATTAGAGATGATAGGAATTGAAAGTGGACAAACTCTTCGTATACAGATTCAATCGAATAATAAAAAAGCAGAGCTCATTCAAGAGTATCAACTAACTTCACGATCAAATCCTTAACGATAAACATTAAAATGAAGTATAAGTTATTGGGTCAGAGCGGGCTTCGAGTTTCTGAATTGTGTTTGGGCACCATGACATTTGGATTAGAATGGGGCTGGGGATCGGATAAACCAGAAAGTAAGGAAGTGTTTGATGTATATGCGAATGCGGGTGGAAACTTTGTCGACACAGCAAATCGATATACTGAAGGGACAAGTGAACGGTGGTTGGGAGAATTTATCGCTGCTGATCGAGACCATTTTGTGTTAGCCTCTAAATATTCCTTGAAGGATAAAAACGGAGATCCAAATTTTGCAGGAAATCATCGAAAAAATCTGATTCGTTCGGTTAAGGAAAGTCTTAAACGCCTGCAAACTTCGCACATAGATTTGCTATGGCTCCATGCCTGGGATTTTACCATGGCACCCGAAGAAGTTATGCGTGCTCTTGAAGATCTTATCCGCCAGGGAGATGTTCATCATATTGGAATAAGTGATACGCCTGCCTGGATTATTGCTCAAGCCAACACCATTGCTCAATTTCGTGGATGGAACAGCTTTGTTGGTTTGCAAGTAGAATACAGCTTATTACAACGTACGCCTGAAGCCGATTTACTGCCCATGGCAAAAGCTTTCGGATTAGCTCTAACACCATGGGCTCCGCTTGCTGGTGGAGCTTTAACAGGTAAATACCTTAATGCCGAAGCTGGACGCGTAAAAGAAGAAAGTCCACGTCGAAACGAACGTGCTAACCGAATTGCCACCGAAGTTGTTGCTATTGCAACTGAATTGGGAGTTAGTCCATCTCATGTGGCATTACAGTGGACTCGTCAGCGTGATCAAGTGGTGATTCCTATTGTAGGAGCTAGAAAAGCCAGTCAGTTATTAGATAATATTGGTGTTGTTGGTTTCGTTTTACCGGAAACACATTTTAATCGATTGCAAGAAGTAAGTCAGATAGAACTTGGCTTTCCTCACGAATTTTTAGCAACAACGGGTGTTCAGGATGTATTGTTTGGGGGAACATACAACCAAGTAGAGAACCACCAAAAAAGCTATCTACGTTAATCAATTTTCAAAATCTACTAAACATGGGGAAGAATATTGTGCTGTTGTTATGTTTGATTTATGCCGGTGATATCCTCGGACAATCGGTGTATATAGATCGTGCAATTGCTGCAGCTGATCACGAACGTAAACGTCCATTAGCAGAAGCTATCGAATATGGTTTTAATGGTGTATCGGCTGAGATAGAACTCAAGAAAGATGGCAAACTATACTGTGGCTCCGGTACATTCCGCGAACGCTATTTAGAACCTCTTTTAGCACGTTCGAATAATGGACAAGCATTTATTCATCCCGAACATACTGATGAGTTTCTCCTATTTCTAGAAGTTAAGAGTGACAGTAGCACGACCTATGCAGCTTTGAAAAAGGAAATCGAACCTTATCATGCGATGCTTACTTCATTTGAAGGCACACGTAAAACTAAGAAACCCGTTCGATTGGTGCTTTCGGGAAAAGTGCCACATCAAGTAATTTATTCCGAATCGGTACGACGTGTTTTTTGTGAGGACATGGCTAACAAACTTGACCAGTCGCACGATGGAACATACATTACAGTTGCTAGCTTAAAGATGAAGAAGCTATTCGATTGGAAAGGTGAAGGAACAATGCCCAACATGGCGTATCACAGTTTGGGTTCGTACATGAAAAATGCACATAAATTGGGTCGTTGGGTACGTGTTTACGATTTGCCCGAAATTCCTAATGCCTTTGATATCATTTATGAAGCGGGTGCCGATTACCTCGAAATCAAAGACCTGAAGAGTTTTTCGGAATATTGGAAAAAGCGTAAACCTTATTGAATTCCGCTACTAACATTTAGGCTTTCATAATTATGTGAGTAAACCTGCGTTGGGGTTTGAAATCCCTGCAATTTTACTTCATGCTTTCGCGCGTTTCCAAAACCATTCGGATTATCTGGAAATACACCCGCAAACCTTTATTAGGACTCGCGGCTGTACTGGGAATTGTGCTCATTAGTGCTTGGTTATTGGCTGCTTTTTTTGAAGATGAAGTCAAAGCATATTTCCTCCAAAAAATCAATACAGAGCTCAATACTCGCGTCGAAATTGGTGAAATACATTTAAGTCTACTCGATCACTTTCCTCAAGCCAGTGTTTCCCTGCAAAATGTAAAAGCCGATCATTCCAAACCTTATCGTGGCGCTGGAAAATTGCTCGAAGCCCAAAGCATCGATTTTAGTTTTAGCGTGTGGGATTTATTCAGCGGTTCCTATAGTATTCATCGTATTGACCTTTCCAATGGAGCGATGAATATTTTGCGAAATTCCGACGGCATCATCAATTATCAATTGCTCAAACCACAAGAGAAATCAAGCAGTTCGGACGAAAAATTTAGCTTCGAACTTAAATCGCTTCACGTCAATCAAATGAACATCCTGATTCGCGATGAGCCTTCCTCCTTCTCTACTCTTTTCTTGGTCAACAGCGGACAATTCAAAGGAGCATTTACGGATGATGTATTTGATCTCGACATTGATACCGATGTACAGCTAACTCATCTTAAAAGCGACGAAACTTCTTGGTTAAGTGATAGACCTGTGAGTATTGATGTTGGTTTGAAAATCAACAAGAGCACTGATCTTTACACATTTACCGGAGGAGATATTCAGATATCAGATTTACAATTAACGGTTGATGGCAGTATTCAAAATCAAAGCGATCCTGTTTTTGATTTGAAATTGGGAGGTAAAGATTTGGACATCAGTTCCTTTTTATCGGTTTTACCTGCCGGATACGATGAACAGATTAAGAAATATCGCAGCGATGGTAAGTTTTACTGTTCTGCTGAACTCAAAGGTGTTTGGGGTAAGAAAACGTATCCTTTAATAACGGCAAGTTTTGGAATTAGTGAAGGTGAAATCACCCAAAAAGAAAACGATATTCAACTTGAAGGAGTAAATCTAATTGGGACATTCACCAATGGCTCTCAACATAACATGACCAGCAGTGAATTATCGCTCAAACAAGTGAGAATGAAACTTCGGGGCGGTGAGGTAAAAGGTGATTTATTGATCCGAAATTTCAGTCAACCTTATATCCAAGTCAAAGCTGATGCATCTCTTGCTCTGAGCGATATTCAGCAATTCTTCCCGCTAGATCCATTGCAATTAAAATCAGGAAC
>DAOOQW010000214.1:0-4100 GCA_035388945.1 Flavobacteriales bacterium
GCACATTCGTTTCAAGGGCAAACATTGCAGTATCGCATCCTTAGCCGAAATGAAAGAGCGAGTTGTTACCGTTAATGGATTATCGAAAAGTTTTGCAATGACAGGCTGGAGGCTAGGATATATTGGTGCTCCAAAATGGATTGCTCAAGCTTGTGATAAATTTCAAGGACAAATTACTTCAGGCACTTGCACTATCACACAACGAGCTGCAATTGCAGCTTTAGAAGCTGATCCAGAAGTAATACAACCCATGGTTGAAGGTTTTCATAAAAGAAGAAACCTCATGCTTGGTTTGTTAAAAGAAATCAATGAGTTAAAGGTGAATGAACCTGAAGGTGCTTTTTACTTCTTCCCTGATATCTCTGCTTTTCTAGGTAGAAAATGGAAAGGTCAACCTGTAAATACGAGCATTGAACTAACAATGTATCTAATTAATGAGTTTCATTTAGCTACTGTTGGTGGAGAAGCATTTGGATGTGGAAATTCGATTCGATTATCATATGCCACTTCTGAAGAAACAATTATTGAATCTGTAAAGCGACTTAAAGCAGGATTGGAAAGTTTAGAAAAATGAACCAAAACGAGCTACAGCGGGTATTTGAACAGTTCCCTCATAAACGAGTCTTGATCATTGGAGATGTAATGATAGACAGTTATGTGTGGGGGAAAGTGGATCGCATTTCTCCAGAAGCACCTGTACCAGTAGTTGCAGTAAAACAAAAAGAAGATCGATTAGGTGGTGCAGCAAATGTGGCATTGAACATCAAAGCTTTAGGAGCAACACCTGTTTTAGCTTCAGTAATTGGGAATGATCGAGGTGGTGATTGTTTTTTAGGATTGTTGGAATCAGAAGGATTGACTAGCGAAGGAATTGTTCGATTCCCAAGACAAACAACCGTAAAAACTAGAATTATTGGTAATCATCATCAGTTATTACGTGTAGATGAGGAAGATGATAGTTTGTTAGCTGCTAGAGAACAGGATTTGTTTTTAAATCATGTACTGAAACTGATTAATGATTCGCCTATTGATGTAATAATATTTGAGGACTACGACAAAGGAGTTATCTCAGAAAACTTAATTAAAGAGGTTGTACTACGTGCAAACCAAAAGAACATATTGACTGCAGTAGATCCCAAAAAGCGAAACTTTCAATTTTACAAAGGAGTATATTTGTTTAAACCCAATTTAAAAGAGATTCGAGAAGGCTTAGCTTCAGAAGTAAATCCGAAGTCGCTTGAATCACTTTCCAATATTGATTCAGAATTGAGAAAATTGTTGCACCATACTTGGAGTTTGATAACACTTTCAGAACACGGTATGTTTGCTAGTAATGGAACGGAACATGTTCAAATAGCATCACGTCCAGTAACTATTTCAGATGTAAGTGGTGCTGGTGATACAGTAATTAGTACAGCTGCTTTGTGTTTGGCATGCGGTGCCGATATTCAACTGAGTACATTTCTAGCAAATTTAGCTGGAGGAAGTGTATGCGAAAAGCCTGGAGTAGTTCCTGTCGACGCAACCACCTTATTTACAGATGCTATTGCAGAACTCAAGAAATTACCTGAATAACAATCAGAACAAAGACAATTGAAGCTTTGTTCCTTCTATATGACTAAAGTAACCCCATACGAACATTCTACCGATTCCAAAAGAAAGCAGGTAGAAAAAATGTTCGATAATATATCTGACAATTACGACTTTCTAAATCGTTCTTTATCATTTGGAATTGATATTTGGTGGAGAAAAAAGATGCTTGGAAAGTTGAAAGGGATTGAAATTAATCGACTTCTTGATATTGCCACAGGAACGGGTGATGTTGCCATTGCGGCATCCAAACAACTTAATCCGAAATCAATTATTGGTGTTGATATTTCAGATGGAATGTTAGCTGTAGGAAGAGTGAAAATTGAAAAGAAAGGACTCAGTCAAATAATAGAATTACAAAATGCTGATTCTGAAAACTTGCCATTTGAAAGTAATTCGTTTGATGCAGTAACTGTAGCTTTTGGAGTACGTAATTTCGAACATCTTTCGATTGGGCTCCAAGAGATGAATCGAGTTCTTCGCCCAGGAGGCAAGGTTGTTATTCTCGAATTTTCTCGCCCTAGAATTTTTCCAATTAGACAGTTATATGATTTCTATTTCAGGTATTTTTGCCCATGGTGGGGGAAATTGATTTCCAAAGACAATTCAGCATATCGATATTTATATGAGTCGGTAAGTGTTTTTCCTGAAGGAGATGAATTTTTAACTATTGCGAAAAACTCAGGCTTTAAAGACCTTCAGGCACAACGTGTAACTTTTGGAATCGTAAGTCTGTACACGGGTATAAAATAAACCTTATTGGTTTTGCGTTGAAACAGATTATTACCAAAACAGTGCATTTCACTCGATTAATCCTAACTCTAGTATTGATGTTAGGATCTTCTGCTACAACGCTATCAGCTCAGAAAAGAAAAGTGTTGAATTTGCCTAATTATGACAAGCAGACCATTCACTTCGGTTTCTTGTTGGGTACGAATTCATTTAACTTTATACCTACTCCTGTTAAAGATTTGCGTGATATTGATTCTGTTCTTACTATTCAACAAGGAGCTGCAACAGGATTTACATTAGGGATAATTTCTAATCTCCACATGGGAGATAATTTTGATTTAAGGTTTATGCCAACGTTATCCTTTGGTGAAAGAAGGCTAGATTATAAAATAAGATTAGTATCTCAGAATGATTCTATAATCAATAGAGCCAAACGAGTTGAATCAACTTTCCTTGAGTTTCCTTTACTTTTAAAATTTAAGTCATCCCGCTTAAATAACGGCAGAGCATATATAATTGGTGGAGTGAAGTCTGTAATTGACTTAGCATCTCAAGATAAAGTAGATGATAAAGGCGAAAAGATACTAAAACTTAAGCGTAACGATTTCAATTATGAAATTGGATTTGGATTCGACTTCTATTCGCAATATTTCAAATTCACTCCCGAATTTAAGATGTCTTATGGACTAAAAAACCTATTAGTACAAGACAACAACCTTTATACATTAGGCTTAAGTAGTATCCATTCAAAAGCTTTTTATATCTCATTTACATTTGAATAAGTCATGCATCAGGAACTGCAGTTAACACTCAGCCCTCGACTTGGCTATGATTCACAGCTTCTCAAAGAACATATTCGGCAAGAATTAGGATTGTTGGATGCTGATCGATTGCATATCATTCCCTTGAGACGCTCGATTGATGCACGTGGCATAAATGTAAAAGTGAATCTGAAAGTTGCCGTGTATGTTAATGAAGAGCAACCTGTCTCTAATATTCAAATTCCTAGTTATAAAAACGTAGTTAATGCTCCAGAAGTTATTATTGCCGGAGCGGGTCCAGCTGGCTTATTTGCAGCATTGCGCCTTATGGAATTAGGGCTCAAACCCATTGTTCTTGAACGCGGAAAAAATGTCCGTGATCGACGTCGCGATTTAGCAGCCATCAACAAAGAACAGATTGTAAATCCTGATTCCAATTATTGCTTTGGTGAAGGTGGAGCGGGAACTTATTCAGACGGGAAACTTTACACACGTTCTAATAAACGCGGTGATATTAGAGCCGTTTTGGATACTTTTTTTGCGCATGGTGCGGTAGAAGAAATCCTAATTGATACGCATCCTCATATTGGTACCAACAAACTACCTGGAATCATTGTCGCTATGCGCGAAACCATTCTGAATCATGGTGGCGAAGTGCATTTCAATACGCGAATCAGTGAATTCCTTTTTGAAGGAGCTGCTTTTAAAGGTGTTAAGAGTCATGATGGAACTAAGATTCCTGCGCAAGCAATTATCCTAGCTACCGGACATTCGGCAAGAGACATCTACGAAATGCTTCATGCAGCAGGAATGCATCTGGAATTTAAGCCGTTTGCATTAGGTGTGCGCGCTGAACATTCACAGGAATTAATTGATTCTATCCAATACCACTGCGATCATCGAGGTGATTATTTACCACCTTCCTCCTACTCCTTGGTTGAACAAGTGAAAGAAAGAGGTGTATACTCATTTTGTATGTGTCCCGGTGGAATTATTGCGCCTTGTGCAACATCGCCA
>DAOOQW010000215.1:0-4081 GCA_035388945.1 Flavobacteriales bacterium
CGATTCGTGTTCTTCATCCACCAAAATGAGTCCTAGATTTCGAAATGGCAAAAACACGGAAGAGCGCGCCCCAAGAACAATCATTCCAGCATCGGGATCGCAATTAGCGACTGCATTCCATACTTCCACACGTTCGTTCTCACTAAACCGACTGTGATACACCTGAACTTTTCTGCCGAAATGCACCCTCAAACGGTTGATGATTTGTGCTGTTAGCGCAATTTCGGGAAGCATATAAAGTACCTGCTTTCCTTTCTGAATCTGCTCTTCGATGAGCTGAATGTAGATTTCGGTTTTGCCACTTCCTGTCAATCCATGCAACAAGGCTGGTCGACCTTCGGCAAATGATTCTTGTATTTGCGAAAGTGCTTCTTCCTGCGCCGGACTTAACTTTATAAATGCTTCATCATCGGCCTGTCCACTCAAACGACTCACAGGAACATCTTCCAAAACAAAAATCCCCTTTTTCACTAACTGCATTACCGTGGCGGGCGTTTGTCCTGTTTTGGCGAGCAGTTCTTTTCGCTTCATGGCAGGGAAATCATGCGTTTTCCCAGGATTCATGCTCAAAAATGCGAGAATGAGTTCTTGCTGTTTAGGAGCTCGTTTGAGTTGATTGAGTAGTCCGTGTAATGCATCTTCCCCTTGAAAATCAGTATGAAGATGAACCAAAGTGATGGTGCGGTGACGGAACAGATCCTTGAGTTCATCCTCGGCTGCTATGAGCCGTTTTTGAATCATGCTCCGGATGATTGGATAAACCGTTTTTATTCCGGCAATGTGTTCTACGTCTTTGATGCTTAATTCCTTGACTTTCTCGAGTGCTTCCAAAATGAGAAGTTCACGGTCGCTTAGCGCAGTAGTGTCGGTTTCTTCGAGTGTAGTAACTGCCCGAATGACCGTTTCACTGGAGAGTTTGAGTCCGGCTGGTAATGCGGCTTGCATGACTTCACCCAAATGGCAGAGGTAATACGAAGCCATCCATTCCCAAAACTGTAATTGTTGTGGAGAAATGCCCGGTTCTTCTTCGAGCAATTGTTCGATATAACGCGCTTCGTAGCCTTGAGGAGGTTTCTCATGCAGGTGATGCACGATGGCCGTGTATTTTTTCTTTTTCCCGAAGGGGACAACTACCCGTTGAAGCGGTTGGATGAACGGTGCTAAGATTTGAGGAACGCGATAGGTGAACAGTCGTGGCAAAGCCAGCGGCACGATCACATCAGCAAATAAGGTTCTGCGTTCCATGGTTGCAAAGATGCAGAAATGAGTTCAGGCTTTGATTTTTTTACCGTACAGCTTGCAATCGTTTCGATTTTTTTCTACTTTAAATCACTCTTAACCGGATAAACCATGCAAACGATTTATAAAAACTGTCAGTCTTGCGGTATGCCGATGAAGCGTGATGCGCAAGGAGGAGGAACAAACGCCGATGGTTCAAGAAGTACTGTTTATTGTTCTCATTGTTACCTCAACGGTAGCTTTACAATGCCTCATCTAAAAGTAAGCGACATGCAAGTTCGTGTAAAAGGGAAAATGCGTGAAATGGGCATGCCTGGCTTTGTTGCTGGCTTTTTCACTCGAAGTATTCCCAAGCTGGAACGTTGGAAAAACAATTAATTACAAATCGATTTCAATCAGTACCGGACAATGATCGCTGTGTTTTGCTTCGGGAAGAATAACTGCGCGTTGTAATTTATCTTGTAGATTTCCTGTGATGCAAGCATAATCTATTCGCCAACCCAAGTTTTTACCACGAGCACCAGCACGATAACTCCACCAAGTATAATGATGTGGATCTTTATTTAAATGACGGAACGAATCAACAAATCCGGAATTTAGAAAACTCTCCATCCAAGCTCTTTCCTCTGGCAAAAATCCGCTGCTTTTGGCGTTACTAACTGGGTTGTGGATGTCGATTGCTCGGTGACAAATATTATAATCACCACAAATAATTAGTTGTGGGCGCTCTTTCTTCAATTCATTGATAAAATCCTGATAATCGGCCAGGAATTGCATTTTAAACGCCTGACGCTCTTCCCCACTCGATCCGCTTGGAAAATAGGTGTTGATTATGGTCCAATCACCAAAATCAAGGCGGATAGTTCTTCCTTCAAAATCGTAAGCTTCCATTCCCATACCTTCAATTATCCGGTCGGGTTGATGCTTACTCAAAATAGCAACACCGCTATATCCTTTCTTTTGAGCAGGAAATAAATAAGGCTCGTATCCTAACTGACGGAATAAATCTAAATCAAGCTGATCGGCCTGACTTTTTATCTCCTGCAAACAAAGTAAATCGGGCTGAGTCGCCTGAATCCACTCTACTAATCCTTTACTGAGAGCGGAACGAAGTCCGTTTACATTATAGGTAACAATGCGCATTGAAAATGTTTTTGAAAGGAGCAAAGAAAGGAAAATTAATGTGCTGATGTGCTAGTGTGTTGATGTGCTGGTGGTGGCGATGAGGCAATTCCAAACATTTTATGGTGAATGATATATAAAGTACGCATTCTGACGTTGATGTGCATTTGGACTATCTTCGCCGGAAGGGCAAATTGTGCAGCGTTTACTACTGATTCTCTTGGTTTTTCTGATGATGGACGGGATTATTTCCGCCCAAACAGCTAGTAGTTTGCGTACACGAAAGGTCTTGTTACAAGGCGATACGATTCGCTTGGATTCGATGAGTATTGTGCAGGGGAGTTTTCGATTTGTTCAGTCTGGAAAAGACAGTGCTGCATATCGTTTACTGGCGGATGAAGGATTGCTGGTTCGAAAACCCGGGATAAAAAACACCTCAACAGATTCTGCTCTCATACAATTTCGTGTGTTTCCTTTCAATTTTACCGAATCGGTTGGAAATAAGCAGCGACAGCGTGCTACAGCCGAGCAACGTGGTATTTATAATCCATTCGTTTATACGCCTTCGAAAAGCAACGAAAATCCGCTCAAATTCGATGGATTAAATAAATCGGGCTCTATCTCTAGAGGAATTTCAGTGGGAAATAATCAGGATTTATCAGTCAACTCGACTTTAAATCTTCAATTATCCGGGAAATTAAGTTCCGATATCGACATAAGTGCTGCTATTACTGATGATAATATTCCTATTCAACCCGAAGGAAACACCCAGCAATTGCAGGACTTCGACCGCGTTTACATTCAATTATCCAATGAAAAATCGAAGTTAATTGTTGGGGATTTTCAAATTACTCGCCCCGAAAGCTATTTCATGAATTTCAATAAGCGATTGCAAGGTGGGAGTTTCGAAACGAAGTTCAGTACACAGATTTTAGATGATAAGAAATTCGCGCCAGCACAGGTGAAAATTGGTGCTAGTGCTGCTGTTGCACGAGGACGATTTAATCGAAATCAAATTCAAGGAATTGAGGGAAACCAAGGTCCATATCGACTACGCGGGGCGAATAATGAGCAGTTTATTGTCATTCTTTCGGGTTCGGAAAAAGTGTATATCGATGGAAAACAGCTCAAACGCGGACAGGAATATGATTATGTGATTGATTACAACTCAGCAGAATTAACGTTTACCTCGCGCCGATTGATCACGAAAGACTTGCGGATTTTTGTCGAGTTTGAATATTCGGATCGGAATTATGCGCGTTCACTTTTGTTTTTTGCAAACGAAGTTGAACAGGGAAAAACAACTACACGAATTCATGTGTATTCTGAGCAGGATAGCCGAAATCAGCCTTTGCAGCAGCAGTTAAACGATGAACAAAAGCTCATTCTGAGAGAAGCTGGTGATGACCCACAATTAGCTTTTATTCCAGCTGTTGATAGTGTTGCATTTTCGACTGATTTAATTTTATACGATATGCGCGACACTGTCGTAAATGGAACTGTTTATTCAAACATTTTAGTATTCTCGACCAATCAGATTCGGCACTATACAAAGCTAGTTTCAGTAATGTGGGCGCGAACAAGGGCGATTATGTGCAGATAAATAGTATCGCAAATGGACGAGTTTACAAATGGGTTGTTCCTGTAAATGGAATTCCTCAGGGAAATTACGTACCAAAAACACAACTCATTCCACCAATAAAACGACAAGTGGTGACTG
>DAOOQW010000216.1:0-4036 GCA_035388945.1 Flavobacteriales bacterium
TACACGCGACATTTCTGTCCGTAAATCAGCATTTTCGGTTAAGCGTAATAATAAATCTGCAAATTGTTTTGGATCTGTTTTAGAATGTGATAATAAGGCAGTTACACCTTCAATAACCACATTTTCTATTCCTCCCACATTGGTAGTTACAATAGGCTTATTGGCTGCTTGAGCTTCAATTAAACTTACTGGAGTACCTTCATTTAAAGATGTTAATGCTATGATATCCAAGCCAGCACAGGCAACATCAATATCTTTAATCCAGGATGTGAAAGTGAGTGGAGCTTTATCATTACTTAACATTGCATCAACAAATGGAATCCCTGCTTCACGAGCCATTGCTTCAATGGTTAATCGATCTTCTCCATCACCAATAATGAAAAAACGAACCTTGTTTTTGGTTTGATCTAACACCAATTTACAAGCTTCTATAAATAGTTTATGATTTTTAATTGGAACGAGTCGTCCAATAATGCCAACCGCTATTTCATCATCAGCCAAGTGATATCGACTGCGGAAAGACTTGCGTTTCTCTTCCATATTCTCGGTAAAACGCGACAAATCAAACCCCAATGGAACTACTCGAATCTTTTCTGGTTTGCAAATACGGTGAATTAAACAGAGTTCTGTCTTCTGTTTTTCACTAATAGCAATGATTGTAGAACTTCGACGTGCTAGATTTCTTTCAATGTTTTTATACATCACCGTTTTCATTTTTCCGAAGTAGGAATGGAAAACGTGTCCATGAAACGTATGTATAATCACAGGTACATTCATATTAGCTGCAGCTAATCGACCTATTGTACCAGCCTTGGATGCGTGTGTGTGAACAATATCGGGTTTGAAATCTTGTATCAACTTGACCATTTTGCGATACGCTTCATAGTCGTTTTTCAAGTCAATCTCCCGCTTCATTTCGGGAATGATAATCGGATCTAACCCCAGATTTTTTACAATGAATTCGGAACTATCTTCCGAGTCGTCCTTCTCTCCACCTACCAACAAAGTTTCAAATTCCGAAGGCATATACCGCGATAAATACGCAGCATTATAGGTTGGTCCCCCGAGATTGAATCGATTTATTATCCTTAATATTTTGGGCATAAGTGGTTGAGCTTAGGCGGGCTCAAATGTATCTATTTCATTCGCTTTTTCCACCAAGATTGAAATACGATTAAAGCCCAAATTTTTGCAGCCGAATCTCCCGGATCAGATGAGTGTAGTTGTTTTTTTAATTTTTCAATAGCAGATAAATGGAAAAGTCCCTGTTCCTTAAGCACTTGTGGGGAAAGTAACTCACCAAAAATACAGGAATTCAACTCATTTCTAAACCAAGATAATAAGGGTACTTCAAATCCATGTTTCGGTCGATTGTACAATTCTTCTGGTAACATCGACCGAAAAGCATCCTGAACTAATCGCTTACGACCTGCTCCTGAAATCTTATAATCTGCAGGTAAGCGCATCGCAAAATCAACTACTTCCACATCTAAAAATGGTGCTCTTACCTCTAAACTATTCGCCATCGACATCATGTCCACCTTAGTCAACATATCACCCGGAAGTACAAGTAACATATCGCTTCTAAGCATATCATTCATGTCGCCTGTTGTTCCTATTGAACTCAAGTGATTTCTTTTGTATTCCTGTCCTTTTTGTTGATTGAAAGGTCCTGCCCATAATTCATTCAAATAGGCTTCGTCGGAATAACCACACCAACGCCAATAGCGTTCGGGAGTGCTCAAATTTGCTCCTTCGCTGAATTTCTGAAGTTTACGAGCTATATCACCCAATTTACTATTGCGTGATTTCGGAAGCGCATTCCAAACTGGACCTAAAAGTTTTACCGTACTAGCAGCTAGTCCACCTTGACGCATTTTCCATTCGGCCGAGTGTTTTCGGTAACCACCAAATAATTCATCCGCTCCATCACCCGATAAAGCCACTGTTACATGTTTACGAGTTTCCTTACTTAAAATATATACAGCGAGAGCTGATGAATCGGCAAATGGTTCATCGATATAATCTAAAACATCATGTAGATGCTTAAACAAATCTTCGTTGCTTAAGGAAAACACGGTGTGATTGGTTTTATACCGATCCACCACCAAACGAGCATATTTTGTTTCGTCGAAAAGTGGTTCGTCTTTATAACCAATCGAAAAGGTATTCAAATGATTCGTGTGACGGGATGCCAAGGCTACAACTACCGAAGAATCTATTCCACCACTGAGAAATGCACCTAATGGAACATCCGAAATCAAGCGACGCTCAACAGCTGCATCTAAAAGTTTTATTAGCTCTTTTTGTGATGAAGTATAATCAATGGAAATGTCCTGTTTTGTGGGAGCAGGAGGGAAGTTGTACCAGCTCTTTTGCTCGATTTTACTTCCATTCAAGCGCATCCAAGTCCCCGGTTGTAATTTCTTTACCGAATTGAAAATGCTCTCTGGACCAGGTATGTAATTGAGATGAAAATACTGACGAGCAGCTTCATTGTCTAAGTTTCTAGGCCAATCGAAAGTCAGCAAAGATTTCATTTCTGAAGCAAAAGCAATCCCATCTTCGGTTTGAGCGATTAATAAAGGCCTTTCGCCATAACGATCTCGTGCAATAAATAGCTCTTCTGTTTGATTATCATAGACCGCAAATGCGAAGAACCCGTTGATTTTATGTAAACAGGCTTCTTTCTCCCGAATGTAGAGATACAACAAAACCTCTGTATCACTTGTGGATCGAAAGGTTTGTCCTGCTTTTTCTAGTGCTTCGCGATGTTCTTGGAAATTGAAAAATTCCCCATTAAACACCATTGTCCATCTACCTGTTTCATCGGTAAACGGCTGAGAAGCAGCGTTACTAACATCGATAATGGATAATCGAGCATGTCCGAGTGCTACAGAATTATGCTTAAAAATCCCTGATCCATCCGGTCCACGCAAAGCGAGAGCAGCAACTGAAGCATCGATATGCTGCAATTGTTCTTTCCCTTTTGGGGTGAATGAATAGTATCCGCTAATTCCGCACATATAGAAAAAAGCCCCGATCGAAATCGAGGCTTTTAGAAATTAAAGGTGAATGACTTCTCCGTAAGCAGCAGCAGCAGCTTCCATGATAGCTTCCGACATCGTTGGATGCGGGTGAACACTTTTAATAATTTCGTGTCCGGTAGTTTCTAAGTTACGAGCAACAACAGCTTCGGCAATCATTTCGGTTACGTTAGCACCAATCATGTGGCAACCTAACCATTCGCCATATTTAGCATCGAATATCACTTTCACAAATCCATCTTTTGCACCAGCAGCAGATGCTTTACCTGATGCAGAGAATGGGAATTTCCCCACTTTGATTTCATAACCTGCTTCACGAGCAGCTTTTTCGGTCATACCAACTGAAGCGATTTCGGGGCTGCAATACGTACATCCTGGAATGTTGCCGTAATTAAGCGGAGCTGGATGATGTCCTGCAATTTTTTCTACACAGATAATTCCTTCTGCAGAAGCAACGTGAGCCAAAGCTGGACCTTTCACAATATCACCAATGGCATAAATTCCATCGATGTTGGTTTTATAGAAATCATCTACTAGCACTTTGCCTTTGTCGGTTTTAACACCAGCTTCTTCTAATCCAATATTCTCGATATTCGAAACAATTCCAACGGCAGATAAAACTACATCCGCCTCAAGAATTTCTTCTCCTTTTTTGGTTTTTACTTTCACTTTCAACACATCCGAACTTGTATCTACCGATTCAACAGATGCATCAGTCATAATGGAAATGCCTGACTTTTTCAAGCTACGCTCCAATTGCTTGCTCACCTCTTCATCTTCAACCGGAACAATATTCGGTAAGAATTCCACCACTGTTACTTTCGTTCCAATAGCATTGTAGAAATATGCGAACTCAATTCCGATAGCTCCAGAACCAACTACAACCATCGATTTAGGTTGTTTAGGTAAAGTCATTGCTTGACGATAACCAATGATTTTTTTGCCGTCTTGTTTCAGATTAGGTAATTCGCGACTGCGAGCACCTGTAG
>DAOOQW010000217.1:0-4025 GCA_035388945.1 Flavobacteriales bacterium
GCAAAGGTATTGCTCTGTTGGCTTATCAAGGTTCGGTCGTTCAAAATTTAAGTGGATTGATGTAGAATCGGCAACAGAGCCGCATTTCTTTGCAGCATGGACCACCTAAACGCGCTCGACTACCTGATTCTTGCCTTCCTACTTTGGGGATTTATTGCTGGGTTTCGTCGAGGATTGATCATGGAGCTTTGCACCTTAGCTGGACTATTTCTAGGAATCTGGCTGGCAATCCATTTTTCAGGAGCGGCAGAAGAATGGATGAAAACTTCGCAGAAAATGGAAGGTGGCTGGATTTCATTTGTTGCTTTCTTGATGGTTTTTGTGGGCGTATATATTGGATTTTATTTCCTTGGGAAAGCCTTGTCCAAAGCAGTAAGCTTGCTCATGCTTGGTATAATAAATCGAATTGCTGGAGGAATATTTGGGATGATTAAAATGATGATGTTTTCGAGCATTCTGGTGTTAATCCTTAAAATGGGAGGCATTCCATTGCTTTCGGAAGAACTTGAAAAAGGCTCTGCTATCTTCAAACCTGTAAGCGCTTTTGCCGAATTAGTTTATCCATCCATAAGCGACATTCTTCCCGAAAAGAAAGAATCTCCCGTAGAGGAATTATTGGAATCCTGAACAAGCACGATTGCTGGCTGTTTATAGCTAAATTTGCCCCTCAATTTTCCCACATGATTACCAAAGAACAAGTACTCGACGCGCTTAGCAATGTTATGGAACCGGATCTGAAAAAAGATTTGGTAACGCTTAACATGATTCAAGATGTAGCGGTTGATGGAATAAAAGTGTCGTTCACCGTGGTTCTTACCACTCCGGCTTGTCCGCTAAAAGAACTCATCCATAACGCCTGCGTAAATGCCATCAAACATTTGATCGACATGGACGCTGAGGTTACGGTAAACATGACCGCAAACGTTACTACCAAGCGTGGTGAAGAACGCCCTTTGCTTCCTAAAGTTAAAAATATAATTGCCGTTGCTTCTGGAAAAGGCGGTGTTGGAAAATCAACTGTTGCTGCTAATCTGGCGGTTTCACTTGCCGATTTAGGTGCTCGAGTTGGTTTGGTTGATGCCGATATTTATGGTCCATCTATTCCAATCATGTTCGATGTAGTGGATGAAAAACCCATGGTTCGCATGGTTGACGGACAACAAATGATGATTCCGGTAGAAAGTTACGGTATCAAATTATTGTCGATAGGTTTCTTTGCTGACACTTCTCAGGCAATTGTTTGGCGTGGGCCGATGGCATCCAAAGCGCTAACCCAACTTTTTCGTGATGCAGATTGGGGCGAGCTTGATTACTTAATTATTGATCTTCCTCCAGGAACAGGAGATATTCACTTAACGCTTGTCAGTGGCATTCCTCTAACAGGAGCTGTTATTGTTAGCACACCTCAACGTGTTGCTTTGGCGGATGCAGAAAAGGGAATTTCGATGTTCCAACTTCCGAATATCAATGTTCCTGTTTTGGGTGTGGTCGAAAACATGTCCTATTTCACTCCCGAAGAACTTCCTGACAATAAATATTACATTTTCGGAAAAGATGGAGCAAAGGATTTGGCGGAAAAACTCGGTGTTCCATTGTTAGGACAAATTCCGCTCGTACAAAGCATTCGTGAAGCGGGCGATAGTGGCCGTCCAGCAGGATTACAGGAAAACACGCCGGTAGCAAATGCATTCCTCGAATTAGCTAAAAATGTAGCTCAACAAGTTGCCATTCGAAATGCAGAAGTTGCTCGAGAGGCTGTATCGCATTAATTGTATATTTGAAAATAATCGGAACACCATCATGCAACCGGAAGAAAAGTTAGCTCTTAAATTAAAAGTTGAACAGGCAATCGATTCCATTCGTCCTTATATGGAGGCCGATGGAGGCAATATCACGGTAGATGAAATTACCGATGATCTAGTTGCAATGGTTCGCCTTCATGGAGCTTGCAGTTCGTGTTCAATGAGCACTATGACACTTCGTTCTGGTGTTACCGAAGCAATTCGACACGCCGTTCCAGAAATTCGGGATGTTGTTGCGGTTAATATGCCCGAAGTCGCTTTCTAAATCCCTTCTGCTTATGAATATATCTGTACACATTTCCCGAGTTACTTATTTGCTCGGGCTGAGCTTGCTATCATTAAATCTCAGCGCCCAATACGATTGTTCCAACGACCGCTTTCTTCAGGAAGTATTTACAGATGTTTCTGTTACATCCGATGTGGAATATGGTAATGCGTTTACTTATAGTGGAGCAGCAACGATATTAAAAATGGATGTTTATCAGCCAACGGGTGATGCATTTACCGAGCGCCCGCTGATTGTTTTCGCACATGGTGGTTCTTTCATCTTTGGAAATAAAACCAGTTCCGACATTGTAACTTTATGTAACAAGTATACCCGATTAGGTTACGTATGTGCCTCTATTGACTATCGTTTGGGTTATGAGAATTTGATTCCTAACGCAACAACTGCAACCGAAACAGTATATCGTGCAACCTCTGACATGCGTGCAGCAATTCGCTATTTCAGAAAAGACCGAGCTACAGCTAATCAATTTAAAATTGACACGACTAATATTTATGCAGCAGGTGTTTCAGCAGGAGCCTTTATGGTGCTTCACTTGGCCTACCTCGATCAACCGGAAGAAATTCCTACAGCTGTTGATCCAGTTGCTTTTGGTGGAATTGAGGGTTTAAGTGGAAATGATGGCTACTCTTCTAAAGTTAAAGCAATCGTAAATCTTTGTGGTGCTTTAGGCGATACTGCTTGGATTAATGCCGGCGATACACCTTGTCTTTCTATGCATGGTACAAACGACGATGTGGTTCCTTATGGCTCAGATATTATCAACGTACTTGGGATTTCATTGTTTGAAGTAGATGGAAGCCATTCGGTTGCTGCTCGTCAAAGTCATATTGGTGTTCAAAATGAATTTTACACTTGGCCCGGACAAGCGCATGTGCCTTTTGTGAACTCTACTGTTTATATGGATTCGGTATATATGGCGATGACACCCTTTTTGGCTAATCAGCTAGGTTGTGAAGTTCCAACTGCAATTGCCCCAACAGATGCACCAGTAGAACTTGCTATGTGGCCAAATCCAGCTAGCGAAACAATTTATTTGAACAGTTCTGCTAAAATCAATCAAGTTCAGATTTTCAATTTGCAAGGAAAATTAGTTCAATCCATGAATCCTTCTAATTCGACAACAAGTGTTTCAATCGATAATCTGCCTAATGGAATGTACTTTATTCGTGTACTCTCCAATTCAACTTGGCAAACACGAAAGTTTATAAAGAACTAAAAACAAAAAACCCCGAACGACTTATCATTCGGGGTTTTTTTATTGTCTTTTTCGATTATTTCGTTGGCTTACGAGCTGTTTGTGCTTGATCAACTTGGAACTCTAAAATCATTTTCGACTTGATCAATTTTGCTGGTTCTGCAACTTTAACAGTTTGGTTCTCGACCATATTTCCGAAATCATCATACAACCAAGTGCGAGTTTCAGTTAAATCACCATTTGCAGCATAAACTAGTTCTTTGGTTTTTTCTCCAAACTTGTTAAAAATCAGCTGACGGCTTCCTGCTTTCTCTACTTTCTTTTCCGGACAAGAGCACATTTTGTATTCAATACTGATAATAGAACTATCGGTATAGGATAATTCATTCCGATAAATCTCTTGTTGCTCTTCGTTGAAACCAGTTTGCTTGATTACTTTATAATCGTTGTCGAGCTGATATTTGTAATAAATCCAACTCATCATTTTACGTTTCTCTTTGTTGTTATAAACGGTACGCTGAAGAATCAAACCTTCGTTATCGTATTCGCTTATCGTCATGGGTGCGTTATGAGGAACACGAGCGCCAGCACTATCAATTTGATACCGGCATTGTTGTGTTTCCTTTCCGGCAGCATTGTATTCATTATCGTAAACTTCTTTTCGAATTAATTTATCACCTCGAAAAGTTTGTTCCTCTTTTAGTTGACCTGTCGGATGATACACATAGGTCACACTATT
>DAOOQW010000218.1:0-4017 GCA_035388945.1 Flavobacteriales bacterium
TGGTAATTTTCTAGCGGATAATTTCCAAGCGGTTCGGTAATCACAGTGCTGCCAGGTTGCCCCATAGTGACTGAAGTTGCTATTTCAAACGCGCCTTCAGGAGAGTGTCTCACTTCCAATACATAATAAAACAATGGTGTGGAAGCAACCTCCAGTTCGACTTGTCCATTGGCATTAGTTGAATAATTTAGTATTGGTACCACTTGTTGTGCACTAACCATTTCCGTTGCGGCGAGGCAATAGAACGCAAGAAATAATCTTAAAGCAGTTAGCATGCGCAAAGCGGTTTAAAAAAAAATGCGAGAATTTGACAGAAATGAACGCCTCGAGGTGTCAAAAAAATCAATTCACTAAAATTAATCAATAAAGCTGAAAAAAGCTGGATTTATTCGAAATCGGCAATCATCATTTCATTAATGCGGCTGAAATGCTTACTAACAAGTAGTTTTGGGTGGATAGTGTTGGACAATCTTCCAATACCCAATTTCAGTTCGTTGCAGAGGGTTAATTTATTTACGCCTTTGCATTTCTGATATGGACTTAAATATTGAAATCGTTCTGTTAGCTTATTTTATTCTTTAATAATTTCCGAATTTTTGAGCGCAGTTTTAGTAAAATCCAATCAGTTAAACGCTAAGAGAATTGCTACTCTTATCAATCAACATAGGATTTTTACAGTTACTATTCGATTCTCAACAAGCTGTCCGCTGGGGCAAATTAAAATTGCATCAACAAGCAAAGCTTCTTGAGGTAAAATAATTTGAAGCAGAATCCAGATGCAAACTTGAAATTTTCTAATTACTTATTGTTAGGGTACTTTTTTCTAAAGTCCTCAAAGGTCGGCAAGGTTCTTTTTCCCCACATATCTAAAATTTTGGAACCTTTAAGTAGTATTAATCCGGGATTGGAGCGGATCATAGTTTTAAGTTGTGTTGCGTCGGTGATGTAGTAATCGTAAGGTGCTTGTACTTCGTGACGGAATTCGTCTATTGCTTCAGGTGTGCTAGAAGATAAGCCGATGAATGGAATCCCGTTTTTCTCACATGCTTGCGCGAAGGCATTAATTTGTGGTTGTACGTCTCGATCTGCTTTTGTCAAATCGTAACTAACCAAGAAGAAATGCAGACTATCGTGTTTTAAGAAATCATCGGTGTATTCAGAACCTTCTACGCTAGTAATACTGAAATCGTGAATAGGAGCTTGCTCACCCGGATCAAGAACGATTTGTTTGGTATCAACAAACTTCCATTTTAAGGTATCGATTTCCCAGTTAATCGTATCGGTATAAGGCGGTTTAACCATTTCTTCATCCTTACCAGTTTGAAGATTTTTATACACGAAACGTGTATCGAATTTCCCCGGACGACCACCGTTCATTTGTTCGATGATGTCGTTGCCAATTGCATACGGACGGAAATCCTTAACTGGCATGTAGTTATACGTATAAACAGGGAAAGCAATATTGAGAATCAAGGCAATGGAAAGAATGCCGAGTGTTACTTTATTACTAAATAATTGTTGAATGTGTTTGCTTCCAGCGACTAATACTGAAATCAGAATAAGGAGAGCTACATCTTTTCCGAAAGATTGCCAAGGAGTAAGGTGAAGTGCATCACCAAAACATCCACAATCGGTTACTTTATTGAAGTAAGCAGAGTAGAAGGTAAGGAATGTGAAAAACACAATCATGGCCATTAAGAGGAACAGAGTGAGTTTTTTACGGTATCCTATTAATAGCATCACGCCTAAAACAACCTCTACAATACAAATGACCATGGCTTGAAGAACCGCGGTAGAAATCAAAAACTCGGTACCAAAAACCTGATAATATTCTTCGAGTTTATAGGCGAAACCAATGGTGTCGTTTGATTTAATCAAGCCAGAAATAATGAAAAGAACGCCTACTAGCGTGCGGCAAAGATGAACGAGGTACTTCATACAGGTTGGTCAAAAATTATAAAAAACCGGCGCGGCTTAGCAAATATCAAGCCTCATCTTCCGAAATTTTGATGAGGGCAAAAATAGCGTAATTGATCATGTCCATGTAATTGGCATCAATCCCTTCAGAAATGAGCGTAGCGCCTTGATTATCTTCCATTTGCTTGATACGCATGAGTCGAACTAGAATCATATCAGTAAAAGAACTCACACGCATATCTCGCCAAGCTTCACCATAATCGTGGTTTTTCTGCATCATAAGTGCTTTTACTTCAGCAACAGTTTGATCATAAAGCTGTTCTGAACGTTCACGACTTAATTCCAATTCAGAATCGGTTCCTAATTGCATTTGAATCAATCCCATTAAAGAGTAATTCACGATTCCAATAAACTCAGGTTCAATACCTTCTTCCACAAGGTGCATACCTTTGGTTTCGATTCCTCTAATGCGACTTGCTTTAATAAAAAGCTGGTCGGTGATAGACGAAATCCGAAAAATCCGCCAAGAAGTGCCGTAATCGGTGTTCTTTTTGAGAAAAATATCTTTGCATCGTTGAATGACTGCGTCGAATTGTGCCGATGTTTGTTGCATGGAAACCAGAATCAAGGGCACGAAATTAACATCATCCCCCGAAATCCACAGCATTCGCATTCAAGGAAAGCAATTTTCCTTCGATAAGCCCTGTGTAATGGGCATAATTAATATTAACGAGGACTCATTTTTTGCTGGAAGTCGTGTTTCTGACTCGAATTTCCTCCAATTAGCCAGTCGACATGTACAAGAAGGTGCTCAGTTTTTAGATTTAGGTGCTAGTTCAAGTCGGCCGGGAGCTTTAATTAGTCAGGCAAGTGATGAGTGGAAACGTTTACAACCTGTTATTACTGCTGTCAGAAAAGAGTTTCCAAAGAGTATAATTTCAGTGGATACGTATCATGCGCAAGTAGCACGTTGGGCGGTTGAATCGGGTGCAGATTTGATCAATGATATTTCGGCTGGAAAGATTGATAATGCTATGTTTTCGACAGTTGCTGAATTGAAAGTGCCCTACATTCTCATGCACATGCAAGGCCGTCCCGATTCGATGCAGCAGAATCCAGCGTATAAAGATGTTGTTTATGAGGTGTTTCACGAATTGCATCAAAGCTTAGAAGCACTTAGGCAAGTAGGAGTAGAGGATGTTATTGTTGATCCCGGGTTTGGATTTGGTAAAAGCTTAGAGCATAATTATCAGTTATTGAATAAGTTGGATGTGTTTCACAAACTGAAAATCCCATTATTGGTTGGTGTTTCGCGAAAATCAATGCTTACTCGTTTATTAGATGTGAAAGTGGATGATGCTTTGAATGGATCAACCGTTTTACATACAATAGCCATTCAAAAAGGGGCTCAAATTTTACGTGTTCATGATGTAAAACCAGCAGTTGAAGCCATTCGGATATTGGAAATGATTCGTTCTGTCAAATAATAGAGTAGTGCAGGCTAAGCGAGCTTCCTTACATTTGCCCTCATGCAATTGCTGATTTCCTTTTTTATAACCCTGCGCTGGCTCGACATAGTCGATATTGTCATTGTAGCCATTTTACTCTACCAATTGTACAGTTTGGTAAGAGGTACAAGTGCAGTGAGTATTTTCTTTGGAATTCTCTTGTTTTACCTCCTATGGTTGCTCGTTAAAGCGCTAAATATGCAGCTATTAGCAACCATTCTCGGACAATTTATTGGAGTTGGAGTAATTGCACTCATTATCGTATTTCAACAAGAACTTCGTAGGTTTTTATTGATGGTTGGCTCTCGTGGAATCTTCAACAAAGAAAACTTCAAAGGCTTTTCAGGATTGAATTCGGCAGCTTATGGTAGTTTAAACTACGAATCGATTGTGACTGCTTGTCAGAAGATGGCTTTACAGCATACCGGTGCTTTGATAGTTATCAGTCGTAAATCGGATTTGAAGTATTATGCAAATACGGGTGAGCGGCTAGATTCAGAGATAACTGCTAATATTTTGGAATCGATCTTTTTTAAGAACAATCCATTGCATGATGGAGCAGTAATTATTTCGAATAACCGTGTGAAAGCTG